>VGQX01000006.1 GCA_016882305.1 Cyanobacteria bacterium K_Offshore_surface_m2_239
CGCGTGGATCCGGACCCACCCCGCCCCCACCGGCGGCGGCCTGATCGACGCGGCTGAGGGTGAGCAGCAGCTGGCCGGGCACCACCTCCTCGCCCACCTTCACCTTGATGTCCTGCACCTCACCGGGGCCGCGGGCGAAAAAGGCCCGCCGGCTCTCCGGCGCCGCCAGCAAGCCACTGCCGTGGACCTTCACGGGGATCACGGGCCTGGCGGCCCAACCCACCGTGAGGGCGGTCATCACCACCACGGGCAAGAGACGGGGGAGGCGGCGGAGCGCTCCGTCCTCGCTGGAGGGAGTGGGGAGAGGCGGGTTCGAGCCGCTGGAGTGCTCGTCCCCGGAGGGACTTCCGACGGGGGTGGGAGGCAAGCCAACAGCGGTTTCTGCACAAGACCGTAGCGGCGACCGGAAGGGTGTCCGTAAGGTCCAGGCCAGTCTCCATCCCGCTCCCTCGTGCGTCCTCCCCGGTGCGGTCCGGCCGCCCGCCTGCTCGCCCTCCTCCTCACCTGTCAAACCGCCCTCGCCTCCACCCCGCCCCGGGTGACGCCTCTCTCCCTGGCGGAGGTGCTGGAGCGCGGATTGCCGGCGTCGGTGGACCTCGAGCGCTCCCGGCGGGAGCGGGAGCGCTCCGAAGCGGCGGTGCGCCTCAGCCGCGGCCAGCTCTGGCCCCGCCTCGATCTGGTGGGCAGCGCCAGCGGCACCCAGGTGGGCACCTCCATCGGCGTGATCACCAACCTCCCCACCATCGGGGATTTGAGCTTCGGCCTCGGACAGAACGGCTACGCCGTGATCCAGAGCCTCTTCGCTGGCGGGGGCGTGGTGTTCAACGCCAACCTGCTGCCGATCAGCGAGGGCTGGCAGGTGGCCGCCGCCCGCAGCAGCAGCCAGGCGGCCGACCGTCAACTGAGCGAGAACGAGCGCCAGGTGCGCTATGAGCTGGAGAGCACCTACCGCGAGCTGCAGCTGCGCCAGGCCCTGGTGCCGGTGTGGGAGACGGCGCTGCAAGCCTCCACGGCGCTGGAGCGGGATGTGCGGGCGATCTTCGCCAAGGGACTGGCCGCCCGCATCGAGGTGCAGCGCGCCAGTGCCCTGCGGGCCGGCGACAGCCAGGGCCTGGTCACCGCCCGGGCCCAGAGGGAGGCCAACCGAGCCCGGCTGGCGGAGTTGCTCGGCCTGCCCCTGGGCGAGGCCCCGGAGGCGGCGGATCCCATCCGCGACCTGCAGCGGCCCTGGCCCCTCGATCTGGAGACCACCCTGGAGCAGGCCCTGGCGGATCGCCCCCTCCTGGAGGCCCTGAAGCTGCAGGAGCAGGCCAGCCGGCAACGGGCGAAGGCCGCCCGGGCGACGCTCCTGCCCAGCCTCTCGCTGCTGGCGGGAGCGGGGATCAACACCAACACCATCGATGTGCCGGTGCTCGAGACCGCAGGCCGGGTGCGGGCGGGTCCCGCCAATGTCAATCTGCCGAGCATCGACACCCCCGGCAACATCCAAGGCAACTTCTACGACTGGGGGGGACTGCTGCAACTGCGTCAGCCGTTGTTTGATGGCGGCCGCGCCCGCGATGGCGCGGCCCTGGCGGAACGGGAGGCCGCCGTGCTCGCCGCCGACGGCGATCTCGCCCGCCGCCGCATCCGCACCACCGTGCGGGAAACCTGGCAGCAGCTGCAGGCGTCCCCCGCGCGGATCGCCGCAGCCCGGGAAACGGTGGCCGCCGGCGAGCGAGCCCTGCGAGACGCCCAGCTGCGCTATCGCGCCCAGGTGGAGCCCCTGACGGAGGTGCTCCTGGTGCAACGGGATCTGCAGGCCAGCCAGGCCGCCCTGCTCACGGCCCAGACCGACCAGTCCCTGGGGCGGGCGCTGTTGGTGCGCGAGACGGGCACCCCTCCGAATCCTCAACCCTGAAGCGCTGACGATCCCGCCGCTCCAGGGCCACCACCAGCCGCAGCACCCGCTCGGCGGCGTCGGCCAGGAGCTCGGGGGCCCGGGCCATCGCTGCGGGGAGGTCCATCGGACCGGGCACCAGCGAAAACAGGCCGCTGACACCCAGGGACAGCACGGCCTCGGCGCCGGGGCCGAGCTCCCCCGCCAGCGCCACCACGGGCACCCCCGCCGCCGCCGCCGCCCGGGCGACGCCGCTGATCGTCTTGCCGCAGGCGGTCTGGGCGTCCACGCGGCCCTCGCCGGTCAGCACAAGATCGGCCTCCGCCAGCGCCGCAGCAAAGCCGCTGGCCGCCAGCACCAGCTCGATGCCTGGCCGGGGAGGTTCGCTGCCGAGGGCGAGCAGCATGGCGCCCATCCCCCCGGCGGCGCCAGCCCCGGGCTGATCCCGCACCCGGCGGCCCGTGGCGTCCTCCACCAGGGCGATCAGATGGGCCAGCCCCGCCTCCAGCTCCGCCTGGTCGGCCGGGGTGGCGCCCTTCTGGGGGCCATAGACCGCGGTGGCGCCCAGGAGACCGAGGAGGGGGTTGTCCACGTCGCTGGCCACCTCGAGCCGGCAGCCCGCCAGGCCCGGATGCACCCCCGCTCCGTCCACCGCCGCCACCTCCCGAAGACGTCCGCCGCTGAGCGGTGCCGTGATCAGGCGGCCGGCGCGGTCGAGGAAGCGCATCCCCAGGGCCTGAGCCATGCCGGCGCCGAGATCATTGGTGGCTGAACCGCCCAGGCCGACGATCAGGTGGCGCGCGCCAGCGTCGAGGGCGGCGGCGATCAACTCTCCCGTGCCCTGGCTCGTCGTGTGGAGCGGGTTGCGGCGCTCGGGGCTCACCAGGGGCAGGCCCGAGGCGCTCGCCATCTCCACCACCGCCGTGGTGGGGTCCAGCCAGCCGAGCCGCGCCTCCACTCGCGCCCTCTCCCCCGGCAGCGGACCCGTCACCGAGACGTTCTGGAACCAGCCGCCCGAGGCGGCCACCAGAGCATCCACCGTCCCCTCGCCCCCATCGGCCAGGGGGATGGAGCGGATCCGTGCCTCCGGCATCACCCGCCGGAGGCCCTCCTCCAACGCGCGGCAGACCGCCGCCGCGCTCAAACACCCCTTGAAAGCATCGGGAGCGAGCAGGAGGCGCATCAACCGCGATCAATCCACCGCGTGGGCATGGCGACGGAACAGAAAATCCATGGCCTGGTTGCGCAATTGTCCGTAGCGGGCATCCTCTTGAATCGCCATGTAGGAACGCGGCCGCTCGAATGGCACCTCCAGAATCTCACCGATCGTGGCTTGCGGGCCGTTGGTCATCATCACGATGCGATCCGCGAGGAAGAGCGCCTCGTCAATGTCGTGGGTGATCATCAACACCGTGGGTCGCTGCTCGCGCCAGATGGCCAGCAACTCCTCCTGCAACTCTTCCTTGGTGATCGCATCCAGGGCGCCGAAGGGCTCATCGAGCACCAGCACCGCCGGCTGCACCGCCAGAGCGCGCGCGATGGCCACCCGTTGCTTCATGCCACCGGAAATCTGTCCCGGTCGCTTCTCCGCCGCATCGGACAAATGCACCATCTCCAGGTGGTGATCCACCACCTGGCGCCGACGGGCGGAATTCAACTCCGGCCGAGCGGCCCGCACCGCCAGATCCACGTTCTGACGCACGGACTGCCAGGGGAGCAGCGAGTAGTTCTGAAAGACCACCATGCGATCGGGGCCGGGGCGCTCGATCGGACGGCCCTCCAGGGTGACGCGACCGCTGGTGGGGGAGAGGAAGCCGCTCACCATGTTCAGCAGGGTGCTCTTGCCGCAGCCGGAGTGGCCGATGACGCAGACGAATTCCCCTTTGTTCACCCGCAGGTCGATGTCCCGCAGGGCTTCAAAGGGGCCGCGACGGGTTTGGAACACCTGTCCCACCGCAGTGAATTCCAGATAGGCGCTGGCGGTTGTCATGTCAGGCGGGCGTCGCGGAGGTCGAGGAGAGGAACGGGCTCTCGGGCAGGGTCACAGGTTCCACAAGCGGCTCGGAGCCGCCGGGCAGGGCCCGCAGGTAGGCCAGGGGATCGTCCTGGTTGAAGGGGATGCCGTCCGCCAGGGTGAAGGGGTGGCGATCGGGCCGCAGCGCGGGATAGCCGGCCAGCTCCAGCGCCTTGTCGCACAGGTCCGGCCGGTAGACCTGGCTGAGCAGCTCCAGGCGATTGCTGGGGAAGGGGCACCAGCCCCAGCGGCTGAACTGGCTCAGGATCCAGGTCCCTTCCGCCCGGTTGGGCAGATGGGCGCGATCGGCGTGCCAGCGGTTGAAGGCCAGGAGCTCCCCGGGCGGCGCTCCGGTGCCCATGTCGAACTGGCGGCCGAGGGCGATGGCCGCCCGGGTGCCGAGCCATTGGGGCTGGCTGAGCACACGGGTGAGTTCCTCGCGACGGCCGCCGTCATCGCAGCGCTCCGCCGCCCGCATCAAGCCGGCACAGAGCGCGAGCAGGGCGTCCGGGTGGCGCTCCGCCCAATCCTCGGAACAGGTGAGCACCTTTTCCGGATGCCCCCTCCAGATGTCGAGGTCGGTGGCAAGGACGTAGCCCTGACGGTCCTCCACCGCCTCGGCCACCCGATAGCGACCAGCGATGAAGCCATCGATGCGCTCACCGCGCAGGGCGCCTTGCATCGCCATGGGGGAGAGCACCGAGAAGGTCACCTCCCGATCCAGGGCCACGCCCCCCGCGGCCAGCCAGTGGCGCAGCAGGAGTTCGGCGGTGCCGTGGCGCTGGGGGACCGCCAGCCGGAGGGGCTCCGCCCGCTGGCGCAGAAGGGCGGCCAGGCTGTCCCGATCCCGCACCCCATCCCGCAGGAAGGAACGGGCCAGGCAGAGGGCGTTGCCGTTGCGGCTCACGGTCATCGGCGTGATGGCCGGCCAGGGGGCGCCGCCATTCAGGCCGAGGGCGAGGGCGAGGGGGGTGGTGGCCGCCGTGATGGCCACATCCAGCTCCCCCTCCCGCAGGCGCTCCTCCAACCGCTCCCAGTTGGCAAAGGGCACGGTCACCACCCGCACGCGAACGGAATCGAACAGGTTGTCGGCCAGGGCGAGGGCCAGCGGGGCGATGTCGAGACCGGGGATGACGCCGAGCCGCACCGAGGCGGGACCCGCCAGCCGTTGCGGAGCGGACCGACGCGTCGCCGCCGCTGGAGCCCCCGCTTCGGCGGTCCTGCCGGCGGCTGTTGAAGCAGCTGCTGAGGCGGGCGCGGCTGTCTCGGCGGCGGAGAGCGTCAGCTCCAGCTCGCGCTCCGCCCGCCGCTGACGCAGCCGGCGCTGCTGCTGCAGGAAGCCGATCAACTCCGCCCGCAACTGGTAGTAGCGAGAATGATCCATCACCTCCAGTCGGTGACGGGGGCGAGCGAAGGGCACCTCCAGGATCTGACCGATCTCCGCCTCCGGGCCATTGGTGAGCATCACCACCCGGTCGGAGAGGAGCAGGGCCTCATCCACATCGTGGGTCACCATTACCGTGGTCACCCCGGCCTGCTGGCACAGCGTCATCAGCTGCTCCTGCAGGTTGCCGCGGGTGAGGGCATCGAGGGCGCCGAACGGTTCATCCAGCAACAGCAGACGGGGGCGAATCGCCAAAGCCCGCGCAATGGCCACCCGTTGCTTCATCCCCCCGGAGAGCTCTGCGGGCAACTTCTCGGCCGCCGGGATGAGACCAACCATGGCGATGGCCTCGTCCACCCGTTCCCGCCGCTCGCCAACGCTGGCCTGACCCATGACGCGGTTCACGGCGAGGGCGATGTTCTGACGCACGGTCTGCCAGGGCAGCAACGAATAGTTCTGAAACACCACCATGCGATCGGGTCCGGGCTCGGTCACCTGGCGACCCTCCATCAAAATGCCGCCGCAGCTGGCCTGGCTGAGGCCGGCGAGGAGGTTGAGCAGGGTGCTCTTGCCACAGCCGGAGTGACCGATCAGGGAAACAAACTCCCCTTCCGCGATCTCCAGATCGATGTCTTTCAGGGCGACATATCGACCGCCATCATCGAGGGGGAACACCTGGGTGACGTCATCCACCGTGAGGAAGGCCATGTCAGTTGGCCCCCCGCGCCACGCGACGACCCACCCAGGCCACAAGACGGTCGAGGGCTAAACCCACAAGGCCGACATAAAGAATCGCCAGGATGATCTGGCTGGAGCTGGAATCACCGCCAGCGTTGTAGGAATCCCAGATGAAATAGCCGATGCCACCATCTGCCTTCAACATTTCCGCAGCCACAATGGCCAACCAGGCCAAACCGACAGCGATGCGCAACCCGGTGAACACGTAGGGGACCGTGGCGGGGATCACGATGTTGCGAATGTATTCCCCTTTGCGCAGACGCAACACACGAGCCACATTGGTGTAGTCCTGAGGAATCTCGCGAATGCCGACAGCCGTGTTGATGATGATCGGCCAGATGGCGGTGATGAAGATCACGAAGATCGCCGACGTGGAAGCGTCCTGAAACACCATCAGCGAAATCGGAAACCAAGCCAAAGGCGGCACGGTCCGCAACACCTGGATCACCGGATCGAGGCCTTTGCCGATGAAACGACTCAGGCCCAGCAGACCGCCGATGGTGATGCCGATCAGAGCGGCCAGGCCATAGCCGAGGGCGACCCGCTGGAGGGAGATCAGGATCTGCCAGCCCAGGCCTTTGCTGGTGCCGCCTTCATCAAAGAAGGGCTGGCTGATGTAGGGATCCCAGGTTTCCGAGATGACGGTGATCGGGCCGGGAAGCCGCGCCGCGCCAAGGATGGCGGAAAGGATCTGCCAGGCCACCAGGAAGCCGCCGATGCAGATGACGTAGGGAAGGATCGGCCGCAGAACGGGCCGCACCCGACTGGGGCGGCGCGGGCGGAGCTGGGTGGTGGGGGACGAGGTGGCCATCGTTCAGCTCAGGGCCTTGATTTTGAGGCCGTCGAGATAGGCCTTGGGGTTTTCTGGATCGAACACCACCCCGTCGAAGAAAGTTTCCTTGCCGCGGGAATCGCTGGCTGGAATCGCCGCTTTCTGGCCGATGGCTTCAGCCGCCTCCCGCCAGAGATCGGCCCGATTCACCTTGTTGACCAGAGCGTTGATGTCCGTGCTGGCTGGCAGGTAGCCCCAGCGGATGTCTTCCGTCACGAACCAGGCGTCATGGCTCTTATAAGGGAAGGAAGAATTCTCACTCCAGAATTTCATCGTGTAGGGGCTGTTCTCCACCACCCGACCATCGCCGTAGTCCACCTTGCCGGACAGGCGGGGCTTGATATCGGCGACGTTGGCCTTGATATATTTATCCTTGGAAACGATCTCACACATCTCATCCAGGTTGGCAGGGTCTTCACACCACATCTGGGCTTCCTGAACCGCCATCAGGAGGGCCTTGGCCGCCTTGGGATTCTTGTCCACCCAATCGGCGCGCATGGAGAACGATTTCTCGGGATGCAACTTCCACAGCTCACCCGTCTGGGTGGCTGTGTACCCCAGCTTCTTGTTCACCAGCCGTTGCCCCCAGGGCTCACCCACACAAAAGACATCCATCGTGCCTGTTTGCATGTTGGCCACCATCTGCGGCGGGGGCACCACCACAAGATCGGCCTCCGAGTTGGGATCCACGCCATTGGCCGCCAGCCAATAACGCATCCAGAGGTCGTGAGTGCCACCGGGAAAGGTCACCGCCGCCTTGAACGCCTTCCCCTTCGCCTTGGCCGCATCAACAACCTTGCGTAACGCGGCGGAATTGTTGACGGTCAACTTGTCGGGAAGAAAATCCTTGGAAACCGAAATGGCCTGGCCCTGCGTGTTGAGCCGCGCCAGGGTGTACATGGGCAGCGGCTGCTTGGTCTTGGTGATCTTCCCGGCCGTGAGCAACAGAGGCATGGGAGCAAGGATGTGGGCGCCATCGATGCCGCCCCGCTCGCCGCCGAGCTCCAGGTTGTCGCGGGTGACCGCCCAGGAGGTCTGTTTCACGACCTTCACATCGGGCATGCCGTGCTTGGCGAAGAAGCCCTTCTCCTTGGCGATGATCACTGGCGACGCGTCGGTGAGGGCGATGAAGCCGAGGGTGGCGCCTTTCACCTCCGTGTCGCCACCGCCCGACCCTGTCGTGGCGGTTTCACTTTTGGTGGCGGTGGCGGGAGGCTTGCCGCCACAGGCCGCCACCACGAGGCTGCCAACGGCCGTGCCCGCAGCGGTGAGCAGAAAACGGCGGCGTGAGAACGAAGCCATGGAATCGGGATGGGGAAGTGGAAGGGGTCAAGGACGGGTCCGAGCGGGACCTCGTCCGGTTGGGATCAGATTCGGGGGAGCGGCCACAGACCGATCAAAGGTGCGGCTGCAGACCGATCAGAGGCTGCGGCGAGGGAGATTTCGCTGCCACACCATCGTGATCAGGCCGTGCTGCGACCCGCTCCTTCATACCGAGCAACGCTCGAGGAGAGTGAACATCTTCCGACGGTGAAAATGCCGTACAGAAGAGGCGAAGGTGAGAAGAGAGGAAAGGTGACGCACCCAGTGGGAGAGCGGGGTGGTGAATCACCGGCTGACGTATGACGGTGCCTCGGAACAATGCGCACGTCACAGAACGATTGGCGGCGCACAGGCTGACCGTTCCTAAATGGAATCATCAGCAGGGGACAGGCGTTGTCACAACCACTACAAACTCCAGTCCCCCCCGGAGCCGCGACAGCCACCCCGTGCGCGTCCGGCTCAGCAGTCCAGCAGGGCGAACTCCTCCAGGGCGCGCGGCAGGTTGCGGTGCTCATGGCCCGGATGGCTCAATTTCACCAAGGCGAACCGCTGCAGCTCATCCAGTTCCGCCCAGCCCACAGGACGCAAGGCCAGCCCCAGCTCCCGGCAGGAGGCCACGACGGTCTCGGGCCAGGCATCGGCGCGCTGCCAATCCGTCTCCCTGGCTGGCAGCAAGGGGGAGGCAGGCCCATGCGGCAGGCTGCGACTGCGCTCCAGCAGCCACTGGCGCAGCGCGGCGAGGGAGGCCCCATCGTCGGGCCAGGCCAGCAGGCGCCGCCGCTCCTCCGTCGTGAGACCGTGCCAGTGGACCAGCTTGAGTTTCACACCGGCCAGGTCCAACTTGCGCCGCACCGCCATCGGCAGACAGCGCAGGTCTCCCGCGAAGTCGGCCTCAAAGGGAAACATCCTGGAGGCCAGGTCGGCGGCGGATGGGGGAGAGCCCTGGCTCAAGGCGCCAGCTCCCGCCGCAGGCGCTCACCCGCCTGCGCCAACAACAAGGCCCGCGCCTGATCCAGCGCTGCGGGCAGGCTGGCCAGCTGATCGCTCTGCCACAGCAGGCAGGCGAGATTCCAGAGCACCCCCTCCGCGAGAGGTCCCTCCCCCCGTAAAGCCGCCAGGGCCTGCTCCCGCCATCGATCCAGCGACTCCCAGGGCACCTCCGCCGCCGTGATGCCGTGGTCGCGGGGGTGCAGCAGGAGACGCTCGCAGCTCTCGCCCCGCAGCCGGGCGGCGATGCCCGCGCGGGTGGTGGGCAGATCGGTGGAGCCCTCCAGCCCCTTGATCGTCAGCACGTCCCGCTCCCCGCAGGCGCGGAGGGCCTCCCAAGCGCGCTGCTCGGTGGGGGGATGGACGAACCCACTCACCAGCAAGCGCTCCCCCAGATGGGGCGTCCACAGCAATTCCAGGCTGGCCACCGGTGGCCGCTTGCCAATGAGGTCGCGGACGGCCACCAGGGCCTCCGCGGCGGGGAAATGCAGGGGCTGGTGGGTGAGGGCGAGGTTGTGGCGATCGAGTCGCTCCTGCACCGCCTCCAGGCTCAACGCCGCCCAGGACACGCCCAGGGCCGCGAAGAGTTCCTCCAGGGTCACCCCATACTTGACGGGCATCGGCCCCCCGCCATGAAGCACCGCGGGGAGACCCGCCGCCGCCAGGGTGAGGGCCACCAGGGGAAGCAGCGGCGCCGTGCGACTGCGACCGTCGTAGGGCACGCCGAAGGCGAGGGCCCGTCGCCCTCCCGTGGTCAGGGTCGGTCCGAGGCTTCGATAGGCGTCGAGCATGCCGCTGAGTTCCTCCGGGGAGGGCCTGCGGATGCGATGGGCGATCAGGAACGCCCCCAGCTGGGCGGGATCCAGCCGACCGGAGAGCATCAGCGTCATGGCCTCCCCCGCCTCCTCCCGGCTCAACCCCGTGCTGGTGTGCTCCCCGCTGCCCACCTTGGCGATCAGGTCGCGAAAGCGGGCGCGTTCGGGTCCGAGAGCCACCTGCTGGCGAACCTTGCGGTCACCATCCAAGGCCGCCAGGCCGACCCCCACGGCTGGATTTGGTAGCGGTTGAAACACGAGACTGGCCTGGCCTGATGCACATTGTGGCTGGAGAGCGAACCCCTGGTGCGACCACAACCGCGGATATTGGATTCGCGACGGTTGGTTGAGGCCCATACGAAGCTCATCCGTGCTTGTCGTGTCGAGGCACGTCCCCCCGGGCACCGGATCCGACCCTTCAGGTCTCCATCCCGCTCCGGGCTCCATCGCCCTGACGGTGGTCCTTGAGCGTCGATCGGCTGGCGAAGCCATGGCTTCCAGTCGCACATTCACCTCCCCTTCGTCCCCTGTTCCGCGTCGCGGCTTTCCCCCTCTCTCCGCCCCCATGGCTTCCTCCGATGCCTCCCCCGCCTCGGCCCTCCGTCCCCCCGAGGACGGACCTCCGGCCGCGACGGCGCTCAACAAGATCGAGAAGGCCAAGGCCACCCTCTGCGGGCTCGACCTCGAACCACGCCTGCGCGAGCTGGCGGCCAGCGGTTGGGAGAGCCTCGATGAGGCCACCCTCACCATTCACCTCAAGTGGTTGGGCATTTTCTTCCGGCCGGTCACGCCCGGCCGGTTCATGGTGCGCCTGCGGCTGCCCAATGGTCTGATCAACGCCGACCAGCTGGAGCTGCTCGCGGATGTGGTCGACCGCTGCGGAGAGGAAGGCAGCGCTGACATCACAACCCGCCAGAACCTTCAGTTGCGCGGCCTGCTGCTGGAGGACATGGCTCCCCTCATGCTGGACCTGCACCGGGTGGGACTCACCAGCCGTCAATCCGGCCATGACAACCCCCGCAACGTCACCGGGAATCCGCTGGCGGGCATCGATCCCGAGGAATTCATCGACACCCGCCCCCTGGTGGAGGCCATTCAGGAGGCCCTCCTCGGCCCGGAAGGACCGCGCAACCTGCCCCGCAAATTCAACGTCGCTGTGGGGGGCGCTCCAGACAGCTTTCTGCTGCACAACGACCTCGCCTTCCTGCCCGCTTTCCACAGCGGAGAGCTGGGCTTCACCGTCATGGTGGGAGGGTTCTTCTCGGGCCAGCGCAACGCCCTGGCCATTCCGTTGGGGCTCTGGTTGCCCGCCTCGGCCCTGCCGGGGTTCACCCTGGCCCTGATCAGGCATTTTGAACAGAACGGGGATCGGGCCGTGCGCAGCCGGACGCGCCTGATGTACCTCATCGAGGCTCTTGGCCTGGAGGCCTACCGGCGGGAGGTGATCGCCACCCACAGCGCGCTGCGGGGCCCGGAAGAGGCGGCCCTGCCGCGCTCCCACGACGGCAGCCATGGCGTCACGCGC
This sequence comes from Cyanobacteria bacterium K_Offshore_surface_m2_239, assembly GCA_016882305.1. Taxonomy (GTDB): domain Bacteria; phylum Cyanobacteriota; class Cyanobacteriia; order PCC-6307; family Cyanobiaceae; genus Cyanobium. The sequence continues at coordinate 11,498 of VGQX01000006.1, forward strand.
GCCCCGCGGGATGTCTGCGGCTTCCATCCGCAGAAGCAGGAGGGTCTCTCCTGGGCGGGATTGAATGTGCCGATGGGACGTCTCGACGCCGCCGCGATGGCCGACCTGGCCCACCTGGCCCGCACCTGGGGAGATGGGGAGCTGCGCCTCACCGAAAGTCAGAATGTGGTGATCAGCGGGGTGCCGAACGCCCGTCTCGACGCCCTGCGCGCCGAGTTGGACGCACCCGGGCGGCAGCGCGCTTTTCGACTCAAGCCGGGACCGCTGATGGCGGAGGCTGTGAGCTGCACCGGCAACCGCTTCTGCGGTTTCGCCCTCATTCCCACCAAGACCACCGCCCTGGCGGTGGTGGAGGAGCTGGAGCGTCGCCTGGAGCTGCCCCATCCCGTCCGCACCCACTGGACCGGCTGCCCCAATGCCTGCGGCCAGCCCTACATGGGCCAGATCGGCCTGATGGGCGCCAAGGCGCGTCAGGGGGGGCAGATGGTGGAGGCCGCCAAGATCTTCTTGGACGGCTCCATGGACAGCCACCCCCGCCTGGCGGACCTTCACGACAAGGGGGTGCCGCTGGCGTCCCTCACGGACACCCTGGAGTCGCTGCTGGTGGAGCGCTTCGGTGCCCGCCACCGCGCCCCCTCCCCATGAGACGCCCCAGACCAGGAGCCCACCAGCGGCCCGGACGGGGGGACGGCCCGCCGGGTCGCCAACTCCCATCGATCAGCGCCATCTCCGCGCTGTCGGCATGGTCCGCCACGCCGTAAAGCAGATGAATGATCCGCTCCGGATCCAGCTCAAGGGCGGCCACCTCCTGCCAGAGCCTCTGGCTGCGGTCCCGATCCGCCCGCGCGAACTGGGCCTCCGCCATCTCGCGGGTGAGCCGGAACACCAGCTGGCGCTCTTTCCGGTCCGCGAAGCTCTGGGCTGTCGCCACGCCTTCCCCGGCCCGGCTCCATCGGCGCGGGCGTCCGCACGTGGATGCGGCGGGGGCCTCCGTCCGCCTGGCGCGGATGACCTGTCCCGGCGCTGCTGGCATCAACTCTTCCAAGGCTCGCGCTCCCGGGACGGACGGATCACCTTCCACTTTCGACAGGAGCCGCCCGTCCCACCCGGGTTCGCCATGAAACGTATCGCTCGCTACAACGACACCCCCTTCCCCGATGCGGGCGGGGATTTGCCATGGTGAACGCCCCGACCAACCGCGCTCCCGTGGCTGCCTCCCCGGGCCATCCCGACGATGCGGTGGCCGCTCTGCCGCCCCCCGGCAGTCCCCATCGCTGGCCGTGGCTGCAGCGGCTGCGGCGCCAGCCCAGCCCGCCCCTGGAGCCCTGGTTGCGGGCCGTGGAACAGGGCGACCTGGTGCCGCAAACCGATCTGCTGGCCGCGCTCGCCGACCATCTCGACGGGGCCGCCATGGCGCGTCTCCTGCGCTGGTGGAGCCAGAGCGAGCCCCGGGATCCGGCCCTGCCCCCGCTGCTGGTTCCCCGCCGCGACCCCCTGGCCCGCCAGGCCCTCCTCCAGGCCTTGTCCGCCGCGGCGGACGATCCCGATCGGCGGGTGGTCCTGCTGCCGCTCCTCGGCCACCAGCGGGATCCCCGCGATTTCCCCCTCCTGCGGCGGATGGCGGAGGAGCCCGGTCCCGCGTCCCTGCGCCTGGCCGCCGTGGAAGGTCTCTGCCGGGGACTGGGAGCCTGGCCGCGGCCCGCGTTGCGCCACACCCTGCGGGGGCTTGTCTCCGACCTGCTCCCGCCCGTGGCGGAGGCCGCCCTGGAGGCCCTGGCGCGCCTGCCGGAGGTCCGGCCCCTCCTGATCCAGCTCAATCGCCAGGACCTCGACCCCGGGGTCGCCGCCCGCCTGCGACGGCGGCTGGCGCGCCTCCCCGCCGCTCCCCTGGTGCTCCTGCTCCACGGCCGCTCCGGGGGGCGGGTCCCCCCTGAAATCGCGGCCCTGGCAGAGGCGCTGGAGCAACGGCGGGGCGCCCCGGTGATTCTGGAAACCCTCACCGCGGAGCCCCCCCCGTCGCGGCCTCTGCCGTCCGCCGCCCGCCTCACCCTGGTGCCGCTGTTCCTGCTGCCGGGCGGCCATGTGCGGCGGGATGTGCCGGCCCGGGCGCGTCGCTGGCGGCGGGCGGGTCCCGTCCGGCTGCTGCCGTTTTTGGGCTCCTGGCCCGCCTGGCAAACGCTTCTGCGGGACGAGGCGCAGGGTTTGGCCGGCCACGGAGGCGCGGACGCGCCGCTGCTGTTGCACCATCCTGTGGAGGGTTCCCTGTCGCGCCGCTACCTGGACCACCTCGCCGCCCTCTGCCACGCCCGTTGCCATCCCTTGATGCCGCCCGCCGAGCGGACCCACGAGCCAGCCCTCCCCCTCGTGCTGGCCACCAGCCGTCTCACCGAGGGGCTCCAGGGGACGGGAGCCATCCCCTTGCTGGCACGACCCACCGTGCGACAGGGGCTGCTCCAGCTGTTGGAGGACCTGCCATGAGCGCCCCGATGGAGGGCCCCGACGCCACCCCCCCGGGCACGGTGTATTTGGTCGGGGCTGGTCCCGGTGACCCGGAGCTGCTCACTGTGCGGGCTCACCGCCTGCTGAGCGATTGCGACGCCCTCGTCTACGACTCCCTGGTGCCCCAGGAACTGTTGGATCTGGTGCCCCCGACCTGCGAGCGCCGCTTTGTGGGCAAGCGACGGGGACACCATTCCGTCCCTCAACCCACCATCAACACCGTGCTGGTGGAGTTAGCCCGGCGCCATCGGCGCGTGGTGCGCCTGAAGGGAGGGGATCCCTTCCTCTTCGGCCGGGGTGGAGAGGAGGCCGCCCATCTGGTGAGTCGAGGAGTGGCGGTGGAGGTGGTGCCAGGGGTGACGGCGGGGATCGCCGCGCCGGCCTATGCGGGCATCCCGGTGACCCATCGCCGCGCCGGTTCGAGCGTCACCTTTGTGACCGGACACGAGGAGATCGACAAAGGCCGACCGGGTGTGGACTGGCAAGGTCTGGCCCGGTCCAGCGACGGGCTGGTGATTTACATGGGCCTGCACAATCTGCGCCGCATCCGCGACGAACTGATCGACGGAGGCTTGCCCCCGTCCACCCCGGCGGCGGCCATTCAACAAGGCACGGTGCAGGGGCAACGGCTGGTCCTGTCCGCCCTGGCGGAGTTCGCGGAGAAGGTGGAGGAAGCGGCTCTGAGCTCTCCCGCCATCATCGTCATCGGGGCCGTGGTGGCCCAACGAGTGGAGGCTTGCGCTCCGAGTCCAGCCGCGGTGGAGATGCCGATCCCCCTCTGAGGCGCCCACTGGGTCCACTGCGCCAACCGCCTGTGGAAACCGAGGTTTTGTAACGAGGCTCACCCAAAGCCATCCCTGGCTTCGGTTCACTGGTTCATCCCGCCGCTGTTCGCAGCGCCTCCCCGCCTCGCCTCCTCCCCCCGGCACCGACCGTCATGACCGCCACCCTGCCCAACCGACAGCCCAGTCCCCACCCCAGTCCGATGCCAGAACGCCGCGACCAGGCCCCGGGTCTCTCCCGTCCAGCGCCGATGTTTGAGCTGATCCCCTACGAAAAGTTCCGCGATACGCCCGCCGTTCGTTTTTTTGACATCACCGTCTCCACCTCCAACGCCAGGGACCTGGTGGTGCACACGGGCCCGGCCATCAGCCCGCCCAACGATCCCGACACCGGCGCCTGGCAGTTCTATCTCCATCCCCATCAAGAAGACAATCTGCTGGCGATGCACGGCGGCCGCACGTTTTATCTGGTGAATCTGGGCTGGAATTATCCGTATCACATCGTGCGTCTGGACTGCGGCGGCGACATCTTGCGCATCCCCCCGGGCACCTTCCATCGTTCCGTGTCCGATCCCGATGGTTCCCTGGTGCTCAATCAGGCGGTGCGGGAGGAGGGCGCCAGCGTGGTGCGGGAGTTCCGCGTCTACAACAGCTCGCGAATCCCCCGCCTTTACGCGGTCACCTCCAAGACGGCGCCCCTGCCCAAATTGCATGGTTTGAATTGGTGAGGCTTCGCGCGACGGTTGGGGTTCCGCGCTCCTGAGCTTCCTCCTCAGGGAGCGACAAGGCCGAGACCTTCCAAACGCAGGTCCAGGGTGATGGCTTCCGGTCGCTCGCGCCCCCGCCAAGGAAGCAGGCCTTCGGGGGAGCGGGGATCCGAAGCATCCAGGTCAACGGGCTGGAATCGTTCCCCCGTCGCGGTCAAGACAAAGGCGTTCACCCCGGACGGACTGCCCACGATGAGCCGCAGGGGCCAGTCCGGGGCGATGCCCGGGTGGAGGCAGGGGTAGAGGCGTTGAAACCTGTATCGCACCGCCAACAGGGTTGAGGGGTCAGGGTCAAGGGGGATGCTTCGGCCTTGCAGGGCCAGCCAGCCGTGGGCCCGGAAGGCGCTGTTGGCCGTGATCTCAAATCGACGCAGGGAACCATCCACAAAGCGGCTGGTGAAGCCACCTTCCCGCGGAAAGTCGCAGATCAGGGGCCAGGGCTCCAGCGCGGGCCGGAGCTCCAGGGAAGGCCGATCCCCACCGTCCACGGGCTCTCCGTTCCAGGCCACCAGGGGCGGGAATCGCCACTCCCACAGCTCCCGGAAGGGGCCCTCCTCCAGGCGCAGATCCGCTGCCGCCAGGTCCGCCAGCACGGCCCGCAGATCAGCCCAAAGCTGGCTGGGGAGGAGACAGCGATCATGCAACGCGTCTCCCCAGGGCCGCAGGCGACGCGGACGATGCGCTGGATCGAGGAGATGGGCCGCCAGGCCACTCCAGAGCAGGGCGATCGCCTGGCTCCATTCCAGGCGAGGCAGGCTTTCGAGCGCCCGAAACTCGATCAGCCCCAAGCATCCCGCTGGCGTGCCTGGATTCCAGAATTTGTCAAAGCTGATCTCGGAGCGGTGGTTGTTGCCGCTGCGATCGGCGTGCAGGTGGCGGAGGGTTTCGCCGATCAAGGCGCGATGGTCGCCCCAAGGTTCTTGGGAGAGCTGTTCCTCCGCCAGCTCCAGTTGTCGGTAGGCGAGCTCGAGGTCAAAGATCGTTCCCGACGCCTCATCAGGCCGCGGGGCCTGGGACGCGGGTCCGACGCTGGAGCCGCTGAACAAGTAGCTCAGGCTGGGGTGGTGCTGCCAGTAGCGGAGGAGGCCCGCCAGCCAGGCGGGCCGGGGGAAGAAGGGATTGGTCGCCAGGGAGGCCCCGCCCCAGAGCAGATGGTTGCCACCCCCCGTGCCCTCCTGGCCTCCGTGGTCGGCCTCCTTCCAGGTGCGCAGCCCCACGACCTCCGCCGCCGCCTCCATGCGGCGGAGCCAACGGGCATAGTCCGACCAGCCATGGCAGACCGGCAGGTTGATTTCCAACACGCCCGGATCCGCCGTCAGGCCCAGCACCTGCCAGTGATCTTCGGCATCACTGGGCAGCATGCCGCTCAAACGGGGCTCGGTGAGCCCGGTCAGCCCATCCTCCACGGCCTGGAGCAGGCTCTCCAGCGGCACCCGCAGCAAGGGCGGGAGGAACAACTCCCAGCCGTCTTGGTCCACCTCCAGGGTGAGCACTTGGCGCGGCAACTCCGCCGGAAAGTGGAGCAGAGGCAGGCGAAGCCCGGCCGGCCCGGGGGCGCCGCTCAGCTGGGCCAGCGCCTCCGCGAGCGGCCAGTCGCCCGCCTGCCAGTGCCAGCCCCGCTCCTGGCCGTCCTCACCCGTCTCCAAAGCGGTGAGGGGGGCGGCCCAGGCTTGCCTCCCTTCATCCAGGGGATCCCGCAACGCCAGCGGACGCAGGCGGACGCCCAGGCGCTCGCCCAAACGCGCAAGCCAGGCGGGGGCCTCGTCCACCCTTAGGGGAACGGGCGCGGGCTCGGTCGCTTGGCGGTCGCGCTGGCGCACAAGCGGGGTGCCATCCGCCCGGACCAGCAGCCGCAAGGCCCAGCGCGGATTGACCTCGCCGGCATAGAGCTTCCCCGGGCAGTAGAGCAGGGTGCTGCCGGGCCAGACGTCGCGCTGAAACACCGCCGCCAGGCGGCGAGCCAGCGGCAGCTTGGTGGGTCCATCCGCCGTGATGGACCACTCCGCGCCCTCCGGATTCACCGGCACCAGGGTCGGCTCGCCGCCCAGGGTGAGTTGCAGATCCGCCGCAGCCAGACGCTCCCGCACCCGTTCGGCGAGGGTCTCCATCCAAAGGGTCATCGGCAGCGCCTGGGGCTCATGGGATCTTCCCGCAGAGGGGGGACCGGGCAGCGAGGGACATGGCGGCGGGGGCTTGAACAGCGGGGCACCAGGGGCGTCAATCCGCAGGTTGGGGCTCCGGAACCATCCGTCCCACCGGCACGGGCTGCACTCTCCAGATCCGCTCCGCATACTCCTTGATCGAACGATCGGAGGAGAAGAAGCCGCATCGGGACGCGTTGAGAATGGACATCTGCGTCCAGCGCTGGCTGTCCAGCCAAGCCCCGTCCACATCGTTTTGCGCCCGTCGGTAGTCGCCGATGTCCGCCATCACGCGGAAGGGATCGCTGCTGCACAAGTTGGACAGCAATGGGTGGAAGAGTTCGCGATCACCCTCGCTGAAATGACCGGATCCGATCAGATCGATGGCCGCGCGAGTGAGGGGCTCATTTTCCAACCAGGGCATCGGGTGATACCCCGTACGATTGAGGGCGGCCAACTGCTCTGCGGTGTGGCCAAAAAGGAAGAAGTTGTCGCTGCCCACCCGCTCCCGAATCTCCACATTGGCCCCATCCAGAGTTCCGATGGTCAGGGCGCCGTTGAGAGACATCTTCATGTTGCCGGTACCAGAGGCTTCCATTCCCGCCGTGGAGATCTGCTCGGAGAGATCAACCGCCGGGTAGATCCGCTGGCCAAGACTGACACTGAAGTTAGGCAGAAACACCACCCGCAACCGACCATCCATGGCCGGGTCGATGTTCACGATGTCCGCGATGCCCACAATCAGACGAATGATCAACTTCGCCATGGCGTAGCCCGGCGCCGCCTTGCCCCCGAAAACCACGGTGCGCGGCGGCAGGTCCTCACCATTCCGCAGGCGCAGGTAGCGCTCCACCAGCTGTAGAGCCGCCAGGTGCTGGCGCTTGTATTCATGGATGCGCTTGACCTGCACGTCAAAGAGACTGGCGGGATCCACGAGCACACCGGTCTGGTGGAGGATTGTCTGGGCCAACCGATCCTTGGCGAAGGCCCGCATCGCCCGCCAGCGATCATGGAAAGCGGGGTCCTGGGCCAGAGGCTCCAGACGGGAGAGTTGATCCAGGTCGGTCCTCCAGCCCTCGCCGATGGCGTCATCCAGCAGACTGGCGAGATGGGGATTGGAGACGGCCAGCCAGCGGCGCGGCGTGACGCCATTGGTGATGTTGGTGAAGCGCTCCGGCCAGATTTCCGCGAAGTCGTGAAACAGATGTTGCTTGAGAAGCTGGCTATGGAGCTCGGCGACACCGTTCACTTGATGACTGCCGACCACGGCCAGATGGGCCATGCGCACCTTGCGCTGGGGACCCTCCTGAATCAAAGACAACTTGGAGAGCATGTCCGGCTTGCCCGGATAGCGCAGGCGAACCATGCGCAGAAAGCGGGCATTGATTTCGTAGATGATATCCAGTTGGCGCGGCAACAATTGTTGAAACAAATCCAAGCCCCAACATTCAAGAGCTTCGGGCAGCAGGGTGTGATTCGTATAGCTGATGCAGGCGGTGGTGATGCTCCAAGCCTGATCCCAATCCACCCCATGGACATCAATGAGCAGGCGCATCAGCTCTGCCACGGCGATCGCCGGGTGGGTGTCATTGAGCTGCACAGCGAACTTCTTATGAAACTCCGTAACACTCAGTCCCTGCCCCTTGAGGATGCGGAACATATCCTGAAGTGAGCAAGAAACAAAGAAAATCTGCTGGCTCAAGCGCAGTCGTTTTCCTTGCTCCATCTCATCATTGGGATAGAGCACCTTCGAGAGCGTCTCCGACTGGACCTTGTGGAGCACCGCTCGCGTGTAGTCCCCTGCGTTGAAAGAGGCGAAATCAAAGTCCTCCGGCGCATGCGCTGACCAGAGGCGGAGGGTGTTGGCCGTGCGCACGCCATAGCCCAGGATCGGAGTGTCATAGGCGACGCCGATCACGGTGTGGCCGCCGATGACCACGGGATAACTCCATTCCGGACGGATCACCTCCCACGGATTGCCGCGGGCCAACCAGGGATCTGTGCTTTCCACCTGGCCACTGGGGCCGATCTGCTGGCGAAAGATGCCGAATTCGTAGCGGATGCCATAGCCGATGGCTGGCAGCTCCAACGTGGCCATCGATTCCTGGAAGCAGGCCGCCAAACGTCCCAGGCCGCCATTGCCCAGGCCGGGCTCCGGTTCTTCAGCGATCAGCGCATCCAGAGAAAGCCCCAGTTCCTGACAGGCGGCCTCAGCCTCCTTGCGCAGGCCAAGGTTCACCAGATTGTTTTCCAGGTGGGGTCCCAGCAGATACTCCGCAGAGAGATAGACAGCCGTGCGGACGTGTTGATGGGTGTATGTCTCGGCGGTGTCCACCCAACTGGCCAACAACCTGTCGCGCACCGCCAGCGCCAGACAGAGGTAGTGGTCATGGCTGGTCGCCAGACCAGGGGCCTTGGCCTGACTGGAGAACAGGTGGCGACGCATGTCCGCCGCCAGTGGAGTGGCGAAGGAAGCGGAGCTGGACGAGAGGGGTGTGACGACCATGCCTGCGGGACCCGGGGTGACATCTTTCATGGCGCGAGATGGGGCGGATCGCAGAAGCATCGGCTACCAGCCGCTCGACGCCAGTCGATTTCTTCATCTCCAGACGAGGGACCCTCCGTCTCACGCACCTCGGCCTGGATCGTCCATTTGAGATCGCTCTCCACCGATCCCGCTCCAGAAAAACTCCCCGAAACAGCGGCGGTCAGATTGGCTTTGGAAGAGGTGGCAAGGACGATGTAGCGATCGTCAATGGATCCCGCTCCACTGGGATCAAAGCCGCGCCAACCAGCTCCGGGGAGATAGATCTCCGCCCAGGCATGCAGGTCATAGGTCTTGGGCTTGGGCTCCACAAGGTGGTAGCCACTGACAAAACGTGCCGGCAGGCCGACGCAGCGACAGGATTCAATCATCAGCATCGCCAGGTCGCGACAGGACCCGACGCGCTCTTTCAGCGTTCGCCCCGCCGGCCAGGCGGGTCCCATGTGGCGCTGGGTGTATTTCACACGATCCTGGATGATCGCCACGAGCTGGCGCAGAAAGGGGAGGGCCATCTGGTCACATCCCGTCAAGGCTTCCTGAGCCAGATCAACCGCAGCGGGGTCGTGCTGGCCGTTGGGCAACCAGCCCTCCAGGGCGCCCATCAGATCGCCGTTGAGGTGCCCCACGGGATAGGGCAGGAGGGGCGGGTTGATCTCAAGGGCCATCTCCAGCGGCGGAGCCGCCTGTGTGATGACCTCACTGCTGGCCCGAACCAGAAAGCGATCCGTGCTGCCCAGGAACCGGGCCCGGAGGATCTCATCCCCGCTGGAGGCCAGCAGTGGATAGAGAATGTCAGGCTCTGGCGTGATGGTCAGCTGAAAATCAAGCAGGCGCTGGAACCCATGTCCCCGTGGCTTGAGGCAGAAGCGGTGGGGGCCGAGCAGGATCGGCGCCGAATAGCGGTAGTGAAGGGTATGGGTTACGAGAGCGCGCATTCCGACTCAGTGGGGGAGGTGCTGATCGGGGGGGCAATGAAATAACGCTTCTCGATCAGGGTATGCAGTTGATTGAAGTCTTGTTGCAGATGATCGATGGCTTCATGGAGACCACTGGCAATCAGATCATCAATCCTGGTATAGCTCCAGCGGGCAAGCGTCAGCCCCGCGAGGCATTCCAGCTCGTCGGGAGCCCCGGGCACAGATCCTCCGCGAATGATGCGCAGGGTTTCATTAATCCGTTCCAGGCAGTAACGGACAGAGCGGGGGAAAATGGGATCGAGCAACAGGAAACCAGCCACCGCTCGCGGCGCGATAGCCCGCTGCTGCGACTGACGAAACATCTGATAGGCTCCAGCCGTACGCAAGAGTGCAATCCATTGCAACTCATCCAGAACACCTCCGACATCCTCATTGGAGGGAAGTAGGAGGAAGTATTTGACATCAAGGATTCGTGTGGTCTTGTCAGCCCGCTCCAGCAAACGCCCCAACCGGCTGAATTGCCAAGAAAGATCGCGGCTCAGGGTGGCATCCGTAATGCCATAAAACAGTTGACAATCCCGACGGATCGCACGCAGCTGTTCTTGCGGGGGCTGCTCCCAATAATCTGGCTCTTGGAGACCCCAGTAGCAACCATTGATTTGCTCCCACATTTCCGTGGTGACCACATCGCGAATCTGCCTGGCATTCTCACGCGCGAAGGTGATGCAATTCACCACGCTGCTGGGATTGGCAGGTTCACGCACAAGAAATTTGACCACATCTTCAGGCCGGCCACAGGGGTAAAGCTTGTCAAAGAGCTCGCGGTCACCACTGGCGTCGATCAGGGGCAGCCAGGGCTCGGCGCTGCCGGGCGGGCAGTCGAGGGCCATGGCTTCGCTGACCTCAACAAAGCGGGAGATATTTTCCGCACGCTCAACATAACGATTGATCCAGTATAGAGAATCCGCTACACGACTCAGCATCATTCGACCTCCAATGCGGCCGTCACGTGATCCATCTCTGCGACAGAATCATCAACAATCCAGGTGTCTTTACATCCCCCACCCTGGGAAGAATTCACCACCAGCGAGCCCCGTCGCAAGGCGACACGAGTGAGACCACCAGGCGTGACCCAGTCCTCTTTGCCACGTAGAGCATAGGGACGAAGATCGACGTGGCAGGGGTAGATCTCTCCTTCACTCAACGAAGGAACAGTGGAAAGTTCCAAGGTGGGCTGGGCAATGAAGTTTCGAGGATCTGCTTCGATCTTGGACGCAAAGATAGCAATCTCCTCTTTACTGGCATGCGGGCCAATCAACATCCCATATCCACCAGCCTCAGCAACAGACTTAACCACCAGCTCATGAAGATGAGACAATACATAGGAACGATCTTCCGGGCGGGAGCAGAGGTAGGTGGGCACGTTTTCAATGATCGGCTCTTCTTTCAGATAATAGCGAATCATCTCCGGCACATAAGCATAGATCAACTTGTCATCAGCCACCCCCGTCCCTGGCGCGTTGGCGATGGCCACCCTCCCCGCCGCATAGGCGTCCATCAGCCCCGGCACGCCAAGAATGGAATCCTTGCGGAATACATTCGGATCAAGGAAATCGTCATCAATACGACGATAGATGACATCCACCGGCTCCAACCCAGCCGTGCTGCGCATCCACACGCGCCGATCCTCCACGACCAGATCCCTTCCCTCCACGAGCTGGATGCCCATCTGCTGGGCGAGATAGCTGTGCTCAAAGTAGGCGCTGTTATAGACGCCCGGGGTCAGGAGGACAACTTTTGGGTTGTCCGTCCAGGTGGCCAGGTCGCTGAGGGTTTGAAGCAAATGGGAGGCGTAGTTGTCAATGGGCTGAACGGTGCGCCCGGCGAAGAGGCTGGGGAAGATCCGTTTCATCACCCGCCTGTTTTCCAGAAAATAGGCCACCCCTGAGGGACAGCGCAGGTTGTCCTCCAGAACCCGCCAGGTGCCTTCCCCATCGCGGACCAGATCGAGTCCCGAAATGTGACACCAACGTCCCAGGGGGGGCTGGATGCCCTGCATCTGCGGGCGCCAGCCATGGGAGCTCACCACATCTTCGCGAGGCACGACGCCGTCAGCATGAATGTGGCCGGCCCCGTAAGCATCCGCCAGAAAGAGGTCGATGGCCGCGAGCCTTTGAAACAGACCTTTCTCAAGGATCGCCCATTCGCTGGCGCGGATCAGGCGGGGCAAGGGATCGAAGGGAAGGATGCGCTCAACCCCCAGACGACCCGAGTCGTTAAGGCGAAAGGTGGCTCCCAGCCGCCGCAACAACATGCCGGCGGCCGCATGGTTGTGGTTGAGCTGCTCAAGTCCCATGCGTCCCAGGGAAGACAGGAGGGGGGCCAGGGCCGGGCGCGGCTGCGCTGGAGCGCCGAAATATTCGTCATAACCGTGATGGGGCGCGTACTCCGTGAACATGGGGGGAGCAGAAGTGCATCAATCCTGAAGGGGCAACGAGCCCGGACCGGTGACGGTTGCTACGGATGCGCCCGCCCGTGGAAGCCATGCCCTGGCGAGCAACCAGGCCGCCAAAGGCTCAGGGAGGCGCTGGCGAGCGGCTGAAGCGAAGAGCAGGAAGCGGTCTCATTGCAAACATAACGAGACACATACTGGCGCGCGGATTCCATGACAAAGCGGGATCTTGGGCGGCGATTGGTTGCCATGTCGGCAGTGACTGCATAGAGTTGAGTGGAGTCTTGACTCTGAACATTTCCTTAAATTGAGTCTTATGCATTCCAAATTTGCTTCAACCGCAAAGCTAGGCCTGTTGCCAGCTGCGCTTGGCATCAGCTTGATGCTTCCGTCTCAAGCGCAAGCGTTGAGTCTCGGATATCAACTGACTCCCGTCCAGACCTTCCAGACGTTTGGTAACGACACCACCACTCCATCTCTCCCCATCACCTTCCCCGGCTTCAACACCTCCGCCCTACCTCCCGGTCACCTTTCTGCCACTCTTGTCGGCTATCAGTACTACATCCCATCGGTCACCCTGAGTGGCGTGTCCCGATTGGTTTGTGACGACTTCACCACCATTCCACCATTTAGCTGCCCACTGCCCGGTCCGCTCCCCACCACGGCGACTCTCTCTTTTGACAGCATTGTCCCCGGTGGTTCTGCTGTGGCAATTCCTGCCATCAGCGGCAGTGTTGCTGGACCTGCGACAACAACTTACACATTTAATGCGATCACCGGTAGCGCATCTAACATCTTCACCACGACCACGGCTCTCTTCCCCCCTGGCCCCTATACCAACACTCCTGTTAGCCTTGATTTTTACAAAACAGCCTGGGCCTACACTGGACCTAGCGGTGTAAGCACCCAGTTCCTCGGTACTGCTTTCCCTCTTAACACCCGAGCAATTGTTACAGGTCAATTCGGCATCCGTTACGTTTACTCTTATGTCCCTGGTCCCCTCCCTCTTCTGGGAGCTGGTGCTGCTTTCGGCTGGTCGCGCAAGCTTCGCCGTCGGATCACGCAAACAGTCTGAGTGACCTCAAGTTTCAAGACCCCCCTGTCGGGGGTTTTTTTTTGGGGGTTGGACTAAAATTTTTTTACTACCATTGGCCTCCCTTGAATTCCACCTCTTTCTCCCGACTGCTGGCCCGGAGTGGCTTGATCCTCCTGATCCTGTTTGGGGTGGTCGTGGCTTTCGATGTCTCGCCACCCAAACTCCTACAGCCCGACTGGCTACTCAATTTTGGCATTACTTTATCCAACACCATATCAATTCCATTCGTCGGCATTGTACTTGTATACGTTGCAAGCTATATCGATTTACAAGCCTGCAATAAATTATATGTGCGCGTCGCTCGACTCTCAGCTTTGTTGGCCATGTTATTTTTACTGGTCCAACCCATGCTTGCTTTCGCCCTATGGAAAAACTTTCAAGATCTGAGAGTTTATAATAAAGAACAATCCAATCTTATCCAGCGGAAAGGGGCTGACTTGACTCGGGCCATTCAAAACTCAACGACGTTTGCGGACTTGCAAATCAACATGTCCAGGCTTCAGGGTCCAAACATCCCTGATCAAGCGCGTGCTGTTCCCCTAGCCGAACTCAAGAAGCAGTTGCTTTATTCCATTCAAACCGCCCAAAAATCTTTTGCCAGTCGACTTCCCTCTCCCACCTCTGATGCCTACAAAGCAATTTACAAGCGCATGGCTCGCGCGTCTTTGATCAGCCTGCTCGGGACCGTGGGTTTTGGCTTATTGGCAATAAACCCAAATACAGAAAAGAATATTCTTATTTTGTATTTCAAATCTATTGGACTATTTGGAATAACTCCTGCTTCGATCTACAAGTTCTACAAAGAGTATGCTGAGAATCAGAGAGAGAAGAAACAACTACAAGGAGTGACTAAGGAAAGAAGAAAGTCAACGCTAAATTATCAACGACAAAAGCGTAAGGCTGAAGTTCTACAACTGCGCGAACAGAAACGCCAATTGAACGAAGACAGGAAACTGGCTGAAAGAAGGCAGCGGGAGCGCGAGCGGATGCTCGAACTGGAGCACAAAAGAGCGAGAAAACAGGAATTGGAAGAAGAGCAGGAGCAGTCTGATCGCCGCTGACACGTCGGATATCCCCTGCTTGCAAGTCCGCTTCCTGCATTTTTGCTCGCCTTCTTTAGTCCAAGATCTTCAATTTTTTTCTTGAGATATTATTAGTCGGGTCTTCCTTGGCGGGGAATCCGGCTTTTTTTTGGTCACGCAAAAAACGACTTGCAGCCGTCACGCAAGTCTCGCTGGACCAGCTCATATACAGGACGTCTTAGGCGTTTCACCTGATTCTTGATCAGTTCAGCCGCTGTCACACCATGAAATTTTGGAAAGGCTTAATGCGTGTTACGGTCTGCGGATCTTCTCTTTTTCTTCATGCGCGCTCTATGGCTCACGGGCTTTGCGACCGCCTCCATGCTTGCGGCATGTCCCGCGCATGCTCTGATTCAGACGGTCAGCCCCATCGGTGGAGGTGGTTTCAACACCACAGGTCCGAATGTAAACAATACCAACATTCAATTTCCTCCATTTTCAGCTTCAGCGCCCGGCGATCTTTTGGGGGTCCGAATTAAACTTCTGAACTCCTTTTTTACAGGGGGCTACGATTTGCTTGGGTCTAATACTGGAACAGTAACAATATCTTCAAATACTGTTGCTGTGCCTAAGTTTACTTTCACAGGCAGCGTCGGCTCTTCTAGTGGTGCTTCACAAGCTCTATCCCCTACACCTCGCGTTACGAGTTGCCCCACGTTTACGTTCGGCTCCAGTAATTTTTGTGTAGATAATGTCGCTCTAAGTCCCGCTAGCCAGCTTTACGTCCAAGCATTTGCCCAATTAGCCGCAAGCACACCAGCTTTGCAAGCTTATTTCACTGGTACTCCAACCATTGATTTTGTTGAGACTCTCTACACGAAGACTCAAACTCCTCTAACTCCTTCTCTTGCGTTTGATCCCGCGAATTTGAACTTCGCTGGCAATATCGTCCTCGAGTATGAGTATGTACCCGGACCATTGCCCCTCCTAGGAGCAGGGGCGGCCTTCGGTTGGAGCCGTCGCCTCCGGCGTCGGATATCGACATCCACTAAAGTCTGATTCCTCTAAACAAATCACTTCCAGCCCCCTTCTTTATATTTAAACGGCAGGGAAGGGGGTTGTATAAATTGTTTCTGGAGAACGGCAGGGAGACAGCCAGGTCTCTGCTTTTAGAGTAAAAAATAAAGTTGAGCAAGTGGTAATTCAGCAGCGGGTTCGCAGTAGAGCATTTCTCCATCCGCAAATACTTCATAAGTCTGTGGATCCACCTCCATTTTTGGTAGAGAGTTATTGTTCCGCATATCTTTCTTACCAACACAGCGAGTCTGAATGACCGGAACGCAAGATCGCCGCAGACCCAGACGGCGAGGCAGATCGTCATCCAGAGAAGCTTGACTGATAAAAGTGAGACAACTAGGGGTCAAAGCTTCACCAAAAGCTGCAAACATCGGCCTGCCGTGAACCGGTCCCGGGGTGGGAATTGAAGCATTAGCATCTCCCATCTGGGCCCAGACAATTGAGCCGCCCTTCAGAACCAATTCCGGTTTCACAGCAAAGAACCCTGGTTTCCAGACCACTAAATCCGCCAGTTTTCCTACCTCCACTGAGCCAACCTGGGAATCGATCCCATGGGCAATGGCAGGGTTGATGGTGGTTTTTGCGATATAGCGCTTCAGACGAGTATTGTCATTGCGGTCCCCATCGCCCACAAGAGCGCCACGCTGGACCTTCATTTTGTGAGCAGTCTGGAAAGTCCGCTGAATAACTTCACCCACTCGACCCATCGCTTGGGAGTCACTGGCAATAATGGAAAAGGCACCAAGATCATGAAGGATGTCTTCGGCAGCGATGGTTTCACGGCGGATGCGCGATTCAGCAAAAGCCACATCTTCCGGGATCCTTGGATCCAGATGATGGCAGACCATCAACATATCCAAGTGTTCTTCCAGCGTATTTCGGGTATAGGGCCGTGTAGGGTTCGTGCTACTTGGCAAGACATTGACCTCCCCGCAAATGCGAATGATGTCTGGGGCATGACCACCGCCAGCGCCTTCGGTATGAAAGGTGTGAATCGTCCGCCCCGCAATGGCACGAATCGTATCTTCCACAAACCCCGCCTCATTGAGCGTATCGGTGTGGATGCACACCTGCACATCAAAACGATCCGCAACCGACAGGCAGCAGTCGATGGCAGCGGGGGTGGTCCCCCAGTCCTCATGGAGCTTCAGGCCACAGGCTCCCGCACGGATCTGCTCCTCGATTCCCTCAGGCGTGCTGGCATTGCCCTTGCCGTAGAAGCCAAGATTGACGGGTAAACCCTCTGCGGCCTGCAACATCCGAGCCAGGTGAAAGGCTCCGGGCGTGCAAGTGGTGGCGTTGGTGCCGGTGGCGGGTCCTGTGCCTCCACCAAGGAGCGTGGTGACACCACTGGCCAGCGCCGTTTCCACCTGCTGAGGGCAGATGAAATGAATGTGGGTGTCGATGGAACCGGCCGTCACGATGTGACCCTCACCCGCGATCGCTTCCGTGCCAGGTCCAACGACGATTGTGACCCCGTCTTGGGTGTCAGGATTGCCTGCCTTGCCGATGGCCACAATCCGTCCATCGCGCAGGCCGATGTCCGCCTTCACGATGCCCCACCAGTCCAGGATCACGGCGTTGGTGATGACAGTGTCGACCGCCCCTGCGGCACGACTGGTCTGCGCTTGACCCATGCCGTCGCGAATCACCTTGCCACCGCCGAATTTCACCTCGTCGCCATAGACGGTGAAGTCCTTCTCCACCTCCAGAATCAGTGCGGTGTCCGCGAGCCGCAGCCGATCCCCCGTGGTGGGTCCATAGGTTTCGGCGTAGACGCGACGATCGATGGGATAAGCCATGGGAAATACAGCGGGTTGACAGAAAAACGTCAGTCGAGCGGGCCGTTGATCTCGCCGCGGAAGCCCCAAACGCGCCGCAGGCCGCCGTAGGGCACCAGGCGCACCTCGCGCGTGTCTCCAGGTTCAAAGCGGATTGCGGTGCCCGCGGGGATGTCGAGCCGCAACCCGCGAGCGGCGGAGCGGTCGAAGGAAAGGGCGGCGTTGGCCTCAAAAAAATGAAAGTGAGAGCCCACCTGCACCGGGCGGTCACCGGTGTTGGCGACCGTCAGCGTGGTGGTCGGCCGGCCGGCATTGAGCTCAAGGGTGCCGGGCTCGGGAAGCAACTCTCCGGGGATCAGGGGGGCCATGGCTCAGCGAATGGGGTCGTGAAGGGTGACCAACTTGGTGCCGTCGGGAAACACAGCCTCAATCTGCACCTCATTCACCAGTTCCGGCACACCCTCCATCACCTGATCGCGTTGCAGCCAAGTGGTGCCCTCCGCCATCAGCGCCGCGACCGTTTTGCCATCCCTGGCGCCCTCCAACACCTGAAAGCTGAGCCAGGCCACCGCTTCTGGATGGTTGAGCCGCAACCCTCGCTTCAAGCGCCGTTCCGCCAGCAGAGCTGCGGTGACGATCAAGAGCTTGTCTTTTTCTTGGGGAGTCAGATGCATCGGTTCTGGTCGAGCGGAGAGGTCGTCCGGGACGTTCGGGGTCCAGCCCCCATCACTGTCGCAGCGCGCGGGGATCGGCAAGGTCCAGACCATCTCTGTCCAAGCGAACAGCCCCGGCTCCCGGCTCCCGGGCCAGGGGAGCGTCCTGGAAGGGCCAAACCCTGGGGAGGGTGGGGGGTGGAAGTTGGCGCATGGCCCGCACCGCCCGCCAGATCCGGGTGAACCACCCGCGAGCCGCCGTTGTTGACGACCCGCGATAGCGGGCCACCAGTCCGCGTTCCAGCGCCCCGCAGGCCATCTCCCCCTCCAGTCCCTCCCTCGCCTCCCGGCAGTGGCCGACCAGAGCCGCCAGGGCGGCCGGCTCCAGTGTCTCGGGACCAACCCAGGCCAGGGAGCCGAACACCGCCTGGCCCGCAAGCCCATGGGCCTCCACCAGTGCCGGACCCGCCAACTCCCAGCGGTCGATCAGCTCCCAGCGCGCCCCGTCGCCGCCCGCGGGAGAGCGACAGATCTCCAATCCCGAGCGCCAACGGCCCGCTTCCAACCCCTCCCCGGCGGCGGTGCGGCCCAGGCGCACCACCTCCGCTCCCAGCCAACTGGCTTCGGGCGCAATCACAACCCGCGTCCGCTGCTCCATCAGGCCGTTGGCATAGAGCACGAGCTCCTGAGGAAGCCATTCCAGATCCGCCCCCCGCTCCAGCGTGACGTGAAGCGTCTGCCGCGCCCAGGCGCCGCCGGGATCGCGGCGGGAGCGTCCGATGGTGCCATAAACCTTCTGCGCGGCCACGCTGGTGATCAAAGCGGCGCTTCCCTCCGCCTGCTGGATGTCCAGTGTGAGTTGGTCACCGCCCACCAAACCACCCGCCGTGTGCAACAAGGGCAGCTCGCAGCGCCCGTCCACGCCATGACAGGCCCGCTGAACGCGCAAGGGCGCGGACGTTTCGCCTTGAAACACGGTGCGTCCGTGGCGTCGCTCAAAGCGGAGCTTGGCCTGTCCATGCCAGTGATGAGACGCTGCGGCGGCGAACGGCGGCACATCGACGGGGGTCAGGGGTCCAGGCACACTGATGACGCTGATGACAACGGATCGCTTTGATGGACGCTGATCAATCCGCCAGTAGAAGTCTGCCGCAGTGAAGGACACGCCTCCGCCGCCCCTGGTGCTCAGCCGCCGTCTCGGTCTCCATCCCCCCCGAATGACCTCCGGCGACCCCCTGGTGCTTCAACTCACGGCGGAGGAACGCGCCCGGCTGCGCGGGCTGCGCCACAGCCGCTGTGGCCAGCCCCTGCTGCTGCAGCTGCCACGAGGAGAAACCCTCCAACCCGGAGAATGGCTGGCCAGCGATGACGGCTGCGCCCGAGTCCGTGTGGACCCCGCGGACGAACCGCTGCTGCGGGTCCTCTCGGACACCCCTCGGGCCCTGCTGCAGGCGGCTTACCACCTGGGCAATCGTCATGTGGCCCTGGAGGTGCGGGCGGGTGAATTGCGGCTGCTCGCCGACCCTGTGCTGGAGGATCTGCTGCGGCGGCGGGAGCTGGTGGTGCAGCAGGTTCACGAGCCGTTCCACCCCGAGCCCGGCGCCTACGGCGGCGCGTTCGATCACGCTCACCCTCCGTCCGCCGCGGTGGCGCCAACCCGCTCCGTGGCCCCCGCCAACGATGACGCCTGACGCCCTCCAGCGCCTGCACCTGCTGCAGCTCGTCTCCCCCGCCCTGCCGGTGGGGGCGTTCAGCTATTCAGAAGGGTTGGAGGTGCTTGTCCAACAGGGTCGACTGGCGGACGGCCAAGCCGTGGAAGCCTGGCTGCGGGCTGAGCTGCGGCAAGGGTCTCTGATGCTGGAGGCGGCTTCCCTTCCGGTCTTCATGGAAGCCCTGGTCCGCTGGCGCGAGGACGCGGTGGACGGGGACCCCGGGGCGGCCCGCGCGGCGGTGTTGGCCCGCGACAGCTGGCTGTTGGCCCTGAGGGAAGCGCCGGAGGTGCGCGCCCAGCAACGCCAGATGGGTGGAACGCTGCTGCGGCTGCTGGCCGACCTGGGCTGGCCCCTTCCCCCCGATCCGGCGGGGAGCGCCAAGACGGTTCTGGCCTGGACCGCGGCCTGGGCCTGGGCCTTGGTGGCGTTGGCCGTGCCGGTGCGCTCAGGGGTGGAGGCCTATCTGTATGGCTGGGTCGCGAACCAGCTCAGCGCCGCCGTGCGGTTGGTGCCCCTGGGACCCACCGAGGCGCAGCGCATCCAGCTGCGGCTGGCGCCTTGGATCGCCGAGCAAGCCGAGGCACTGGCGCGATCGGAAACACCTCCGGAGGAGCGCTGGAGCGGTGGGGTGGGGGCGGCGCTCGCCCAGCTGGGCCATGGAGAGCTTTATTCCCGGCTCTTTCGCAGCTGAGGCGAGAGGCCTTCGGGGGGCCCGGTTCCGGGTGGAGCGGCCAGAATGATCGCAGCGTTCAGGGAAAGGGAATGGCCGCAAGCCGCCTGCGGGTCGGGGTGGCGGGCCCCGTCGGCTCGGGCAAAACCGCCCTGGTGGAAGCCCTCTGTCGTCGCCTGCGGGATCGCCTTCAGCTCGCCGTGGTGACGAATGACATCTACACCCAGGAAGACGCTCAGTTTCTGACTCGGGTCGGAGCCCTGACGCCGGACCGGATTCGCGGCGTGGAAACCGGTGGCTGTCCGCACACGGCCATCCGGGAAGACTGCTCGATCAACCGCGCGGCGGTGGCCGAGCTGGAGGGGGCCTTCCCCAACCTGGATCTGGTGCTGGTGGAGAGCGGTGGCGACAACCTGGCCGCCAGCTTCAGCCCGGAATTGGTCGATCTTTGCATCTACGTCATCGACGTGGCGGCGGGCGACAAGATTCCCCGCAAAGGGGGCCCTGGCATCACCCGCAGCGATCTGCTGGTGATTAACAAAATCGATCTGGCGCCTCTGGTGGGGGCTTCTCTGGAGGTGATGGAACGAGACGCCAGCCGCATGCGGCCGGGCCGGCCCTGGTGTTTCACGGATTTGCGCCGTGGCGAGGGACTCGATGCGGTGGAAGGCTTTGTGCTGCGGCAGCTTCCGCCGCGGCCCCAGGACGGCCTCAGCGGTGAATAATTCTTTTTTTCTTAACAGCAACGCTGGGGGCGACGTCTGCAAATCCTGAGAAAAGGCGTTCAGATTCGCGAAAAGTCGCTGTTGTTACCAGATGGGCGGGGTGTGGTCGATAACTTCGCCGTTGATTCCCGAATTTGGGATTTGTGCGATGACCTTCACACGGTCGTCAATCCCTTTCCTTTGGAGCCCTTTACATGAAGCCTCTGGCACAGCACTTCTCCACACGTCGGTGGATCAGTGGTGGTTCTGCTCTCAGCTTGACACTGACTCTCGCTGCCTGTGGCGGCGGCGGGGGAGGTGGCAATTTTGATGGCGAGGTCAAAGTTGGCATTCTTCACTCCCTCAGTGGGACGATGGCCATCTCCGAAACCACCCTCAAAGAGGTGGAGGAGATGGCCATCAAGGAAATCAACGACGCTGGTGGCGTCAAGGTTGGTGGCAAGAGCTACAAGATCACTGCCATTTCTGAGGATGGCGCTTCCGATTGGCCGACCTTTGCTGAAAAGGCGCAAAAGCTGATCGACGCCGACAAAGTCGCCGTGGTCTTCGGCGGCTGGACGTCCGCCAGCCGCAAGGCCATGCTGCCGGTCTTTGAAGCAAAGAACCACATCTTGTTCTACCCGATCCAATACGAAGGACAGGAGTGCTCCCGAAATATCTTCTACACCGGTGCTGTTCCCAATCAGCAGGCTGAACCAGCGGTGGACTGGCTGCTTAAGGAGTTTGGGCCAAAATTTGGCAAGAAGGTTTACCTTGTTGGCTCTGACTACGTCTATCCGAGGACAGCTAATACCATCATCAAGGAGCAGATGAAGGCCCGCGGTGGAGAAACCGTTGGAGAAGATTATATTCCTCTTGGCAACACCGAGGTTGCTCCAATCATTGCCAAGATCAAAAAGGTCTATCCTGATGGTGGCATCATTATCAACACCTTGAACGGTGACTCGAACGTCGCCCTCTTCAAGCAGTTCAAGGCCGCCGGCATTGATCCGAAGAAGTATCCGATCATGTCCTTCTCCATTGCGGAGGAGGAGATTCGCCAGATCGGCCCTGAGTACACCAACGGCACCTACGCCGCCTGGAACTTCTTCATGAGCCTGGATACTCCGGCTTCCAAGAAATTCACAGCTGACTTCCAAGCCATGTATGGCAAGGACCGAGTCACTGGAGACCCGGCAGAATCCGCCTACAACATGGTTTATCTCTGGAAGAACGCCGTCGAGAAAGCGGGGACCTTTGAGGATCTGGACAAAGTTCGCAAGAACATGATCGGCATCTCCTTCGCCGCCCCTCAAGGTGAGATCAAGATGTTCCCCAACCATCACACCTCCGAGCGGGTGCTGATTGGCGAAGCGGAACCAACTGGCCAGTTCAAGATTCTCTACGACTCCAAGACCGCTGTGCCCCCGATCCCTTGGAACCAGTTTGTTCCCGAAACCAAGGGCTATACCTGCGACTGGACTCTAGATCGTCCAGACGCTGGCAAGTTCCGGATGTGATCCCCTTGGATGGCCCCCTCCGGGGCCATCTTGGTTTTAAGTACTTCCTTGGTTTTTTAGTACTTCGCATTTTCAAGACTCTGACCATAGACAATACACTTTCATCTGTCATTATTGTTATTTTATCCCTGCGATGGATTATTGAATGGAGCTTTTCTTCTCACAGCTCCTTGATGGGCTCAGCATCGGATCTGTTCTTCTTCTAGCGGCAACAGGTCTGGCGATTGTTTTCGGCTTGATGGGCGTCATCAATCTCGCCCATGGCGAATTTCTGATGCTTGGTGCTTATGTCACCTTCGTGGTGCAAGGCATCTTCAAGCCGATGGGGGGCATCCTGTTCGAGCTTTATTTCCCCATCGCCCTTGTGGCCTCCTTCGTTGTTACAGCCTTGGTTGGAGCCCTGCTGGAGCGAACCCTGATCCGCCAGCTCTATGGCCGCCCATTGGAAACCCTGCTGGCGACCTGGGGGGTGAGCCTGGTCTTGATTCAGTTGGTGCGCAGTGTCTCAACCGCCATGTTGATCGGCATTCTGGTAGCCATCGCTCTCGGTTGGTTTGCCGCGAAGATGCTGCGGACGCGGTTTGAGGAGAAACTCTTTCTTCCTTACATCGTGGGGCTCAGCTGGATTGGATCCTCCTTGATCGGTATTGCTTTCGCCAGTTGGCTGTCCAACATCCGCCCCCTCGCGAGCGCCTGGTTTGGCCCACGAAACATTGACGTCACCGCTCCCAAGTGGCTTCAAGGAAGCTGGGGGAAAATCGCAGGCATTGAACTGCCCGGTATCCGCATTTTCATCATCCTGCTTTCCGCCATTTTACTTTTGGCGACCTTTTGGTTCTTGAACAAAAGTGTTTGGGGACTTCGCATGAGAGCTGTGACCCAGAATCGGCAGATGAGCAATTGCCTTGGAATTCCTACAGATAAGGTGGATTGCATCACCTTTGCACTTGGTTCCGGATTGGCTGGAGTAGCTGGTGCGGCCATCACTCTGCTGGGATCGGTCGGGCCAAATCTTGGTGCCGCTTATATCGTTTCTTGTTTCATGGTCATCGTGCTTGGGGGTGTCGGCAACCTGCTTGGTACCGTTCTGGCTTCATTTCTCCTTGGCATCATTCAGTCCGTCATTGGATCCGGCTCGTTGTTGATCGTGTTTCCAAACCTGCCAGGATCAGTCAAAGGTTTCGTTGAATTTTTTGCCACGACCAGCATGTCTCTGGTCCTTGTCTTCATCTTTATCATCGCCTTTCTCCAATTCAGACCGAATGGGATGTTTCCACAGAAAGGTCGATCTGTTGAGAACTAGATCATCATTCCTCAACTTGGCCTACCTCCCACCTCCTCTTCCTCTATCCCAGAGAAACAGCCTTGAAACTCCTTCGCTCCCTCTTCCCCTGGATACTTCTGGCTGTAGCCCTCTTTATACTTCCCATCATTCTTGACGACTTTCGTTTAAACCTCTTTGGCCGATATTTTTCATTGGCGATTACCGCCTTAGCCATTGACCTCATCTGGGGGTATACCGGACTGCTGAGCTTAGGTCAAGGCATCTTTTTTGCACTTGGCGGTTATGCAGTCGCGATGTATCTGATGCTCAACACTCCAAGCGAGGCTGGAGGCAATGGGATTCCAAAATTTTTCGAGAATTATGGCGTGGCCGAGTTGCCCTTCTTCTGGCAGCCCTTCTGGTCGCCAGTGGTCACCTTGATTGCTCTATGGCTTATTCCAGCAATTATTGCTGGCTTGGTTGGCTATTTGATTTTCCGCAATCGAATCAAAGGAGTTTATTTTTCAATTATTACCCAAGCTGCGTTGATGGTTTTCTACCACTTCTTCAACGGTCAGCAAAAATTGATCAATGGGACCAATGGCCTCAAGACAAGTACGACTGAACTTTTTGGCCAGCTCGTTGGTTCACCCAGTCTTCAAGAGTGGCTTTATCGGTTGACAGTTGTTTTACTCCCCGTCGCCTTTTTGATCTGTCGTTATTTCACAAGTGGTCGATTTGGTGATGCTTTGATTGCGATTCGGGATGACGAACTTCGCTTAAGATTCACAGGTTATAACCCTGTTCCATTCAAGACAATCGTCTTCATCGTCGCCGGAGCTTTGTGCGGCATATCCGGCGCACTCTATACAGTCCAATCTGGAATTGTGTCTCCTCAATACATGACCATTTCCATGTCTATTGAAATGGTCATCTGGGTAGCCGTCGGCGGCAGAGGCACCTTGATTGGCCCTATCATCGGAGCAGTTCTTGTCAATTATCTCAGAAGCCTTGTCAGTGAAGCTTTGCCTGAGATGTGGCTGTTTGTCCAAGGTGCTCTCTTTATTTTTGTCGTTGTATTGATGCCTGATGGCATCTATGGCTGGTTCAAAAATGGTGGTTTTTCTCGGCTCCTCGCGGCCTTTGGTTTTGCCACCAAGACGGCCACTTATCCCCAACTCGACCAGGATCCTGGGGTCCTGGAGGAAATGTCATCGACATCAGGGACCAAGAAATTGTGACCCATTTGTAACTCACATTCCACCTCTGCCATGACCCAAGTCCCACTTCTCGATATGACTGACGTCAGCGTCAGTTTTGATGGATTTTACGCTTTGACAGATCTCTCCATCCGTCTGCTACCAGGTGAGCTGAGATCCATCATTGGTCCGAATGGTGCCGGGAAAACAACCTTCCTTGACGTCATCACTGGCAAGGTTAAACCGACAAAAGGATCGGTTGCCTTCCAAGGCAAAAACCTGCGCGGACTCTCAGAGCAAAAAATCTCACGACTAGGGATTGGTCGAAAGTTTCAGACTCCGAGAGTGTTTGACAATCTCAGTGTTCTCCGCAATTTGGAGCTTGCTGCCGCACCGATGAAGAATCCCGTGGGTCTGTTTCGTGACACGCTACCGATGTCAGTTAAAGATGATGTGCAGCATCTCCTTGGTTATGTCGGCCTCGCCCCTTACGCCCGTAGCCAGGCGGGATCCCTCTCCCATGGTCAGAAACAGTGGCTGGCTATCGCCATGGTGGTGGCCCAATCGCCGCAGCTGCTCCTTCTTGATGAACCTGTTGCTGGCCTGACAGATGAAGAGACCAGTCGCACAGCGGAGTTAATCAAGTCGCTGGCGGGCAAGCACACCGTGGTTGTCATTGAACATGACATGGAATTCATCCGTGAGCTCAATGCCCCCGTAACGGTTTTGCATCAGGGGACAGTCTTGACGGAAGGCTTGTTGGATTCAGTAAAAAAGGATCCCAAGGTGATCGAGGTTTACCTCGGACAATCGCAAGACTAGTTTTTATTTCTTTCACCACCTTTCAACAAGACCCACAATGACGCTGTCCGCACCAGCAGCCACCCCAACTGGCCACAAGGACGTTCTCACAGTTTCTGGTCTCAATGTTTACTACGGCGAGAGTCATATTTTGCGTAATGTCGACTTGCACATTCCAGAAGGTGAGATGGTTTGCCTGATTGGTCGGAATGGCGTTGGCAAGACAACATTCCTCAAGACCATCATTGGACTTTTACAACAGAAGAGTGGCACTGTCCACTTTGAGGGCACCTCTTTATTAGCGCAACCACCCTATCAACGTGCGCGAACAGGGATTGGCTACGTTTCCCAAGGAAGAGATATCATTCCTCAGCTAACGGTTAAAGAAAATTTGCTTTTGGGAATGGAAGCTTTGCCGGGTGGTATCAGCAAGAACCGCCGCATTGACCCGATTATTTTTGACTTGTTTCCGATTCTTGAGAAGTTTCTTGGCCGCAAGGGAGGAGATCTATCCGGCGGTCAACAACAACAGTTGGCGATTGCTCGCGCCATGCTGGGCAGACCAAAGCTTTTACTGCTTGATGAACCAACGGAAGGGATTCAACCTTCGATTATTTTAGATATTGAACGTGCTGTTCAGCGCATCATGAAAGAAACAGGAATCAGTGTTCTCTTGGTTGAACAACATTTGCATTTTGTTCGGCAAGCCAGCTTTTACTACGCGATGCAGCGCGGAGGGATTGTTGCCAGCGGCCCCATCTCCACACTTTCTGATGCCATTGTTTCTGAGTTTCTAACCGTCTAATGGCATTGCACCCGAGCCTGTGGTTGTGCCAAGGTTCAGCAGCCGCGGTTCAGCATCCACGGCCGTGTGCTGCCGGCATCTTTGAGTCTGGGTTTCGCATCACCTTCCGTGGCCTTGCGAACGATTTTTGGTTCGCGATTTTCCACTTTCAGACGCAATGGGCCACAGAGGGTCATCGGCGGAGAAAACACACGCTGACCTGGCAGACCGCAATTGGGGCAGTCTGTATCCGCCGTCCGTTGATCAATGGTCCGCCAGACCTCATAGTTGTCACAGCCCTGGCTGCAGCTGAATTCGTAAACAGGCATGTTCGGAGAAGAAAAAAGAGAGGGCTGGTGAAACCAGCCCCAATATCGTCAGGGGAAGTTGGCGTGACGATCAGGTTGGCAGGATATCCTGCTCAAAGATACCCGTCGGAATCGCCAAGGTCGCACAGGCGTTGGGGATATCAACAATGCCACTGATCCGACCCTCGACGGGAGCGCAGCTGAGGAGCAGATAAGCCTGCTCGCCTGTGAAACCGAAGCGCTTAAGATATTCGATGGCATTCAAACATGCCCGTCGATACGCAATGTGCACATCCATATAATATTGCTCACCTTCAAACTCATCGACGGAGATGCCTTCAAAGACCAGATAGTCCTTGAATTGAGGTTCAATCGGACTGGTTTTGAACATGGGATTCACCATCCCATACTTGGCAACACCCCCTTTGATGATATCAACATGAAGGTCGATATAGCCTGACATTTCAATCGCGCCGCAGAAGGAGATTTCGCCATCACCCTGAGAGAAGTGGATGTCTCCCATCGACAGTTTTGCACCCTCCACATAGACAGGGAAATAAATGCGCGTTCCCTTGGTCAGGTTTTTGATGTCGCAGTTGCCGCCATGTTCCCGCGGTGGCACTGTGCGCGCCGCCTCATGGGCCACCCGGTCAAACTCCGAGCTCGGCAGGGTGCCAAGGATGGCGCTGTTGGGGTTGGGGAGGGCGGCCAGAACAGGTTCGCTGCCGGACAGTCCGGCACCGTAAGTGCGACGATCCGGGGCCGTGTTCACCAGCTCGGTCTCGCGACGGTTCCACTCGCGCAGGAGCTCGTGGGAGGGCGCGCAGCCAATCAGGCCTGGATGGGTGATGCCCGCAAACCGGACGCCGGGGATGTGCCGCGAGGAGGTGTAAATGCCCTCCAGGTCCCAGATCGCCTTTGCGGCCTTGGGGAAGTGATCCGTGAGGAAGCCCCCGCCATTTTCCTTGGCAAAAATCCCGGTGAATCCCCACTCATCTCCCTGCAGCGCACCGACATCCAAGAGGTCGACCACCAGAATGTCGCCCGGCTCGGCGCCATTGACCCAGATGGGACCACTGAGGACATGGACGACTTCAAGATTGACGGTTTCGATGTCCTTTGGATCATCGTTGTTTTTGATTTGTCCGTCGGTCCAGTCTTTGCACTCGATGCGGAAAACATCGCCTGGATTGACGGAGGCCACGGCTGGGATGTCCGGATGCCAACGGTTGTGGCCCGGCATCTCCTGTTGATCCATCGGTTTCGTGAGATCAACCTTGAACAGCGTCTTTGGCATGGGCGCCAGCACAGAGGGCAAGGAGGATCAAAGGCCAACCCATTCGCACCAATATGTAGCCCTTGCTACCCAATGAAATCTTCTAGCGCTCCTCCCCTGTAGCTCGCTTTTGCGGACGATCATCAAAACTTCCCCGCCGACATAGATTTTCACGCAAACGATCTGCCCAGGACCCAGGTTTTCGGCCCATGCGCACATCCTGTCGACCAGAAAAATTATAAAGAATCTGCCATTGCGTATCACCCGAGCGACCTGTGGCCTCCTCCACGCGGCGGATGGGACGCCCGTAGAGGTTGTCGTAACCGGGCCAGCCCGGCTCATCCGGCAGAGAACAGATGGCATTGATCTCCATCAGCTTGGGCGCCCCGCCCCCCGGGGCGCTGAAGCTGACCACGCCATCAAACAAGCCGTTGGGCTCTCCCTGGCGAAACGGTTTGACCAACCTCACCGCCTCCTCTCCGGAGCGCACGAGCACATCCCCTGGCTTGGCTTTCGCCTGGGGCGTCTCGCCCGACGCCAGGTGGCAGCCCCCCAGGCCCAGGCTCAGACCGAGGGCCAAAAGAGCCAGGGGACCGGCCTCCAGGGTGCGCATGATGGTGTTGGGAACGGGCTCCAGACGCAACTTACGGCGGGACCTCCTCGTCAGGGAGGAGGGTTTGCTAGGTGTTGAAAGGTCTTTTTTTCTTCCCCGATGCTCATTCTCCGCACAGGGCCGCTCCCCTTGGCCTTTGGAGCGCTCGCGGCCAGCGTCCTGGCTGTGGTCACACCCCGGCCCGCCCTGGCGCAGACCTGCCAGTTCCTCGCGCCGGTGGGGGGGAATGGGGTCAGCAACATCGTCACCAAAACCATCGGCCCGGGCAATCCCCTGGGACGCCCGAACTGGAACACGGATTTCTTCGTCACCCGCGCCTACAGCTTCTACAAGCTCTTCTTCACCGCTGATTCCTCGGTTTCCGCCACCTACCCGATCCAGGCCTATCTCAAGTTCACCGACGACTCCAACCTGCGCGTCGTGGATGAAAACTTCGCGCCGCAGATGGGCACAGGGCGCCACTGGACCATGGAGGCCGTGCCGGGAAAAACGGTGGCGCAGGTGAATTTCAAGGTGGGCGCCAGCAACAACATGGCCGCCACCGGCTTCACCTATCGCATTTCAGCGCAGGGGTGCTGGTAGGCCGGCGCAACGATGCCACAAGTGCCGGGCCGTGGCCTCATCCTCGGCGCCAGACGGCCGGGCCGACACCTGGGACAGACGGACGGGCCGGCAGTCCAGGCTGTTGAGCAGCAGGGCCGCCTCCGCCTCCATCAGGTCCTCCGGGACCAGCGGGGCCTCCTGAATCAAGCCGAGGGTCAGGGCCCGGCCCCGCATCACCCCGGGCAAGCAGCCACTGCTGAGGGGGGGGGTGAGCCAACGGCCACCCCGACGAAGCAACAGGTTGGCTGTGGTGGCGCAACAGAGCTCACCGGCGGTGTTGCGCACGAGCGCCTCCTCCGCGCCGGCGGCTCGGGCTTCGCGACGGGCCTGCACGGCCCAGCCGTAGGCGAACGTCTTGCAGCGGCTGGCCACGCTGGTGGGATGGCGACGCTCCGTCTCGCTGAGCATCACCCGCACCGCGGCGAAGGTGGGCCGCCAGGCCGTGAGCTGCAGCCAGAAGCGCGGCTCCAAGGGGGCCGCGGGGGGCGGCGGCGGATCGAGGCCCCGACCGCCGCCGCCGCGCGTCCAGTTGAGGCGCAAGGCGCCCCAGGTCATGCCACTGCGGCGGATCGCCTCCGCGATCAGGGGGGCGAGGGCCCCCTCCCCGGGGGGTTCCGGCAGGCCGAGAAGGGCCGCGCCCTGACACCAGCGGCTCAGATGGTCCGCCAGCAACCGGGCCCGGCCGTCGGCCACCAGCACGGTCTCGAACAGCCCATCCGCCAGGAGCAGACCCCGATCATCCAGGGGCAGGCACAGGCGATCGGGAGTCCCCCATTGGCCCTGAGCGCCCCCTCCGTCCGCGCTGTCGTCCGGGGGGGTGGGGCGGCCGAACCAGGCGAGCGACGCGGGGGTGGACGGGGAGCGCTCGTCCCTCACGCCAGGGCCTCCAACAGGGGGAGAAGCTTCCAGCCCATTTCCGCCGCCTCGGAGGCGGGATCGGAATCGGCGACGATGCCGCCGCCGGCATGCACCCGCAGCTCCGTGCCACGCACCATCAGGCTGCGGATGAGGATGTTGCTGTCGAATGACCCATCCGCGCCGAGATAGAAGAGGGAGCCGCAATAGGGCCCTCGGGGCACGGGCTCCAGCGCATGAAGCCGCTGGCAGGCCCGCACCTTGGGAGCGCCGCTGATGGAGCCCCCCGGCCAGCAGGCCCGCAGCAGGTCCACCGCGCTGAGGCCCTGCCGCAGGCGACCCTCCACCACCGAGGTGAGGTGATGGACCTGGGCGTAGCTCTCCAAGGCCACCAGCTGGGGGACGCGGATGGTGCCCGGTCGGCAGACCCGCCCCAGATCGTTGCGCAGCAGATCGACGATCATCACGTTCTCCGCCCGGTCCTTGGGGTCGCACACCAGGGCGGCGGCGGCGGCGGCGTCCCGCTCGGGGGAGGCGTGACGGGGGCGGGTGCCCTTGATCGGCCGGGTCTGCACCAGGCCCTCCCCATCCAGCCGCAGGAACCGCTCCGGGGAGGCGGACACCACCGCTTCCTCGCCCGCCACCGCCAGGCCGGAGAACGGAGCGGGGCAATGGCGCCGCAGGCGGGCGTGGAGGGCCAGGGGATCCGGAGGGGCGGGGAGGTCGAGGCTGCGGCAGAGGGTGAGGTTGGCCTGGAAGAGATCGCCGCTGGCGATCCAGCGCCGCAGCTGGCGCACGCCGTCCTCGAAGCCAGCGCTGGTGCTGTGCCAGAGCCAGTCCTCCGGCGCCAGGCCGGGCCAGGGGGGATCCGCCGGGGGGGCATCAGCCGCCAGGGCCAGGAGGCGCGCTTCCATGGCCGCCAGCCGAGCGGCATCCTGCCCTTCCAGCCAGCACTTTCGCTCCCGGCGATCGAAACGCAGCAGGGGGTCGTGGCGAGCGGCCCAGAGAACGGCCATCTCAGGCGCCGGCCAATGGGCGGCGGGTTCCACCCAGGCACCGGCCTCATAGGCCAGCCAGCCCAGCCAGGAGCCCCCGGCCGCCGCCATCGCGGCCAGGGCGGCGAACGGATCCGCGGCGCCCGGATCCCCCGGCACCCCCCGACACGCCACCACCTCCAGCGGGTCCAGCCCCAACACCGCCTGGCGGCCCAGAGCGCTGCCATCGCCCTCCAGCAACACCAGGCCCCGAGTGCCCAGCTCGCGGGCCAGCCGCAGTGTCAGGGCCCAGGGCTCCTGCCAGGGCAGCGAGCGTCTCAAGGGCGCAACCCGGCCTCCTGGAGCGCCCGATCACGGATGCGACAGCTGTCGCAAACGCCGCAGGGCTCGGCTTCACCGGCGTAACAGCTCCAGGTGTCGGCGATGGGCACGCCCAGCCGCAGAGCCTCCCGCACGATCGTCAACTTGTCCATGGCCAGAAGGGGGGCCCAGAGGCGCGGGGCTCGCCCCTCTCGTCCGGCGCGGCTGGCCAGGTCCGCCAGGTGTTGGAAGGCGTCGAGGTAGTCGGGGCGGCAATCGGGATAGCCGGAGTAATCGATGGCGTTCACCCCCAACACGATGCGCTGCGCCCCGCGGGCTTCCGCCAGGCTGAGGGCCAGAGCGATGAACACCGTGTTGCGACCCGGCACGTAGGTGGACGGGATGACATCCGGTTGGACGCCGTCCGTTGGGAGGGGTTGGGTGGTGTCGGTGAGGGAGGAGCCGCCCCAGGCCGCCAGATTCACGGACACCCGCAGATGCTCGCTGAGGGCGAAGTGGCCGGCCAGACGCTCGGCGGCTTCCAGCTCCCGCCGATGGCGCTGGCCATAATCAAAGGAGAGGGCGATCACGCGGAAGCCGGCCTCCAAGGCCAGGGCGGTGGCGGTGGCGGAATCCAACCCACCGGAGAGGAGGGCGACGGCTGTCGGCGGGGTGGGGAAACCAGGCGGGCTCTGACGCGCGCTTGAAGCCGTACTGGGGCCGGGGCTGGTGGACACCCCAAGGAGGGAAGCTGGAGTCACCCTACAGAATCGAGCGTGAATGCCTCCGTCGTGTCCCTGATGGCCCTGCCGATCCCCGTACCGCACGGCTGCCTGCCCTCCCTCTCTCGCGGCCTGATCGGCGCAGTCCTGGTGAGCGGGGCGCTGTCCGGGGCCCTGTTCGCGAGTCCTGCGGAGGCGGCCCCCCAACCCGACCTGCGTCCCTACCCCCCGGCCGCCCCGGGCGAGCGCCGCTGGTTCATCCGCGTCGACAGCCCGCCCGGCGCGCCAGCGGGTCCGCCGATGGACCAGCGGGTGGAGCTCGTCATCGGTCGCTCCATGCGCGTGGATTGCAACCGGCATCTGCTGCAGGGGACCCTGGTGGAGGACACCGTGCCGGGCTGGGGCTATCCGTTGTTTCGGGTGAAGGGCGGCAGCCAGCTGATCTCCACCCGCATGGCCTGCCCCGGACAGGCGCCTCGACGGGAGTTTGTGGCGCTGGGGGGCAACCCCACCCTGGTGCCCGTGAATCCAAAGCTGCCGATCGTGGTGGTGGCCCCGAAGGAGCTGGAGGTGCGTTGGCGGTTGTGGCGCCCGGAGCCAGGCCAACAGTCCGCCACACCCTTCTGAGGAGGGTTGGAGGTCGAATCGGGGCGCGCGCCACAGCCGCCCTTGCGCGCGCGTTGGGGCCGCAGGCGGTCACCGTGAACCGCGCGGCCGGCCACGCCGGCGGGACCACCGAACGAGGGTCAGCGCACCCCCAACCACTTGTGGGTTTGCAGGCTGAGGCGCCAGACGGGATGGCGTTGGACATGGGCGATGGCCAGACGCTCCCCCTCGGCTTGGCCCCAGGCGGGTTGGAGGAGCTGAACCGGGCCAGCGTCGGCCTCGGGGGTGCTGTTGGCGTTGCTGTTGGCCTCCTCCAACCGCAGGCTTCGGGCCCGGGCCGCCATCGCTTCGGCGAACGCGAGATCCTCCGGCCGCTCCACCACCACCTTCAGCTCATCGCATGTGGCGAGCAGGGTGTCGAGCGGCGGGCGATGGCGCTTGGGGGAGAGGGTGATCCAGGCGAAGCGGCCGCTGAGGCGGTGCACACCGCTGGTTTCCAGGTGCAGGGGCAATCCGCTGCCGGCCAGGGCCTCGCAGAGGGGAGCCAGATCGTGCTGGAGCGGCTCGCCGCCCGTGATCACGACAAAGGCGGCGCCTTCCGCTCGAGCCCGCGCCGCCTCCGCCGCCAGTTCGACCAGAGGACGCCGTGGATGGGCGGACTCCGGCCAGGAGTGCTTGGTGTCGCACCAGGGGCAGCCCACGTCGCAGCCGGCCAGGCGCAGAAAAAAGGCACTCCTCCCCATGTGCAAGCCTTCTCCCTGCAAGGAGTGGAAGGTTTCCACCACCGGCAGAGCGGAAACGGGGCTGGCGGGAGTTGCCTGTGACTGGAGGTGGGCCAGAGGCTTCACGGGGGCAGTCTGAGGCGGATGGTCTTGTGTGTTGTTCTAAAGCCTGGCAGGCCCAGCGAGTGCAAATGCCGAGGCAGCCTCAAGACAACATCCATGAAGCCACGATAGCCCGCATGGAACTTGACTTCGTCAGACTGAGAGCCACAAGTGTCAATCAGATAAGCGAAAGCCCTACCAGAACCATTATTCGCCGGACTGTAAAATGCACCCAAATACTTATTACTATATGACAACGAGCACGACGCCGATAGACACCTTTATCTCGATTCTCTTCGGCTGAGTCTAAAGACGGGAGTCGGATCGCACGTCGAGACCGAGCGTGCTGGTGTCCACCAAGAACAACCGCGCGTTGTGCGCCAATGCCAGAGCTTGCCCCCCTCAGACCTCGACATTGGCAGCCGTCAGCGGCGGCTGGAGGGTTCTGCTCCCATCGTCAGCGGCGGCGGGGGACGAGGTTGCTCGCGCAGGATTGCCCTCCGACGTCAGGTGGCGTCGCTGCGCCGCTTCGATCAGCCCGCGAAACAGCGGATGGGGCTTGCCAGGGCGGGACAGAAATTCGGGGTGGAACTGGCAGGCGGCGAAAAAGGGGTGGTGGGGCAGTTCGATCAGCTCCACCAGGCGACCATCGGGGGAGGTGCCGCCGATGGCGTAGCCCGAGTCCAGGAACAGAGCCCGGTAGGCGTTGTTGAATTCGTAGCGGTGGCGATGGCGCTCGTAGACCACCTCCTCGTCGTAGAGGCGTTGGGCCAGGCTGCCGGGGGTGAGGCGGCAGGGGTAAACGCCAAGGCGCATGGTGCCGCCCAGATCGACCACGTCGTGTTGCTCCGGCAGCAGGGCGATGACGGGATGAGGAGATTCGGGGTCGAGTTCCGCGCTGGTGGCACCCGCCAAACCCGCCTGGTTGCGCGCCCACTCGATCACGGCGCACTGCATCCCCAGGCAGAGACCCAGGAAGGGCACGCGGCTCTCCCGCGCCCAGCGGATCGCGGCCACCTTGCCATCCACGCCGCGATGACCAAAGCCGCCAGGCACCACAACCGCGTCCATCCCCTCCAGAAGAGCAGCCGCCCCCTGGCTCTCGATCCGCTCGGCGCAGACCCAGCGCAGATCCAGGGAGGCGTCCCGCTCCAGGCAGGCGTGGCGCAGGGCCTCCACCACGGAGAGGTAGGCATCGTTGAGCTGCACGTACTTGCCGACGAGCGCCACCTTCACCGCCGGACCGGGATGGCGCAGCTTGCGCACCAGCTCCTCCCAACGGGCCATGTCGCTGGGATGGTCGGCCAGACCGAGCACATCGAGCACCTGCCGGCACAGGCCTTCCTGTTCCATGGCCAGGGGCACGGCATAGATGCTGTCGGCATCCAGAGCGGGGATCACCGCCCGGGTGGGCACGCCGCAGAACCCGCCGATCTTGGCCTTGAGGTCGTCGCTGAAGGGCCGATCACTGCGGCAGACGAGCACATCAGGCTGGATGCCGATCGAGCGCAGCTCCTTCACCGAGTGCTGTGTCGGTTTGGTTTTCAACTCGCCAGCGGTGCCGATGTAGGGCAGCAGGGTGACGTGGACGTAGGCCAAGTCCTGGCGACCGACATCGCCACGAAATTCCCGGATCGCCTCCAGGAAGGGCAGGGATTCGATGTCGCCCACGGTGCCGCCGATCTCGGTGATCACCACATCCGCGCCGCTGTTGGCGGCCACCCGATGGATGCGGGAGCGGATTTCGCCAGTGATGTGAGGGATCACTTGCACCGTGCCCCCCTCGTAATCGCCGCGGCGCTCCTTGTTGATCACCGCCTGGTAGATCGAGCCGGTGGTGACGCTGTTAAGGCGACTGAGGGCGGTATCGGTGAAGCGCTCATAATGGCCCAGGTCGAGATCGGTCTCCGCGCCGTCCTGGGTGACGAACACCTCTCCGTGCTGGTAAGGGCTCATCGTGCCCGGATCCACGTTGAGATAGGGATCAAGCTTGAGGATGGAGACGTTGTACCCGCGGCTCTTGAGCAGCCGCCCCAGGCTGGCCGCCACGATGCCTTTGCCGATGCTCGACACCACCCCGCCGGTCACGAAGACGAACTTCGCGGTCTGGCTACGGTTCGGGGCGGTCATGGCAACCAGGGCACAAGGATCAATTTAGTCACGGGGTGGATCCGGCCCTGGCCGCGGGGCGGCGCCTCAATCCAGGCTGTCCAGAAATTCCCGCAGGCGTTGGCTCTGACAGGGCTCGCGCAGCTTCACGAGCGCCTGGACCTCGATCTGGCGGACGCGCTCGCGGGAGAGGCGCAGGTCCGCACCGATCTCATTGAGGGTGCGGGGCTGGTCGTCCCTCAAGCCGAAGCGCTCCCGCAGCACCAGGGCTTCCCGCTCGCTGAGCTCCCCGAGGAGCGCTTCCATCGCTTCGTGGAAGTGTTGGCGGATCAGGTGTTGCTCCGGGGAATGGTGGACGTCCTCCAACAGGTCCATCAGCTCCGACTCTCCACCGGCCCCCGCCGGACCATCGAGAGAGACGGGCTGGGGCCGGCGTTCGAGCGTGTGGCGCAGCACGGTTTCGCTGAGGCCCAGCTCCGCGGCCAGCTCAGCCAGCGTGGCCGAGCGCCCGAGACGCTGGGCCAGCTCTCGCTGAGCCTTGCGGATGCGGCTCAGTTTCTCATTCACATGGGAGGGGAGGCGAATGGTGCGGCTCTGGTTGGCGATGGCGCGGGTGATGCCCTGGCGGATCCACCAATAGGCAAAGGTGGAGAAGCGGAAGCCGCGGGTGGGATCAAAACGCTCCACCCCCCGCTCCAGCCCGAGGGTGCCCTCCTGCACCAGATCGAGCAGCTCCATGCCCTGCGACTGATATTTCTTGGCCACGGCCACCACCAGGCGCAGGTTGGCCTGAATCATGCGCTCCTTGGCGCGGCGGCCCTGGCGCAGGATTTGGCGCAGGGCTGGTTCGCTCATCTCGCACGCCCGCGCCACCGCGGCCAGATCGGCTCCGGGCTTGTCCACCTCCGGATGCTGATCGAGGATCCGTTGGCGGCTTTGCACCTGGCGGGCGAGGGTGAGCTCCTCCTCCTCCGAGAGCATGGCCACGCGGCCAATGTCCCGGAGGTATTGACGCACGACGTCAGTGGTGGAGGCGCTGCGCAAATGGGATCGGCAATGCCCTCACCTTCGCTTGACTTTTGCGCCGAGTTGGGAATCAAAGGTTTTGTTTCGGGATTTGGACGTGTTCGGGCGAGGGGTTCCGCACGGAGGCCGTCGCTTGGCGGCGTGGCGTCAGGAGATCAAGATCAGATGATGAAGAATCACGAAGAAAAGTCGGTTGCGTTGTCCCTTCTTTCCGCACTTCTGGCCAAGATTGAACACCTCGCAAGCTGAATCCCTCGGCTTGACGCATGGCAACTGTCCCCAAGTGACACGCACGGCTGGCTCCGCCTCTTTGTGCGGGTCTTGTCAGCTGTCGATTCCCTCATTCCTCTTTGCGTTCAGACACCCATGGCTTGTTTCTTCTTCGGCAAACGTGGCCTTCAACCCAGGCAGCCCTCTGCCGCGCCCAGAACAAAGTCGCTCACCCTGGTGAACGGATGGATCAGAAGCCTCCTGCGGCGGCCGTTGGCCCAGGGAGTGATCCTTGCGGGCGCCGTCGCAGGAAGCCTTGCCATCCCTGAGGCGGCCAAGGCTTTGGTTTACATCCCGGGTCAAGGCTATGCCTCCAGCCTGGTGACGGTGATCCAGTGTGGTGCCATTGGCCCCTATGCCGTGCCGCCATGCCCGAATGTCAATTTCAAGCGGCGCGCCAAAAAGGTTTATGTCTTCCAGGATCCACCGGGCAGTGGACTGACAAGTTTCACAACCAGCTTTACTTACGATCGCTCCCTGATGACCTTTGATCCGCAAGCCACAAGTTTGCTCTGTGAGCTTCGCTCGGCGAGTGCCACGTCGTTCTGTCCAGACACCCCAGCGGGAGTGGGCACCCAGGCGCTCGGCACCATTGATGATTTCGACGTCGATCAAACGGGTCTGACGATTCAGGACGATCCCCTGAATTCTTCCGTCTCGATTGGCTTCACCTCACCGACACCGATTCTGTTCACGGGAGAGCGCAATTTCCTCGCCCTCGCCTTTGACCTGCAGGTGCCGCTTGAAGCCGGAGCGTCCATCGCCTACAGCACCACCCCCTTGAGCGATGCTTCGTTCTCCCTCACCAATTTCAACTGTGACGTGGACTGCACCTCCAGCAATCCCGCCGTTGCCTTCAAACTCAACCCCGTCCCCGCTCCCCTGGCCGTGGGCGGCCTGCCGGTGATGGTGCGGGTCAGCCGTCGCCTGCGGCGGCGGATTCGGCTGGCGACCATCGGTTGAACCTGGCGCAAGGGCGGCTCAGGCCTCCTCCTCCACCCAGGTGCTCGCCACATGCAGCTCGCCCAGCTGCTTCGCGTTGACGCCCGCCGGCGCCCTGGTGAGGAGGCAACGGGCCTGCTGGGTTTTTGGGAAGGCGATAGTGTCGCGGATCGATTCCTCGCCCGCCAGCAGCATCACCATCCGATCCAGACCGAAGGCGATGCCGCCGTGGGGTGGGGCGCCCATGTCGAGCGCCTCCATCAAAAAGCCGAACTGCGCTTCCGCCTCCTCCAAAGGCAGGCCGATCGTCTGCAACACCTGGCGCTGCAGGGCGGAATCATGAATGCGCAGGGAGCCGCCGCCCAGCTCCAAGCCGTTGAGCACCAGGTCGTAGGCGCGGGCGCGGGCGGTGGGCAGGCGTTCCGACCAGGACTCTGGATCGTCGCCGAGATCCTCGGCGTTGGGGGCGCAGAAGGGGTGGTGGATCGCTTCGAGGCGGTGTTCGTCGGCGTTGAATTCGAACATCGGGAAATCGACGACCCAGAGGAAGTTCCAGGTGCTGTTGTCGCGGTCGGCGGGCACCAAGCCCAACTCCCGCGCCAGAAACTGCCGCACCCGATCCAAGGCTTTGTTCACCGTGGCGGTGTCGCCAGCGCCAAAGAGCAGCAGGGTGCCGGGGGTCGCGCCGGTGCGGGCCAACAGCTCCGCCTTCTGGGCGTCGCTGAGGTTGTCCTTGATGGCGCCGATGGTGTCGATCTCGCCGCCCTCCCGCACGCGGATGAACGCCAGTCCCCCCGCGCCCGCCGCCTGGGCCTCGCCGAACACGTCGCCCCCCGGCTTGATGCGCACGTTGCTGATCGCCTCGTTGCCGCCCGGCACGGCGATGCACTTGACCGCGCCACCGGCCGCCACGGCGCCGCTGAACACCTTGAAGCCCATCCCGGCGACGATGTCGCTGACGTTCACCAGCTCCAGGCCATAGCGGGTGTCGGGCCGATCGGTGCCATAGCGCTCCATGGCCTCCGTCCAGGTGAGGCGGGGGAAAGGCTGCGGCAGATCCACCCCCTTCACGGCCTTCCAGATGGCGCGGATCAACCTCTCGTTGAGTTGCAGGATCTGCTCCTGCTCCAGGAAGCTCATCTCCATGTCCAGCTGGGTGAACTCCGGCTGGCGATCAGCCCGCAGATCCTCATCACGGAAGCAGCGGGCGATCTGGTAGTAGCGCTCCAGACCGCCCACCATCAGCAGCTGCTTGAAGAGCTGGGGCGACTGGGGCAGGGCAAACCACTCGCCGCCGCACACCCGGCTCGGCACCAGGTAGTCGCGGGCGCCTTCGGGGGTGGAGCGGGTGAGCACGGGGGTTTCCACCTCGATGAAGCCCTCGCCCTCCAGAAAGCCGCGGATCGCCCGCACCGTCTGATGACGCAAGCGCAGGTTGCGGGCCATGCGCTCGCGGCGCAGATCGAGATAGCGGTGCTTGAGCCGCAGCTCCTCCCGCACCGCCTCGTCATCGTGCACGGACACCGGGAAAGGGAGCACGCCCTTGACGCTGTTCAGCACGGTGATCGCGGTGGCCAGCACCTCGATGGCGCCGGTGGCGAGGCGCTCGTTCACCGATTCCAACGGGCGGGCCCGCACCGTGCCCTCCACCCGCAGCACGGTCTCGTTGCGCAGGTGGCTGGCGGTTTCAAACACCGCCGCGAAGGCCTCACGCGTCGCGACCTCACCGCCTGCAAGCTCGGGATCCACCGTGATCTGCACCGTGCCGCTGCGATCCCGCAGATCGATGAAGATCACCCCGCCGTGGTCGCGGCGCCGATCCACCCAGCCGCAGAGCTGGACGGCCTGGCCGACCTGGTCGGCCCGCAGATCGCCGCACCCGTGGCTGCGCATGGTTGAACCGCAAAACAATTGGGGATTTTCA
>VGQX01000007.1 GCA_016882305.1 Cyanobacteria bacterium K_Offshore_surface_m2_239
CGCCTCATAGGGGCTGGAGATTCCGGTGAACTCCTTGATCTGCCCGGCGCGGGCCTTGGCGTAGAGCCCCTTGGTGTCCCGCTCTTCGCACACCTCCAGATCAGCGGCGCAGTGAATCTCGATGAAATCGCCGGGATCCACCAACGCTCGGGCCCGCTCGCGGTCGGCCTGGAAGGGGGACACAAAGGCGGTGAGCACCACCACGCCCGCATCCAGAAACAGCTTCGCCACCTCACCGATGCGGCGGATGTTCTGCACCCGATCGGCGTCGGAAAAGCCCAGATCCGCGCAGAGCCCGTGGCGGATGTTGTCCCCATCGAGCACATAACAGGCCAGGCCCTGCTCGAAGAGGGCTGAGTTGACGGCGTTCGCCAGGGTGCTCTTGCCCGCCCCGCTCAGCCCCGTGAACCAGAGGATGGCGCTGCGATGGCCCCGCTGATGGGCCCGGGCCGCCCGCGTCACCGTGGAGTGGTGCCACACGATGTTGGTGCTGACCGGAGGACTGGTTGTCATGGGGCGACGGGACCGTCAAGGGCAGGGATGGGCTCCATTCTCTCTGGCGAACTCCCGCTGGCCCTCGGCGGCAGCCGCACCTCCAGCCGCAGGGTGCGGCCCTGGCGTTCGATCGTGAGCCGCAACGGCACTCCCGACGGCTGGGCTCCCACCCGGCGGATCACCTGGCCGGCTCGCGTCACCGGCGCGTCCTCCACCGCCAGGAGCCGATCACCCGGCCGCAGCCCCGCCGCCGCCGCCACCGACCCTGGCGCCACCCGTCGCACCCACACCGTGCCGTCCGCGCTCTCCAAAAACGCCCCCAGCCGAACCCCGGCGGGCGGCGGGCCGCACCCCTCCGGCAACGACGGGCGCTCCAAGGCGGCCACCCGTTCCACCCCCAGCTGCCGCAGCTGGGCCGGCACGCCATCCTCTCCCTCCCAATGCCCGCGGCCCAGCAGCACCACCAGCAGCCGGGTGGGATCCCGCCGCCGCGCGGCCGCCAGCCGTTCCGCCATGCCCCGATCGCGCAGCAGCTGGCTGTCGATGAAGCGCTCCAGGTCGGCGGCGGCGGCGGATCCGGGGGGGAGGGGCTGAGGCTGGTG
The DNA here is from genome assembly GCA_016882305.1 of Cyanobacteria bacterium K_Offshore_surface_m2_239. GTDB lineage: Bacteria > Cyanobacteriota > Cyanobacteriia > PCC-6307 > Cyanobiaceae > Cyanobium. The sequence goes on from VGQX01000007.1 coordinate 1,098, forward strand.
CGCCCGCCAGGCGGTCCGCAGTCGCTCGCGGTAGGCCATCCCCGCTGGCGCTGGCTGGCCGATGGCCTCCCGCGCGCCCGGGGGCACCGCCGCCAGCCCCTGCCTGCGCACCCGCCGCACCACGTCGGGCTCCACATTCAGCGCCACAAGCGGCACGCGCTGGCGCCGGGCCCAACGCAGCAGAGGCAGGTAGAGCTCCGGATCATGGCCCCAGATGGCGGGCCAATCGACGGCGGCCAGAACCTCGGCCTCGGTGAGCTGGCCGCTGGCGAAGCGCGACAGGGGCCCCTGCCGGGCCGCCGGCACCATCTCCAATCCCAGCGCCAGGGGCCGCCCCCCGCGCGCGAGCCGCTCCAGGGTCGCCAACTGCCAGGCGTGATCGGCGGCGCTGGTGTGAATCTCCCCGAGCAGCACCACCTCCAGGCGATCGGCGGCGGCGTCGAGCCAGGCGTCCTGAGCGCGGGCGGCCGCCTCGGCACGGGCGCAGTCGGCTTCGGGGGGCGGCGCTGCGGCGCGGGCAGCCGGCGGCAAGCCCAGGGCCAGCAGCAACGGCAGGGCCCGGATCAGCCGAGGGAGTGGGCCTGGCAGAGGCACGGAGCACGGGCGGAAGGCCTCCATCTTGATCGACCCCGCTTGCGACACTTCAGGAGTAAATCCACCTCCCAACACCCAACACCCAACAAGGCTGGAACTTGCCTACGTTTTCGCCGCTTAAAGCACCTCTCCAGATGAAGTTTTCGCGAAGCCTCCGCGCGCGCGCGGCCATGACCGGCACCGGCCTCCTGTCCACCCTGCTGCTGATCAGCCCCCTGGCCGCTCGGTCCTTCCAGGCCGCCACCCCCCTGCGCATGGACACCAACATCACCGAAGCGCAGGTGCTGCAGGCCCAGCAGGGTTGGTGCAAGGGACTGCTCGCGATCAGCGAGGCCTATGCCACCGGCGGCTTTGCCAAGGCCAAGGCCACGGCCAATCAGGTGCTGGATCAGGCTTATGCCTATCAATACGGTCCCGTGGCCTTCAAGCCCACCCTCACCGTTTCTCCCCAAACCTTCCGCAGCACCAAAGCCGGCGCCCTGGCCTATTTCGTGGGTGGTGATCCCAACTATCCGAACGACAACGGCTTTGCCATCAAGCCCTGGAAAACCTGCCGCGTGCGCAACCAGGTGATTCAGCTCCATGGCATGTTCGCCAACACCATGGGCAATGTGGATCTCACCAATGACAAGGGCGCGGTGACCACGGTCGACAAGACCTGGACTTTCATCCGCGAGCTCGATGGCAGCATCCGCATCGTGCTGCATCACTCCTCCCTGCCCTTCAGCCTGGCGAAATAAGCCCGCTGCTCCCACCTCCCCGCCTGGCCCCGCGCGCTGTCGCCCTGTTCTCCGAGACCACCACCGGGGCTGGGTTGGTGGTCTTAGCGTGGCCGTGTTGGGGGGATTGCCCCCCGCCCTCCAGCGCCCTTCCATGGAGTCGCCGATGTCCCCCGAGGAGGCCTTCGCCTCCATCGCCCTGGCCGCCGTGGCCTGCGACGGCAGCGTCACTCGAGAGGAAGCGGCCCTCTTGCGCGGCACCCTGGAAGGGCGCCATCCTTACGGTGAGCGCAGCGAGGAGAGCATGGGACAGCTGTTTGAAGGCCTCCTGGATCAGCTCCAGACCCATGGCTGGGAGGTTCTGGTCAGTCGTGCGATCCCCCTGCTCCAGCCGCATCAGCGGGAGACGGCCCTGGCCATGGCAGCCCACCTCATCCATGCCGATCGCTCAGTGAGCTCTGAGGAACGTCGCCTGCTGGCGGAGATGGCCCGGCAGATGGCCCTGCCCGAGGGCCGAGCCGCGCAGATTCAGGAGGCGATCGAACTGTTGCACCGCGACTGCCTGCGACCTGGACGTTGATCCCTTGGAGGGGAACCGCGAGGACAGGCACGACTTCCATCAGGGACGGCTGGCCCGGATCCGTTGACGGATGCGCCGTGAGGCGTGCAGGCCAGCAAGAACTCCGGCGAGGGGGATCGGTGGCTGGCGCCTGCTGCGCACCATCGGGCCATGACGCTCCCAGACCTCTGGCCCCGTCGACGCCTCCTGCGCCATGCCCTCGTCGGCGGTGGCCTGCTCAGCCTGGGCGGCTGTGCCCTCAACCCGCTTGGCCCGGGTTTGGCCAGCCTCACCCGACCGTTGAATGAAGCCCTGGAGATCGCCCTGCAAAGCCGAGGTGCGGTTCCCGAATTTCTCCCTGCCCAGGTGGAGCCCGCCGCCCTGCTGGTGAACAGCTTCAACGGCGTGCCAGCCATCGAAGCCGCCACGTTTTCCCTGCGGGTGGAGGGACTGGTGCGGCGCCCCCTGCGGCTGAGCCTCAAGGCGCTGGCGGCCCTGCCCCAGCACGAGATGGTGATTCGCCATGTGTGCGTCGAGGGCTGGGATCGGCGCACGGCCCTCCATCCCCAGACCCTGCTGGTGACCCGCATGAACGGCGCACCCCTGCCTGCCGCCAACGGAGCGCCGCTGCGGCTGGCCTCCCCCTTGAAGCTGGGCTACAAGCAGAGCAAATGGGTCACGGGCCTCCGGCTGCTGGCCACCCTCGATCCATTGCGACGCGGCACCTGGGAAGATCAAGGATACGAGTGGTTTGCCGGGCTCTGACGGTCCCGCACCCCTGCGGCCCGTGCGCAGGGCGACGGCCCCTTCCTAGGGTGATCGAAACCGTTTCCGGCCGCGCCGTGACCAGCACCCTTCCGCCCCCGAACGCCGGCCCGCGTCTTGATCCGGCCTCCCTCGCCCCCGCGAGCCGGCCCGATCCCCTCGGCCGTTTCGGGCCCTATGGCGGCCAATACGTGCCGGAGACCCTGATGCCCGCCCTGGCGGAGCTGGAAGCCGCCGCCAAGGAGGCCTTGGCGGATCCGGCCTTCCGCGACCGGCTCAACCACCTGCTGCGCACCTATGTGGGCCGCCCCTCCCCTCTCTATGAGGCGGAGCGGCTCACGGAGCACTACCGCCGGCCGGAGGGGGGGCCCCGCCTCTGGCTCAAACGGGAGGATCTCAACCACACCGGCGCCCACAAGATCAACAACGCCCTCGGGCAGGCCCTTCTCGCCCTGCGGATGGGCAAGAAGCGGATCATCGCCGAAACCGGCGCCGGCCAGCACGGCGTGGCCACGGCCACGGTCTGCGCCCGCTTCGGCCTGGAGTGCGTGATCTACATGGGCAAGGAGGACATGCGCCGCCAGGCCCTCAATGTCTTTCGCATGCGTCTGCTCGGCGCTACGGTGCAGCCGGTGACAGCGGGCACGGCCACCCTGAAGGACGCCACCAGCGAGGCCATTCGCGACTGGGTGACCAACGTGGAGACCACCCACTACATCCTGGGCTCGGTGGCGGGCCCTCACCCCTATCCTATGCTGGTGCGCGACTTCCACGCCGTGATCGGCGAGGAGGCGAAGCGGCAGTGCGCCGCAGCCTTCGGCCGACTGCCCGACGTGCTGGTGGCCTGCGTCGGTGGCGGCTCGAACGCCATGGGTCTGTTCCATGTCTTCGTGCCGGAACCCTCCGTGCGCCTGATCGGCGTGGAGGCTGCCGGGGAGGGGGTGGCCAGCGGGCGCCACGCCGCCACCATCACCGAGGGACGGGTGGGTGTGCTGCACGGGGCGATGAGCCTGCTGCTGCAGGACGCGGAAGGGCAGGTGCAGGAAGCCCACTCCATCAGCGCCGGCCTCGACTACCCCGGCGTGGGTCCAGAACACAGTTATCTGCGCCAGATCGGGCGGGCGGAATACGGGGCGGTGACCGATGACCAGGCCCTGGCGGCCCTGCAGCTCCTCTGTCGGCTGGAGGGCATCATCCCCGCCCTGGAAACAGCCCACGCCCTGGCCTGGCTCGACACCCTCTGCCCCACCCTGGCTCCGGGCACGGAGGTGGTGATCTCCCTCTCCGGTCGCGGCGACAAGGACGTCAACACCGTGGCGGAGCGACTCGGGGATGGCTTAACCCGTTGAAGAATCGACGAAAAAGTTCAGCCACTTCAATCATCTTTGCCGGGTGACAATCGTCCCCCGGCCAAACATAGCAAAATATATTTATTCCCAGACATTCCTGGGGATGGAGACTTATATCTTTATCATGGAGACGAGGGCCTGCGCAAACAGATTCAATACAAAAGATGGATGCGCTCCCCAAAAAGATGACTTAAAACCTCGCCCAAAAAACCTCTCTTGACAAATCCAACAACATAATTCTTCATCCACTGATTAACACCGTATGGGTCGAGACACATCGAGCAAGGCTCAGCCCAGTGATCAACTCTTTCCGGAATAATCAGCCTCAAATAATCATGAAGAGCATTCGGGGCGCAAGGGGGAGCGTCAAGTCAATTTGACGCAGAAAGATCCGAACAGAAGCAAGTAGCGGGAAGACCAGAGAGGCCAGCGTTTTAGTGCTTACAAAGGATCCTCTTCCCATTGAAAACGGGGCAACTTTGCCAGGGTATCTTGCATGCCTCGGGCCCAGATTTCCATCGAGCGGGTCACCTGGCGATTACCCTTCTCAAACTTCAGGCGCCGAGACACTCGCAGGGAGTCAGCGGGCACCAGGGCGAGCTCGAACGGCGGCCCCACCGTAAGATTGGACCGACGCGTCACGATCTGAGACACGAGACAGAGGCGGGCGGCGTCCTCCAGGGACAAATGACTGTGCCCCACATAATCGAGCGGTGGCTTGCCGTACTTGCTCTCACCGATCTGGAGGAAGGGCGTTTCCGGCGTGGCCATGATCGCATTTCCCTGGGGATAGATGAGATAAAGACCATGGGGCTGTCCCGCGATCTGGCCTCCGAGAATGAAACTGGCCTCCCCGGTGGCGCCCGCCTCCCGCAGAGAATGGGCGTATTTGCGCTGCACGGCCACGCTCAAGGCACCGATGTAGTCCGCCACCTCAAACAGATGACGAGCCTTGAGCAAATTCGGGGGAGCGTCGTCCGGACTTTTTCTCTTCTCCACTCCCGGGGAGTCGGCCTCTTCTCTACCTTCCGTGCTGAGCCCAGCATGATGATCATCAAGATGGCGAAGGATGCGGTTGAGAACTGCCTGCGTGGTGCCGAGATTACCCGCCGCCAAGATCACAAAGATCCGATCAGGCGCCGGCTGAAAAACATGCATTTTGCTGTAGGTTGAAATATAATCAACACCCGCATTTGTTCTGGAATCCGAGGCAAAGACAAGCCCCTGTTCCAACAAAAAAGCCACGCAATAAGTCATGAGATCCCCCTTGATTGTTCCCCTCAGCTGAAACGGCGCTGCAGCAGCTGGGCCACTGACTGCACCGCCGCCCGCGCCGTGGCGTAGGCCATGCGCATCGGACCCACAAGAGCCACCTGCCCGCGCCCGCCATCTCCCGTGCAATAGGGGCACTGCACCACGGAACAGTGCGCCAACGCCGCATGGGGATGTTCGCTGCCGATCCACACCAGGCTCTGGAGATCCGATCCCCCCTGGCCCTGGGGCCCGAGCAACTGGTCGGGAGTGTTGTCAACCAGCCGCACCAAAGGCAGCAGGGAGGAGGTGCGGGCAAATTCCGGCTGGGACAGGAGCCCCCCCAAGCCAGCCACCAACACCGTGCCGGCGCCGTCCCCCGTCAACAGGTCATGGCTGTCCAGGGCTTGGCGCAGCAGGCGTCCGCCAGCACTCAATTCCGCCGGCAGACGATCCCAGGGAATCTGCCCATCGACCGTTGTGCTCAGCTGGCCATTCGCCCAGCCTTCCAGGATTGGCAACTGCCGTGACAGTCCCGGGGGAAGAGGCAGGTGCAGGCTGGTGCTCAAACCGCTCCCCTGAACCAGGATCACCAGCAGGCTTTCCCCGCTGGGCATGAGGCGCACCTCCCGCAGAAGGGGACCGCGCGTGCGCGGTCGGGTGATCAAGCTCAACAGCCCGGTGAGATCGGCCAGCCGCCGGGCGAAGTGCAGCAAAAGGTCGTCGAGGGCCGCCCACTGCAGGCTGAAACCCGCCAGCTCGCGATCCAGCTGGGCTGCGGCCGCCCCGGGGGCGGGCAGAAGCTGATCCACGTAAAGGCGATAGCCCCGCTGGCTGGGGATGCGACCGGCGGAGGTGTGCGGCTGGGTCAGCAATCCTCGCGACTCCAGGGCACCCATCGCGGAACGCACCGTGGCTGGACTGGCTGGCAAGCCGAATCGCCGCACCAGGGCGTGACTCCCCACAGGCTCCATGGTGTCGACGTAGTGGCGAACTGTGGCCCGCAGAACCTCTTGTTGACGACGCGGCAGGGGGTCCACCACCTTTTTGGGGGAAGGTGGTTGATCTTAAGGGGACCACATGGGAGACGGCGTCTTCAATAGCGCGCGATGGAGGGATCCACGGCAACGCTCCAGGCGTCGATTCCACCCTCAAGATTCCACACGTCCCGGTAACCCCGCTCCGCCATCAGCCAACAGGCCATCCGCCAACTGCGCACACCGGCGTGGCACAGAACGACCACGGGGCGGTCGGGATCCAGGCGGGCCGCCACCGACGCCATCCACTCCGCGGCGCGGCTGAGGGGGAGATGCTCCGCGGGGTGGGGGATCCGGGCCAGGGCCAGCTCCTCGTCCTCGCGCACATCCACCAGTTGGAGCGCGTCGCCCGAGCGCAACCGGTCGGCCAGGTCGATGGCGCTGATGGAGCGGGGGGTGAGGTTCTCAGGGGCGGCGGTCATCCACTGGTGAAGCGAGGGGACAGGTGGCGGGCAACGCGGGCGATCGCGCGGGACACGGCCGAAGCACCAGCCGACGAGTCACCGCACCGCATTTTGCCTGCGGCGGCGGAGGCGGCGGTGGGGGTGGACCTGAGGGTGTGGAAGGGGGAACCAGCGCCTCCGGGGAAAGGGGCGAAGGAAGGGAACGCCAGGGACAACGGGAACGACGGGGGGCAGGATGGAAGACTCTCTGCTCAAGCGGAATGAAGGGGCGGCCCTTCCTGGCGGTTCTCCTCGTCGTCGCGCTGCTGACCCTGGGTCTGGGGTGGGGCGGCTGGTGGCTGGTGTGGCGGCGAAGCCCCCTCCAGCTTCAGCGTCAGATCCTCACGGTGCCCCGCGCCGCCCGCTTCGTGCCGCGGCAGGCCCCGCTGAGCCTGTTCGTCTTCAGCGATGGCGAACAACCTGTCAACTACGCCCGCGCCGTGGCGCCCCTCCGCCAGCGGGACGCGGCCACGCGCGCCGTCGAACGGTTGCGGGACGGGGCCTTTGCCGCCGCTGGTCTCGACTACCACGATGAGCTGGCCCCCTGGCTCGCCCCCGAGGTCGCCCTCGCCCTCTTCGACACCCCCGACACCCCGGCCGGCAGCGGTTGGCTTCTCATCCTTCACAGCAAGGACAGCGAGGGCGCCCGTCGCTTTCTGCAACGCTTCTGGCAGTCGCGCAGCCTCGCAGGCAGCGGCCTGCAGGTCAGCCAGTATCGGGGCATGGGCCTGATCAGCGGTCGCGGCGCCCTGGTCGGGCGCGACCCCGTGCCCCTGGCGACAGCGTTGGTGGAGGACGACCTCGTGCTGCTGGCCTCCGGGCGCACCACCCTGGAGCGCGCCCTTGATGTCTCCCAGATCGATGAGCTCAACCAGGCCGGACTGGCCGCCCTGGGGGAAGGGGTGGACCGCCTGGGCGAGGGCATGGCCCTGCTGGTGGCCCGATCAGGAGCCCTTGGTCCGTGGTTGGGACTGCCCTCCTTGGACGTCGGTGAGCGCGGCTCAGGTCCGCTGCTGATCGGTGCGCTTCAGCCCCGTGGTCAGGAGCTGGTTCTGGAGGGGCTGCTTCAACGGCTCCCGGCCGCCCCTGCAGGCGCGCCTTCCCCCGCGGAGCCTCCCCTCGCGGACCAGCCTTCCCCCGCGGACCAGCGTTCCTCCGCCGACCAGCCCGCGGATGGGTCGACAGCGCTGACCTCAGCCCTGATCGAGGGTCTCGGCGCCGACTCCCTCAGCCTGGCCCTTCTGCGGAACCCGGCGGCCCTGCTGGCCCAACCCTGGCTGACCCCCCTTCTGGACACGATCACCCAGCCCCCGGGGGGAGGTCCCCTGCCGCCACTCCTGGCGGCGAAGGCATCCGGCCCGCTCCTCGTCTCCATGGACTCCGACGGCTGGCTGATCGGCACCAGCCGCACCAGTCCGCCTCTGGAGAGCCTGGAAGCTCCCCTGGCGGCGCAAGGTCTCATCGACGCCCCCTTGGACATCGATGGCGACAACGCCACGGTGTGGACCCGCCTCCAGGTCCCTGTCGCCGCCTCCGGCAGAAGCGCCGGCGGCGATGAACTGCGGGCCTCCGTGGTCGGTTGGCGCCAGGAGAGAGAGGAGCTGGCCTGGTGGGGCAGCGGTCTGGAGCGGCTCCAACACACGAACGCCCATCGGGGCGGGGGCGGGGGCGAACGCCAACGACAACTCGCCTCGCTCGGAATGCCCCAAGCTCCCCTGCGCTGGGCGATGGGGCGCGAGGCCGCCATCGCGCTCCTGGGGCCATGGCGCCCATGGACGCTTCTCTCCTCCCTGGCCGGGGACTCCCTGAGCCGGGGCGTCCAAGGCCTGGCCGTCGCCGTCGAACCCGACGCCACCCCCGTACGCTGGATCGCGCAGCTTCAATTCGGCGCCGAACCCCATGGCTGAAGCCGAACTCCTCTTGCTGCGCCACGGAGTGGCGGAACCCCGCGGCACCGTGGAGGAGTCGCTACGGGCCCTGACGCCCGTTGGCCGTGAACGTACGCGGCGGGTGTGCCAGCGGGCGCGACAGCTCGGCCTCGGGGCAGCCACCCTGATCAGCAGCCCCCTGGTGCGCGCCCGGCAGACCGGCGAGCTCGCCTTGGAGGCTGGCCTGGCCGAAACGCTCACCTGCAGCGACGCGCTGGCCCCCGGGGCGGATCCCTGGCCCCTGCTGCGCGACTGGTGGTCAGGGGACAGGCCAGCGACCTCCGCCACCAACAGGCTGGTTCTGGTGGGCCACGAACCGGATCTCTCCCTCCTCGCCTGTCGCCTGATCGGTGCCCCCCCCGGCGCCCTGGCCCTCAAGAAGGCCGGGATCGCCGTTCTGGCCTGGCCTCTGGTCGCTCCCTTCCCCGACACCGCGCCTCCCGCCGAGCTGCGTCTTCTGTTGTCACCCAGAGCGCTCGACGCGATCTGACCCTCCGTCAGGCCCCGAGGCGGGTCATCCGCCCGCCCGTGATCGTCCTGCGCTTTTGTGCGCAACTGGCAGCCAGGGCTACGCCTGCGGGCTTCCCCCGACGCCTAGGTTCATCCCTATCAAAACAGCGCGGCCATGGCGGCAAAGAACACTGGCGGCAGCACCGCTGTCCAACCCAACCCCGAGAGCGCCGCTGGCGAACCGCTGGCCCCCCCCCCCCCCGCCGCTCCGGCCGTCGCAACGGAGACCACCGTTTCGTTCCGTCCCGGCCTGGAAGGGGTGCCGGCCACCCAGTCCGCCATTTGCGACATCGATGGCAACCGCGGCATCCTCACCTACCGCGGCTATCCCGTTGATCAGTTGGCCCGTCAAAGCAGTTTCCTGGAGACGGCCTACCTCTTGATCTGGGGAGAGTTGCCCACGATCTTCCAGCTGCGGGATTTTGAACATGAGGTGAAGATGCATCGGCGGGTGAGCTTCCGCATCCGCGACATGATGAAGTGCTTCCCGGCCTCCGGCCATCCCATGGACGCCCTACAGGCCAGCGCCGCCTCCCTGGGTCTGTTTTATTCCCGCCGTGCCCTCAACGATCCCCAATACATCGTGGCGGCCGTGGTGCGGCTGATCGCCAAGATCCCCACCATGGTGGCGGCTTTTCAGCTGATCCGCAAAGGCCAGGATCCAATCCAACCGCGGGACGACCTGACCTACGCGGAAAACTTCCTCTACATGCTCACCGAGCAGGAGCCCGACCGCACCGCCGCCCGCATCCTCGACGCCTGCCTGATCCTCCACGCCGAGCACAGCTTGAACGCGAGCACCTTCAGCGCCCGCGTCACCGCCAGCACCCTCACCGACCCCTATGCGGTGGTGGCCTCCGCCGTGGGCACCCTTGCTGGCCCACTCCATGGCGGCGCCAATGAGGATGTGCTCGACATGTTGGAGGAGATCGGCACGATCGATCAGGTGGAGCCCTGGCTGGACCGGGCCATCGCGGCCAAGCAAAAAATCATGGGCTTCGGCCATCGCGAATATCGCGTCAAGGATCCCAGGGCGGTGATCCTGCAGGGGCTGGCAGAGGAACTCTTCACCCGCTTTGGCACGGATCCGATGTACGACTTGGCTCGGGCCCTGGAGGCGGCCGCCGCTGGGCGCCTGGGTGCGAAAGGAATTTATCCGAATGTGGATTTTTATTCCGGCCTCGTCTACCGCAAATTGGGCATCCCCCGAGATTTGTTCACGCCAATCTTCGCCATCGCCCGCACGGCGGGCTGGCTGGCCCATTGGCGCGAGCAACTCGGCGCCAATCGAATCTTCCGCCCCAGCCAGATCTACACGGGTTATCCCGAGCGGACCTGGCTCCCCCTCGAGCAACGCCCCCTGCCCACCTGAGAGGCCGGGCCGCGGGGGTTTTGCCCCATGGGCGCGGCTCTCCGTCTAAGTTGCCACCCAATTGGAGTTCGCCTTCATGTTGCCGTCACCGCTGGTCACCCCAGGCTTCGTGGCCGCCGGGCTCGACCTTCAAGCCAGCTTCAGCTCCTGGCTGGAAAGTCTGGGTCTGAGCGTCGCCCTGGCCCGCGCGATCTGGCTCCCGCTTCCCATGTTGTTGGTGCTCACCGCGGCTGTGGTGGGGGTACTGGTCAACGTCTGGCTGGAGCGCAAGATCTCGGCAGCCGTTCAGCAGCGGATCGGTCCGGAATATGCCGGCGCCTTGGGCATCCTGCAGCCCCTGGCGGATGGCCTGAAGCTGCTGGTGAAGGAGGACGTCATCCCCGCGCGGGCTGATGGGCTGCTCTTCACCCTGGGTCCCGTCCTGGTTCTGGTGCCGGTGATCCTCTCCTGGCTGGTGGTTCCGTTTGGCCAAAACCTCTTGATCAGCAATGTGGGTGTGGGAATCTTTCTCTGGATCTCCTTGAGCAGCATCCAGCCCATCGGCTTGTTGATGAGTGGCTACGCCAGTAATAACAAGTATTCCCTCCTTGGTGGGTTGCGAGCGGCAGCCCAGTCGATCAGCTATGAGATTCCCCTGGCTCTGGCGGTTCTGGCCATCGTCATGATGAGCAACTCTCTGAGCACTGTTGATATCGTCAACCAGCAAACAGGCGCTGGCATTCTCAGTTGGAACATCTGGCGGCAACCGGTTGGCTTTGTCATCTTCTGGATCTGTGCCTTGGCCGAATGCGAACGTCTTCCCTTTGACTTGCCCGAAGCGGAAGAGGAACTGGTGGCTGGCTATCAAACCGAATACGCGGGCATGAAATTCGCCCTCTTCTACTTGGGCAGCTACATCAACCTTGTTCTTTCCGCCCTGCTCGTTTCTGTTCTCTATCTCGGTGGCTGGGGCTTCCCGATTCCTGTCGAATGGTTGGCCCAGTGGCTCGGTCAACCGATTGACGCTCCATTGGTTCAAGTGATCACGGCGAGCGTGGGCATTGTGATGACAGTTCTCAAGGCCTATCTTCTGGTCTTTTTCGCCATCCTTCTCCGCTGGACGGTGCCACGGGTGCGGATTGATCAACTTCTCGATCTGGGTTGGAAGTTTCTGCTTCCGATCGCCTTGGTCAATCTGCTGGTCACAGCGGCCCTCAAGTTGGCCTTCCCCATGGCCTTTGGAGGTTAACTGTCCATTTCGCCGCCTTCCGCGCCTCCGTGCAGCGGGATCTCCGGCATCCTGATTCCACGTCCCCTCAACCTGCCTGCCACGTCATGTTCGGGTTTCTCCAAAAAGTCGGCGACTACACCAAGGACGCGGTGAGCGCCGCCAAATACATCACCCAGGGTCTGGGGGTCACCTTTGACCACCTGCGCAGAAGGCCTGTGACAATCCAATATCCCTATGAGAAGCTGATTCCATCGGAGCGGTATCGGGGACGCATCCACTATGAGTTCGACAAGTGCATCGCTTGCGAAGTCTGCGTCCGGGTCTGCCCCATCAATCTACCAGTGGTTGACTGGGTAATGAACAAAGCCACCAAGAAAAAGGAATTAAGAAATTATTCGATTGACTTCGGAGTGTGCATTTTTTGTGGGAACTGTGTCGAATACTGTCCCACCAACTGTCTCTCGATGACAGAAGAGTATGAGTTGGCCGCCTTTGATCGCCACAGCCTCAACTACGACAATATCGCCCTCGGTCGCCTGCCAACGAGCGTGACGACGGATCCCTCCGTGATTCCGTTGCGCGAACTCGCCTATCTCCCGAAAGGGGAGATCGAGCCCCATGGCGTTCCGGCCACCGCAAGACGAGCAGGGCAACTGCCCAGTGAGATCCTCGCCGAAACCACCGCAACCACCACCAGCCCCGCCGAACCCTCCTCATGACAATCGCCACCACGACAGAGCAAATCTGCTTCCTGATTCTTGCGGCAACGATTGTCCTCGGATCCCTTGGCGTTGTTCTCCTTTCCAACATCGTCTACTCCGCCTTCCTGTTGGGAGGTGTTTTCTTGGCTGTCGCCGGCATCTACCTTCTCCTCAACGCCAGTTTTGTGGCTGCCGCTCAGGTCTTGGTCTATGTGGGAGCGGTGAATGTGTTGATCCTTTTCGCGATCATGTTGGTCAACAAAAAGGAGTCCCTCAGCGCCATTCCCAGCCTTCTGCTTCGGCGTGTGCTCTCTGGTGCGGTTTGCCTGGGGTTGTTCACCCTTCTCCTGCGCGTGGCCTTCACCACAGCTTGGCCGCTCCCTGGTCCCCAACCGATTGGCGAAGAGGCCACCCTACGAATCGGCGAACATTTCTTCAGCGATTATCTTTTGCCCTTCGAGCTGGCGTCTGTCCTTCTGTTGATGGCCATGATCGGCGCCATCGTTCTGGCTCGGCGGGATGTCTACGCCAGTGATGTGATCACGGGTGAACCCGCCGATCAAGGACTCATCGAGAAGGCGCGCACACCGCTGTTGATCAACCGCTCCGAAACGTCCACCACACTCTGACACTGCGGATTTCCATGGATCTCTCCTCTCCAATTCCCCTTCAAGCCTTTCTGACGCTGGCCGCCTCTCTCTTTTGCATCGGTGTCTGGGGCCTGATCAACAGTCGCAATGCCGTGCGTGTGTTGATGAGCATTGAATTAATGCTCAACGCTGTCAACATCAATCTAATGGCGTTCTCCAATTACATTGACGGGCAATTGATCAGGGGACAAGTCTTTGCGATTTTTGTCATCACCGTCGCTGCCGCCGAAGCCGCCGTTGGACTGGCCATCCTCCTCTCCCTCTATCGCAACAGAGAAACGGTCGACATGGAACGCTTCAACCTTCTCCGCTGGTAAGGGCTGATCCATGCGCTTCGAACGGCTCTGGCTGATCGTTCGCCAAGACAGTCAGGCCGCCCGGCAGGAAGCCAAACGCTGCTGCCGCGAACTCAACGATCTTGGCGTTCACGTCACTATTGCTGAAAGCGGACTGTCCAGCAATCCCTTTCCTGGTTTGCTGGCCAGTGAAAGCCAATTGCCCGATTTGGCGATCATCCTCGGCGGCGATGGCACCGTTCTCGGTGCGGCGCGCCACTTAGCGCCGTTGAACATTCCACTGCTGTGTTTCAACGTCGGGGGCAATCTTGGCTTCCTCACCCATGAGCGCCGCCTGCTGCGCGCCCATCGCGAGGCCAACGCGGCAGAACTTTGGACACGCCTGCGACAGGATCGCTTTGCCCTCGAACGCCGCATGATGCTTTCGGCCAGCGTGGATCCCGGGGATGGCGTGTTGCCTGCCGAAGGGACCGCCGCCGACCAAGATGCCAACGGTCCCCATACAGCACTGAACGATTTTTACTTTCGACCCAGCCTGGAAGAGCGCTCACCCACCTGTCAGCTGGAGTTGGAGATTGATGGTGAGGTGGTCGATCAATACCAGGGGGATGGCTTGATCATCGCCACACCCACCGGTTCCACAGGCTATTCGATGGCAGCAGGTGGGCCGATCCTGCATCCGGGAATTGAGGCGATGGTGATCAATCCCATCTGCCCAATGAGCCTCTCAAGCCGTGCCGTGGTCGTGCCGCCCCGCGCCCGCCTCAGCATCTGGCCGCTGGGGGACACCTCCCGTCGCGTGCGTCTCTGGAAGGATGGCGCCCACGCCACCGTGCTGCAAACGGGCGATCGTTGCGTCGTTCAACGCAGTGCTGCGGTGGCCCTGCTCGTGGTTTTGGAGCAGAGCCCCTCCTACTACCGCACGCTGACCCACAAACTCCACTGGGCGGGCAGCCTGATGGCGGCCCAGCCATCCCCCAACTGACCCCTTCTGTGGACGAACGCCATGGCCCTGGAGATTGAGCGCAGGTTTGTTGTGACGGGCGAGGGCTGGCAAGACCATGTGGCCTGGCAAGCCCAACTCCTCCAGGGGTATCTCATCTGCAGAGACGATGGGCTGACGTCCCGGGTACGCGTGCAGCGACCCAGCACTGGCGAAGAGCTCGCCTGGCTCACCATCAAAGCGATGGCCGATTCCACGGCTCCCAGCCAGGCACGGTTGGAATTTGAGTATGCGATTCCCGTCGAAGATGCTCTGGCCTTGCTGCGGCTCTCAACCTGTCAGGTGAGCAAAACGCGATATGGACTTGTTTTGCCAGGTGGAGACTGGGTGCTGGATGTTTTTTCAGGAGCGAACGCGCCTCTGGTGATTGCGGAAGTGGAAATCGAGCGGCTGGACGACGCGCCGCCGATCCCCTCCTGGTGTGGCCAGGAGGTGACAGGTCTGCACCAACTGAGCAATGCCGCTTTGGCTCAACATCCCTGGCAAAACTGGAGCAACGCCGCCCGGAACGCCATGGTTCCAGGGCTCTTTGCCTGAGCACATGGCCCACGGCCCAGTCAGCGACCTCGGGTGACCAAGTTTTCATGCAACTTAAAGTTGGATGGTCGCTCTAGCGGTGAGCCAGCGAAGAAGAACGGTACGGGTGAAAATCCTTGGTCAACCGTTTCGCGGCTCGATGGACTTCTGTATTGGGGGCGAAGGAAGCGCGCAACAATTGAACCCATCACGGCAGATCTTGCCGTGATCCATGGCCCAGTTGATGAGAGCGATACGATTCTTGGCTCCTGTTTTCGCAAAAACATTGCTCACGTGATTATCAACTGTTCGCTTGCTGATCATTAATTGGCTTGCGATTTCCGAGTTCGTTAATCCTGTTGCCACCAATTCAATGATTTCCAGCTCCCTGTCCGACAGTTCCGGCCTCAGGCTCTCTGTGGCCTCAGACACGGTGTCTTCGCGGGACTGGCGCTCAACCACGGAGGCTCTCCAAGCGGTCGCATCCTAGAGAGGCTGGTGGGCCATGATGTTGGGCAATCGAGCCGTTTCTGTGAAGCTTGCTGAAGCTCTGGCCGCAGGTCAGTTCACTGTGACCGCTGAAGTGACTCCACCCCGGGGCGGGGACGTGACCCGCACGCTGGAGGGGGCCTCAACGCTCAAAGGACTGGTGCACGCGGTCAATGTCACGGACGGCAGCCGGGCGGTGATGCGGATGAGCAGCCTGGCGGTGTGCCGCATCCTTCTGGACAACGGCATTGAACCGGTGCTGCAGATGACCTGTCGAGACCGCAACCGGATCGCCCTGCAAGCCGACCTGCTGGGAGCCCACGCCTTGGGCATAGCCAACGTGCTCTGTCTCACAGGCGATCCGGTCAGGGCCGGGGATCAACCCGATTCCCGACCCGTCAACGAATTGGAGTCCGTTCGCTTGTTGCGTCTTGTCTCCAGCCTCAATGCCGGGCAGGATCCCGTCCAAGGAGAGCTGCCGGATGGCGCCACCAATCTCTTCTGTGGCGCGGCGGCCGACCCCCATTCCGGCAATTGGAGCGCACTCGCGAATCGGGTACGCAAAAAATGGGAAGCCGGTGCCCGCTTCATGCAGACCCAGATGGTGATGCATCCAGACTCTCTGAAACGCTTTGTGGAGGAGATCACCGGCCCGCTGGGTCTGCCTGTTCTCGCGGGAGTGTTTCTGCTGAAGTCCGCTCGCAACGCCATGTTCATCAATCGTGTTGTTCCTGGCGCCGCGATTCCCCAGTCGTTGATCGATCGCCTGGCCAGCGCCACGGACCCGGCGGCGGAGGGTATCGCCATTGCGGCGGAGCAAGTGAGCAACTATGCGAGCCTCTGCCAAGGAGTGCATCTCATGGCTGTGAAGGCGGAGGAACGCATTCCGGAAGTGTTGCGGCTGGCCGGGCTTCCACCGGTGGGAAGTGGATCAATCTCTCGTTGAGAGAGACAGGTTTCGATAGAGAGAGACAGGCCCCGGTCAAAAGAGAGACGGGCTCCGATTGCATGAAGCGCGGCCTCCGGAGTCGAGGATCCCCTATCAGTGCTCAAAGCTAAAGGGAATCCGACGCGGCAAACTTGGATCAACTGGCCTTGAGCACAAAATTGGTGCCTAGCAATTCCGCCAGAGCTTTTTGTTGGGGAGAGGGCGAGATTTTGTCTTGGCGGCGAACATCAGTGATCAACCAATCCAAAGCTGCCTCCTGCAAATCAAAGTGATCGCCGTTGCGGTCGACACAATAACGTCCGTAAACCAACTTTTCCACAAGGTTAACGCCTGGACCGATGCGCGAATAATCAAAGATGATGGAATTATCAATTGTTGCGCCGGCGCAAATGTGACAACTCGGTCCGATCATCGCTGGTCCGATAATGGTTGCACCATCCTCAATTTTTGTCATGCCGCCAACATAAACCGGACCGGTTACATTGATTTTTTCCCAGTTGGCAGCTACGTTGAGACCGGTGTAGATGCCAGGCCTGACCTGAATTCCAGGAACCTGAACCTGACGGACATCTCCCTGCAGGACGCTGCGAATGGCCTGCCAGTAGTCTGGTACTTTACCAATATCCACCCACTCAAATTCCATCGGCAGAGCATAGAAAGGGGCGTCAGCAGCAACCAATCGGGGAAATAAATCCGATGCGATATCAAATGCCTCACCGGAGGGAATGAAGTCGAGAACCTGAGGCTCGAAGATGTAAATACCTGTATTAATCATATCGCTGGCAGCTTCATCGACGGCCGGCTTTTCTTGAAAAGACATCACTCGTCCCTCTTCATCTGTGACCACCACCCCATAACTGCTGACCTGCTCTCGCGGCACGCGCTTGGTGATCAAGCTGGCCATGGCGCCTATGGATTTGTGACGCCGCACAGCCTCCGTGAGATCAAGGTCGATCAATGCGTCGCCACAGAGAACAACGAACGTATCGTCAAAGAAAGCTTGAAAATCTTGAATTCGCTTGATTCCACCCGCCGAACCCATAGCTTCACCGATCAATTCTCCGTCTTCAATTCGCCCTTCAAAGCTATAAGCAATTTGCACACCAAAACGCTGGCCGTCCCTGAAGTAGTTTTCAATTTCCTCGGCCAAATGTGAAACATTGACCATGATTTGGTCAAAGCCATGTTCACGCAAAAGCTCCAAAAGAAATTCCATCACAGGCTTCTGAAGGATGGGAATCATCGGCTTCGGAGTCGTGTGGGTAATCGGGCGAACCCTGGTTCCCTTGCCAGCCGCGAGGATCATCGCCTTCATTCGTAGGCGCTTGTCAAAAAGAATAAATTCATCTTACGACCTCTCTCAGGCCGCGATCGCGTCTGGAGCCGGAGGGGAAGCTGACCCCTCCGCGGCGGGTTCCCCATTGGCCTCCTCCACCGCGACAAGAAGCCGACGGAGGCGGAGGGGCCCGAACAGGCCACCCTCCTGGAGCAACTCCACCTTGCCCTGGGCGCTGAGAAACAGCAGGGCCCAGAAGACCCCCACCCGATCGCGGTCCAGATCCTCCTCCTGAGCCGCCGCCTCCACCCAGGCCCCCCAGGAGTCAACAAGGCTGTCGAAGCCCAGCCAGGACTGCCCATCCCCCGGCCAGGAGGCCTGGATGAAGCGGCTGAGAGCCGCCGTGGTTTCCGGCAGCTTCTCGCGGTGGGCCAGAGCGGCCACCTGAGCGATCGCCACACGTTCGCTGTAGCGCCGCCCTCGCCGCTCCCGGGGTCGCGGTCCGTCCTGCTCCAGCCGGGCGGCGATGTCCTCCAGCTGACGGATCAGTTCCCCAAGGCTCACAGGCCGCTGGAGAGGCGGAGGGGCCACGGGACGTCGCAGCAGTTGACGCTCCGGACGAAAAGGGAGCGCTGGCCAATCCGCTCCAGGCCCCCCGGGCGCCTCCTCCAGGCCTCCGTCCTCCTCATCCGCAGCGTCCA
The DNA here is from genome assembly GCA_016882305.1 of Cyanobacteria bacterium K_Offshore_surface_m2_239. Lineage (GTDB taxonomy): Bacteria > Cyanobacteriota > Cyanobacteriia > PCC-6307 > Cyanobiaceae > Cyanobium. The sequence continues at coordinate 19,416 of VGQX01000007.1, forward strand.
GCGGGACACTGCTGCTCTCCAGCAGCTCCGCCTTCAGTCCCACCAGGACAGAAGCGGCCAGGAAAGCCTCGCTGCTCTCGGCCAGATCCTGTTCGAAGCGACCGCCTTGCGGCAAGGTCAGAGCCGAGGCGCTGATCCGTTGGTGGAGCCGATCGAGAAAACCGTCGATGACGGCGATCACATCCACATCCCAAGGATCGATCTCGCCGCGAACGGCAGCCTCTTGCAACATTCGAATCGCCATGCGGGCGCCCGCTTCGGCCACAGCCACCCGTTCGCCCAAGGAATGCTGCCAACGTAACCGCCCCGCCCGTCAGCCACCACCCCCTGCGGGATTTTGTGGACAACAAAAACTCCACCGGGGCAGGCCATGACGGTGAGCGCCGAGGTCAGGAAAGGACGGTTTGGTTTGGCCAACCGATCAGACGTTGTTCGGAATCAGGTTGTTCGGGATCACGACCTGCTCTTCGGGATCACGCCCTGTTCATGGTTGTGCCCTGTTCAGGGTCATGCCCTGATCAGGGTCATGCGTTGTTCGGGGGGGCCGTGCTCTCTCCAGCCGCCGGAAGGAGGGCCAACTGGGCGTCCACGGTGGCGCGGTAGCGCTGCAGGTCGTTTTCCAGCTCCTGAATGCGCACCCGCTGAGCTTCCTGTTCCCCCTCGCCCTGAAGGGATTCCACCTTGCGCACCACCCCGCTCCACACGGCATAAATCCAGGCGGCTGTGGCGCCCAACCCACCCACAAGCAGCAGAAGGGCGGCCAAGGGGAAGGTGAAACTGACTCCGGGCAGAAACCTCACGGTGGTTGGCGTGGTGTTCTCCAGAGTGAACATCACCATGGCCAGGCCAAAGATGAAGATCAGCAGAAAGTTGAGCTGACGCATTGGCGGGGCTGCACTCCTCTTAATGGCTTAAGGGCTGGACAGGAGACTTGTCAATGGAGGCGCCTGGAGAGCGACGGCGGGAAGTCCCAGGGGAACCGGTTGCGGGCGCAGGATCCCCCGAATCGGCAGAGGCCCAACCTTGGCCAAGGCGGTGGTCTCCTGACGCACCAGCTGCTCGATCGAGGCCCGATAGCTGTCGGTCATGAGTCGGGGGTAGAGCCCGATGCCAACAATGGGGACGAGCAAGCAGGAAATCACATAAATCTCCCTTGGCTCCGCATCCACAAGCTTGGTGTGGGCCACAAGTTCGCGGTTTTCCTGACCAAAGAAAATTTCGCGAAGCATCGAGAGGAGATAAATCGGGGTGAGGATCACGCCGATCGCCGCCAAGATGGAAATCGAAACACGGAATGCAAGGCTGTAGGCCTCGCTGGTGGCGAAGCCGACAAACACCATCAATTCAGAAACAAAACCGCTCATTCCCGGCAGGGCAAGAGAGGCGAGAGAACAAACAGTCCAGAGGGCAAACATCTTGCGCATTTTTTGCCCAACACCACCCATCTCGTCCAGCAGAAGAGTGTGCGTACGGTCGTAGGTCGCTCCAACCAGAAAAAAGAGACTGGCGCCGATCAAGCCGTGGCTGACCATTTGCAACATGGCACCGCTGGTTCCCAAGGCGCTGAGGCTACCAATGCCAATGAGAACGAAACCCATGTGACTGATCGAGGAATAAGCGATTTTTCTCTTTAGATTTCTTTGCGCAAAGGAGGTCAGGGCTGCATAAATAATATTGACTACACCTAAAATTATTAGAATTGGAGCAAACTTGACATGGGCGTCAGGCAGGATCTGCACATTGAAGCGAAGGAGGGCATAGCCGCCCATCTTCAATAGAATGCCAGCCAACAACATGTGCACGGGTGCCGTGGCCTCCCCGTGGGCGTCTGGCAACCAGGTATGCAATGGAACAATGGGCAATTTCACACCAAAAGCAATTAACAAACCCGCATAGCAAATCACCTGGAAGGATGTGCTGAACTCCTTGGCGGCCAAGGCGGTGTATTCAAATGTTGGCGAACCCCCTCCATAAAACCCCATGGCCAATGCTGCCAATAGGATAAACAGGGAGCTGCCGGCGGTATATAGAATGAATTTAGTGGCCGCATATTGCCTCTTCTTTCCACCCCAGATGGCCAGGAGAAGATAAACAGGAATCAGCTCCAACTCCCAGGCCAGGAAAAACAACAACATGTCCTGGACTGCAAAGACAGCAATCTGCCCCCCATCCATCGCCAGAAGCAGAAAGTAGAACAGGCGAGGCTTGAAGGTCACCGGCCAGGCGGCCAGGCACGCCAGGGCGGTGATGAAACTTGTCAGGAGGATCAGGGGCATGGAGAGGCCATCGGCCCCGACAGACCAGGCGAGACCGAGTTCGGGCAACCAGGACCAGCGCTCCACCAGCTGCAGGCTCTCATTGGCGGGGTCATAACCGTTGAGATAGCCGCCAACAGTGAAAAGGAAGGTGAGCAACGCCACCCCGAGGGCATACCAGCGGACCTTCTTGCCGTCTCCATCGTCAGGAACGAACGGGATCAGAAGAGACGCCGCGATGGGGACGAGGATCGCGGCACTGAGCCAGGGGAAGGGCACGGACTGGGCCATCACTGCATTCGAGTGTAGAAATGCGCGTCGCTCCTCACCAGACGCGGTCGTGGTTGCCACACACGGGAGCCCGGGAGAGAAGCGCTCTTCGGCGGTTGAACCTCCCACGGGTGTGGAATGGAAATCCCTCCCTCAGGGCACCGTTGCGGCTGCGGCAAGCCGACCAGGGGGACCCTGACCCTGGGGGCCTGGAGTCTTCAGCACCGGTGGCGAGCAGCGCGAGGGCCGGCGATTCGCTCCCGATCGCAGGCGGCAGTCCGGGAGGTCTCAGGCACCAAAAACGCTGAAGAGCACCACGAGAAGGATCACCCCAGCGAAGACAATCAAGGCATAGAACTGGGCACGACCAGTTTCAAAATATTTAAGCCCTTCTCCACTGCCGAGGGTGAGCAAACCCGTGAGGTTGACGACACCATCCACGACCTTGGAATCCACATCCAAAACCTGCTTGGCGAGCTTGCGACTGCCCTGAACGAAAATCTTGTCATTCAGATCATCGAGATACCACTTATTGGTGAGGAACGCGTTGACTGACGGAAATCGTGCCGCCACCACCTGACCCAGATCAATGCGGTGAAGGGAATAAGCGGCAAAAGCAAGGGAAATGCCAACGATGGAAATCGCCACGGAAGCTCCCGCCAAAGGAAGGAATTCGCTCCAAGAGAAATGCTGGGCCATCTCTACGGCCTCCTCGGGGTCCAGGGCCATGGCAAAACGGCTGTTCCAGGGCGTTCCCAAAAGGCCAATCAGGATGGAGGGAACCGCCAGGATCACGAGGGGGGCGGTCATCTGCCAGGCCGATTCATGGGGGTGCTGGCGATGATTGGCGCCATGGCTTTCCGCATGGCCTTCTGAGGTGTCCTTGCCCGCTGCGGCGAGAAGATTGGCTCTCAGGCTCTGATCGTTGCCGCGAAAGTCGCCCTCAAAGGTAAGAAAATATAAACGGAACATGTAAAACGCCGTCATGCCAGCCGTGAGGAAGCCAGCGGCCCAAAGCAAGGGGAAAGAAGCGAAGGCTTGTCCGAGAATTTCATCCTTGCTCCAGAACCCCGCCAGTGGCGGAATGCCGGCGATGGCGATGCAGCCAATGAGAAACGTGCTGGCCGTGATAGGCATGAACCGACGCAGCCCGCCCATCAGGCGCATGTCCTGCGCGAGGACGGGTTCGTGACCGACCACCTCTTCCATCGCATGAATCACCGACCCGGAACCCAGGAAAAGCATGGCCTTGAAAAAGGCATGGGTCACCAGGTGAAACATCCCGGCGATGGGAGCACCACACCCCATCGCTAACATCATGTAGCCCAGCTGGGACACCGTGCTGTAGGCAAGACCTTTCTTGAGGTCTTGCTGGGTGAGGGCAATGGAGGCCCCCAGGAACAACGTGATGGTGCCGATCACCGCAATGACCAGCTGAACCTGGGGATAAGCGGCATATACTGGCTGGAGCCGAGCCACAAGGAACACCCCTGCCGCCACCATGGTGGCGGCGTGAATCAGGGCGGAGATCGGGGTTGGCCCCTCCATGGCATCGGGTAGCCAGACATGAAGAGGAAATTGGGCCGATTTGGCCATGGGGCCCATGAAGACGAGCAAGCAAAGAATCACCGCCACGGTCTCGCTCACCCGCCCCTCAGCGACGGTCTGCTGAAGCCGGAGGCCGATGTCCTCGAAACCGAAACTGCCGGTCGCCCAGAACAACCCAAGAATGCCGAGGAGCAGACCAAAATCTCCGACGCGGTTCACCACGAAGGCTTTCTGGGCGGCGTTGGCCGCGCCATCTCGGTCGTACCAGAACCCCACCAACAGATAGGAACACATCCCCACCAGCTCCCAGAAGACGTAGATCTCGAGGAGGTTCGGGCTGATCACCAAACCCAGCATCGAGCTGCTGAAGAGGGCGAGATAAGTGAAAAAGCGCACATAGCCCTTGTCGTGGGCCATGTAACCATCGGAATAAACCATCACCAGCAGGGCGATGGTGGTCACCAAGGCGAGCATCACGGCGCCAAGAGGATCCACGCGGTAGCCCATCTGCAGACTGAAGCTGCCCGCAGTCGACCAGTCAAAGAGCACCTCCTTTGGCGCCGCTCCCGCCAGCTGCTGAGCCAGGACGGCAAAGCTGAGCACCGCCGAGGCTCCGACGCAGCTGATGAGGAACCAGGCCACCGGTTTTCGCAACCGGTTCACGGTGCGGTTGAAGCTCAACAGGCCAAGGCCCGTGACGCAGGCCCCCAGCAGGGGAAGCAGAGGTATCAGCCAAGCCAGGTCAGCAGCGGGCATCCTGTGGAGTCAGCGCAGCAGGAGTGTAGGCAGAACTGGCCCATGCTTTTGGCGCAATGGCGCCTCATCCCAGCCAATGGGCCAGGGCTGTCCGGGAAAACGCTGTGCTGGCGACCCCAATCCAGGGATGGGACCACCACAGCACGCCCACCGCCACAGCGATGCCCAGCTGGGACGGCTTGAAAAACTCCTCCAGGCGGAGTTGCTGCCGCCCGGTCAACACAGCCTGAAACGGAAGGATGGAGGTGGAGGCGCGCACCTCCTCGAAGGCGGAGCCAAAACGCCGTCGCAGCCGTTGATCCCCGTGCCAGACGGCAAAGGCGTGGTGGGCGATCAGCCCCAGACAGGTGACGACCATGAAGCTCGACCCGATCCAAAGCAGATGGGTGGCGCACCAGAGCACCTGGCCCACAGCCTGGGGATGGCGCGAGACCCGAATGATGCCCGTGGAGTAGAGGCGCACCTGGGGTCGCAACAGGGACGGGATCTCCAGAAGGTTGTAGGTGGCGGGATACAAGAAGAAGAAACTGATGGCGGTTCCACCCCAGACCACCGGCACGATCCAGGGTTGGTCCTGCAGATTCCAGAGGCGAACGCCGTCATAGCGGTGCGCGAGGAAGTAGGCGATCAGCAGGGTCGCGGAGGGGATGCTCACCGCCGCGAAGAGAAGGCGCCAGGCCCGTTCACCCAGTCGTTCCGCTCCCAGGGGCCTGAGGGCGGCCCCACCGCTGTGCAGAACCGCGAAGCCCAGCAGCAGGCAGGCCATGACCCAACTGCTGTGATGCGGGGAACCGAGCATGGGAGTGAACCCGTCCAGAGGCGCAGTCTGCCAACCGGCTGCCCCCGCCTAGAGTTACATCCACATGCCGGTTCCGCCATCGGCCCACCCGCGGCCCAGTTCAAGGACCCCAGCGAGGACCAACAGAGCCCATGGCTGATCTGCCCTTCACCCTCGATCAACTCCGCATCCTCCGGGCCATCGCCAGCGAGGGAAGCTTCAAGAAGGCGGCCGACAGCCTTTATGTCACGCAGCCTGCCGTCAGCCTGCAGATCCAGAATCTGGAAAAGCAACTGGACGTTGCCCTGTTTGACCGCGGCGGACGCAAGGCTCAGCTCACGGAAGCGGGCCATCTGCTGCTGAGTTATTGCGACCGCATCCTCAGCCAGTGCCAGGAAGCGTGCCGGGCGCTGGATGACCTCCACAACCTCAAGGGCGGCTCCTTGATCGTCGGTGCCAGTCAAACAACGGGCACGTACCTCATGCCGCGCATGATCGGCCTGTTTCGCCAGAAATACCCTGATGTGTCGGTGCAGCTTCAGGTGCACAGCACCCGACGAACGGCCTGGGGCGTGGCCAACGGCCAGGTGGATCTGGCCATCATCGGCGGAGAACTGCCTCCGGATCTGAATGATCTTCTGCAGGTCGTCCCTTATGCCAATGACGAACTGGCGTTGGTGCTGCCACCGAAACATCCGCTCTCCCGTCTCCCGGAGTTGACGAAAGAGGACCTCTATCGGCTCGGATTTGTCTGCTTGGATGCCCAGTCCACCACCCGGAAAATGGTGGATCAGCTGCTCTCACGCTCCAAACTGGATGTGGGACGCATAAAGATCGAAATGGAGCTCAACTCTTTCGAGGCCATCAAAAATGCTGTGCAATCCGGCCTGGGCGCCGCCTTCCTCCCCGTCGTCTCCATTGAACGGGAGCTGGCCTCCGGCAGTCTGCACAGACCGCAGGTGTCCGATCTGCAGGTGCGACGTCAGCTAAAGCTGATCAGCCACCCCGCCCGTTATTGCTCCAGGGCTGCCGAGGCCTTTCGCAGAGAGGTTCTGCCGGTCTTCGCGAGCCCGGAGAGCCCCTTGCGGCAGAACGCCACCAACCGGGCCAACGAAGCGGTCGCCACGTCCCTGACTCCTTGAGCGCGCGGAGTGGTGAACCCCGCCGGGGCCCGCCGCACGCGTGAGCGGCTGACGTGCAGGGCGTTCCGCGGGGTTGAGGCTTAGAACTGATCACCTTCCGGGGTGACCCCCACGGAATCATCTGCGGCACCAGCGGCGCCAGGTGTCTGAAACTTGTTGCCAGCGATGTCAGTTTGATAGACGCAGCGCACGATCGGCTTATCACGAATCGAACCGATATAAGCAAATGTGTTCATGCGTTGCTTGCATTCCCGCATCTGCTCAGCGGTGACAGCCCCTTGTTTTTGCAACACCGCCCAGTTTTCCCGACGAATCACACAGCCAGGTTGCAGGGTTGGCTGCGTCACAAAACTGCTGCTCGGGTTCATGGTGGTGTATAGCTCGATATCCATCACAAACGCGCTGGCCCCCCATTGTTTGCAGAACTCTGGATCGGGCACAGCCATATCCAACTGTTGGCTGCTGGCAATGTTCCCCTGGTTGCCCTGGGTTGTGCTGGTGACCGCGCTGCCGATGCCGATGCCCACCACGAGCACACCCGCCAGCAGGGCTGCCGTGGCCACATTGAAGCTGGAACCACCCCCCGACTTTCCCGGACCCCCTGGCCCCCCGGGGGGAGGACCGGGTCGCCGGGGGTAGGAGGACCATGGGTCGCCCTCAGACCCGCTGCGGCGCGGAGACTCCCGCTCCCAAGCGCGGTCGCGCTCTGGACGGCCATAGGCCCGTGAGCGCTCCCAAGACTCTCGTTCCTCGCCCGGGAGGACCCGTGAGCGCCGATCGTCGGGCATCGGACGTCGATCGTCGGGGCGGGAGCGGGTCACAGGGTTTCCGGGCTGCGGGGTTGCCCCATGGAGTAGTTGAGCACCCGGCACTCGGGGTTGTAACGGAGCTCTCCGGCCTGCAGCAGCTGGCGGATCACGCCTTCCAGCTCCGATCCGATCCGGCGCAGGGTGTAGTCCGAGAGCTCCTCGCCAGCCCGGGCGTCCACCAGCTCCCGGAAGCGGTCCTGCACCTTGGAGACGCTCGAGGCCTCCCACAGGAACTCGCTGTCTGGATCGAGATCGAGGGTGAGCTGGTTCCGATCCGCCACCAGATCGCCGTTCTCGACCCGAGCGGTGAAGAGGCGCACGTGGCGGGTGGTCGACTTCAGGAGGGTGTCGGTCATGGGCGAGGGGCGCGGCTGCGGGGAGGGGGAGGACAGGTTTGGCAACTCTAGGCAGGCGGTGAGGCGCTGCGGGCCGGATCTCCTGCCCGATAAGGTTGCGTCCTGTTTTCAGGTCACGCCATGCGTGTCGCCATTGCGGGAGCCGGCCTGGCGGGCTTGTCCTGCGCCAAGTATCTCTGTGATGCCGGCCATACACCCGTGGTGTATGAGGCGAGGAATGTGTTGGGTGGCAAGGTCGCGGCCTGGCAGGACAACGATGGGGATTGGTATGAAACGGGCCTGCACATCTTCTTCGGGGCCTACCGCAACATGCGCCAGTTGTTTGCGGAGCTCGGCATTGAGGATCGCCTGCAGTGGAAAAGCCACTCGATGATCTTCAACCAGCGGGAGGTGCCAGGCACCTACAGCCGCTTTGATTTTCCGGATCTGCCAGCCCCTTTGAATGGGGTGGCGGCGATTCTGTCCAACAACGACATGCTGAGCTGGCCGGAAAAGATCGCCTTCGGCTTGGGACTGGTGCCCGCAATGTTGCGCGGCCAATCCTACGTCGAAGATTGTGATCGCTATTCGTGGACCGAATGGCTGAAACTGCACAACATCCCAGAGCGCGTCAACGATGAAGTTTTTCTGGCCATGAGCAAAGCCTTGAATTTCATCGGTCCAGACGAAATTTCCAGCACGGTTGTCCTCACCGCTCTCAATCGCTTCCTCCAAGAGAGGGATGGCTCGCGCATGGCGTTCCTCGACGGCAATCCGCCCCAGCGCCTCTGTGAACCGATCGTGGACCACATCCGCGCCCGAGGCGGCGAGGTGCTGTTGAGCCGCCCCCTGCGCGGCATCGATCTGCGGGACGATGGCAGTGTGGCGTCCTTCCGCATCGGCGGCCTGGAGGGGGGTGGCGCGGAGGAGGTCGTCGCTGACGCCTACGTCAGCGCTCTGCCCGTGGATCCCCTGAAACGACTCCTGCCGGACACATGGAAGGAGCAGCCTTACTTCGCCAAGCTCTCCGGCTTGAATGGCGTGCCGGTGATCAACATCCACCTGTGGTTTGACCGCAAGCTCACAGAAATCGATCACCTTCTCTTCAGCCGCAGCGAGCTGCTCAGTGTTTACGCCGATATGAGCAATACCTGCCGAGAGTATGCCGACCCCGAGCGTTCCATGCTGGAGCTGGTCTTCGCACCAGCCAAAGAGTGGATCGGCAGATCCGATGCCGACATCGTGGCGGCGACGATGGAGGAGTTGAAGCGCTTGTTCCCCCAACATTTCCAAACAGACAATCCTGCCAAACTCCGCAAGTTTGTAGTCGTCAAGACCCCTCTTTCGGTCTACAAGACCGTGCCGGGGTGTCAAGCGTTGCGACCAGCGCAACGCTCACCGATCAGCAATTTTTTCCTCGCAGGTGATTACACCATGCAACGTTATCTCGCCTCCATGGAAGGCGCTGTGCTGAGTGGCAAGCTCTGCGCGCAGGCGATCAGCGAGGCCAAATAAGCGTGGCGGTGCCGACCCTTTCCTCCAGGCCTCCTCACCAGCCCTCCCGGGCTCGTCTTGAGGAGGCCTACGAACAGTGCCGTCAGGAAACAGCGCAATGGGCCAAGACGTTTTATCTCGGCACCCTTCTCATGCCCCCGGAGAAGCGGCGAGCGATCTGGGCCATCTATGTGTGGTGCCGTCGCACGGATGAACTGATGGATGCCCCTCAGGCTCAGGCCCTGCCAGCCGCCACACTTCTGGAGCGGCTGGATGCCTGGGAGGAACGCACCCGCGACTTGTTCGATGGACGCATGAAAGACGACCTGGATCTTGTGATGCTGGACACCATCGAAAGATTTCCGCAACCCTTGCAAGCCTATCTCGACATGATTGAGGGTCAAAGAATGGATGTGACCAAACATCGCTACACGAGCTTTTCTGAACTTGAGCTCTATTGCTATCGCGTCGCCGGCACCGTCGGCCTCATGAGCCAAGCCGTGATGGGCCTGGATCCCGCCTACACTTCCGCGCCATGGAGCGAGAAGCCCGACCCAAGTCAGGCCGCCATCGCCCTGGGAATCGCCAACCAACTCACGAACATCCTGCGCGATGTTGGTGAAGATCGCGCCCGGGGGCGCATTTATCTACCCCAGGACGAAATGAAGAAGTTTGGATATAGCGAGTCTGACCTTCTCGCCGGCAAGCTCAATGACAACTGGCGTGCTTTGATGGCCTTTCAACTTGCCCGCGCCCGCGCCTGGTTCGCCCGCTCCGAGGAAGGAGTCCGCTGGCTTTCCGGTGATGCCCGCTGGCCTGTATGGGCATCGTTGCGGTTATATCGTGGCATCCTTGATGTGATTGAACGTCAAAATTTTGATGTGTTCAATCGACGTGCCTATGTCCCCACAGCCGAGAAACTCCTCGACCTCCCGCTCTCCTACGTGCTGGCTCAGGTTCACTGATCCAGCGTCAGCCACCGCAACAGGATGGGGTTGACCTGTTCAGGAGCCTCATCGTGGGGACAATGTCCCAGGCCCTCCAAAACCTTCAGCTCGCGAATGCTGGGAAAGTCACGGGCCCAACGCTCCGCCTCCTCGTGGGATTCCCAGGGATCCGCACCACCCCAGAGCATGCGGACCGGAAGATCCAGTTCCGCAAGGAAATCCGGCGCCAGGACATCGGCGAACAAATTGACAAATCCCCGGAAGCTCTCCTGGGCCCCCGGCTCCCGGGAAGGCGCGTGGAGCAAGGCCACCAGCTCCGCATCCACATTGGCTCCCGTGGGGTAAGCAACGGCCAAAACCTGACGGATGAACGCTGGGCGCGCCAGAAAACGAAAAAGTGTCGCCGTCAACCAGCGTTCTCGCACCATTCGCTTCAACAGCGGACGGCTCAAACGTTCGAAGAATGGTAACTCTCCGACCCGGCGTTCATCCAGGGTGCGCTGGGCGCAATCGATCAAAATGACCTGGGCCGGTGGTGTGCCGCCGTCGCGAAGCCGCTGGGCGGCAGCCAGGGCAACAACACCGCCAATGGAATTGCCGACCAGGTGGACAGGCCGCCCCGAAGCAGGGCCCACCACTTGGCTGGCGACGAAATCGGCCACCAGCTCGGACCAGAGAGCAAAGCCATAGCGGATGGCACCAGGCCGTGACCTCTCCCCCTGAAGCCGAGAGGGTGGCTTGTCGCTGGCGCCGAAGCCAAGCAAGTCAAGGGCAAAAACCTCAGCCACCTCAGCCAAAACAGAACTGTTGTGGCGCCAATGGCGCAGGTTGGCGCCGAAGCCGTGGAGGAGAACCACAGCCCGAGGCGCGTCCGCCGCTCCCCATCGCATCCAGCTGACGCGATGGCCCCGCCAGTCCCAGAAGGAAGGGCGGGGCCAGGCGATCGCCTCCGGCTCAGACGCCAACCGTCTGGTTGGCCAGGAGGTTCTTCAGCTTGGCCAGCTCGCCCGCCCAACGAGGGTCGGGGGCGTTGGCTTCCACGGTGTCGGCATGCACGACTTTGTCCGCAGCCTTGCGGGAGCCATTGGCCGCAGGGGTGCTTGGCCGACGGTCGTCCCGCCCTTGAGAGGGATGGCGGCTCTCGCGGCGCTCAGAGATTTCAATGCGCAGAGCCTGGCCGCCGAAGGCCTGTCCGTTCAGCTGAGCGATCAGGGCCTCAGCCAGCTTGGGGTCATCCACGTTGGCGAAGCCGAAGCCACGGCACACGCCGGTGTCCCGATCGTTCACGGGCTTGAAGCGGATTCCCTCCCCCACGCCGTTGAACAGAGCCTCAAGCTCCTTGACATCAAAAGCGTTCGGCAGATTGCCGACATAAAGACGAACACTCATGGGAGGGGTTGCGGAAGAAAAGTGAAAACCGTGCCAGGCAGTGGACGACGCCGTTACAGGAAGGCATCGCGCATGGTGTAGTTAATCATGGCAGGGAGTCGGCCGTAGCGGCAATCCAGCGGCGGGCGAGCTGAAGGGTACGGGAATCGGCCGGGTCGTGGCGGGGAAGACGGCCGAAGGCGCGCTCGCGCATCAAGTGGTCGAGAAGTCGGCCGAGCCGGGGCCCGGGCGGCAACCCCAGGGCCTTCTGAAGCTCCAAACCATCCACCGGCGGGCGGGGATGAAACAAGGGGTCCTCGGGATCGCGCCAGCGCCGCAGCGCCGCCGCCGCCTGCGATGGCGTCAGATCCAGCAACAGGGCCGGCAGATCGCCCTCCAGCTGTCGATGCAGCTCCAGCTGTTCCGCCTCCGGGAGCCCCCCCAGGCCCTGGTCGGCGCGATCCAGGGCCACCAGCCGCTGCCGCCATCGCCTGAGCTGGCGACAGCGCGAGCGAAGCTTGTTGCTGGCACGCAGAGCCCGCAGCGTCGACTCATCGAGCAGTGCCGCCAGGCGGGCGATCGGCAGAGCGGACCGGGCCTCCGCCTCCGTCAGGCCCCGCAGCCGGGCGGCTTCGGGGGTCAGGTGGGTCGCTGGCGGGAGGAGGGGGCTCGGGTGGGCGACGGCGAAAGCGGCAGGCGCGGAGGAAGCGGAGGGAGCGATCCAGCTGTCGAGCAGGCCGCCGCGGACCAGCAGGTCCACGCCTCTGGCGCCGTCATCGGCCTCCACCAACCGCAGCAGCTCCGCCAACACCCGCTCCCCCGCCACGGAGCCCAGGCGAGCGCGATGGCGCACGGTCCAGTCCCACGTTTCCGGCGTCATGGTGAACCCAAGCTCGGCGGCCAGCCGCGGCCCTCGCAGCAGGCGGAGGGGATCATCGAGGAGATTGGCCTCCGCGATCGCCCGCAGCCGTCGTTGGCGCAGGTCCTCCATCCCCCCGAGGGGATCGACCAGAGCCAGGGGCTGCCCGGCCAGCGGCAGGGCCACGGCCAGGGCGTTGATGGTGAAGTCGCGCCGGGCGAGGTCCTCGACCAGGGTGTCTCCCCGCTGTCGGGCCAGATCAATGGTCCAGCCCTGGAGCACGAGTCGGCCGATGGAACGCTCCGGATCCAGAACCACCGCCGTTCCGCCCAGCTCCCGAGCCAGCCGTCGCGACATGGCCAGCCCATCCCCGGGAACCACCAGATCCAGATCCGGTCGCTCCCGCAGCCGACCGAGCAGGCCATCCCGCACGGCGCCCCCCACCAAGGCGGATCCTGGGGGCAGGAGGGACAGGGGGAGGGGCCAGGCCTCAATAGACAGGGCGTCCACGAGGCGCTGGTGCGGCGTTGTCCGCCGGGCCAAAATGGCGGGGTCCGTTGGATCAGGCGGCATGTGCATCTGCGTCGATTGCCACTGGATCAACCGCTGCCAGGCCTACCACGCGGTCGAGCGACAACACGGGGTGCCCCATCTCAATCCGCGGCCGACGTTTCAACCCGAGCGTCCGAAGGTGCATGTGCAGATTCGCGAGCTGCCGGATGGGGCGGTTGGACTGGAATGGGATGTGCGCGCTTGTGACAGCTTCGCCCCCGATCCGGGCCACTGGCGGCGCCTGCGACCGAATGAGGCCCTTCCGGCATGACGATGTCCACGCCACCGGTGGGCGATCACCACGAGGGCGGCTGGCTCCTGGCGCTCCACAGCTCCAGTGAAACTTTCGGGGTGGCCCTGCAACCCCTGGGCCGTCCCGCCGATCCCCTGCGGTTGGCGGCCTTCCCCTTGGGGCGCGCCTTGGCCAACAGCCTGCTGCCCTGCTTGGAGTCGGTCATGCCAGCGCGGGAATGGCCCCGCCTGGCCCGTCTCGCGGTCGCCACGGGGCCAGGCGGCTTCACGGGCACCCGACTGACGGTGGCCTTGGCCCGCACCCTCGCCCAGCAGCTCGCTCTGCCTCTGGATGGCTTCAGCAGCTTTCATCTGATCGCCCGCCGACGGCTGGCGACCGAGCCCCAGGGCACCGCGCTGATCCTGAGCCAGGACCTGCCGCGCCATGGCGTGGTCGCCGGGCTTTACAAGGCCGAACCCACCGCGCTGGCCGGCGTGGCGGAGCTTTGCGCTCCCCGCCTCTGGCCCGGCGTGGACGACCTGACCCGCACCCTGGGCAGCCACGCCTGCCACGCCGCCGAACCTCTCCTGCCAGCGGATGCGGAGCAGCTGCTGGCCTTCAGCCAGGAGGCGGCCCGCAGCGGTCAGCCCGGGCCGTGGTCCGCCGTGGTGCCGCTGTACCCCACCAGCCCTGTGGCGACGCCGTGAGACGAGTCCGGCGGCGCCAGCGACGGCCCTCCCGGCGGCCCCTGGTGGCCGCCGCGCTGACGGGTCTCGTGCTGGGAGCCCTCTCCCGCAGCTTGTGGTGGCCGGCGCCGCCGCCGGCGCAGCTCATCCTGGTGCTCGGCGGCGACGCCGACCGCGAACGGGTCGCCGCCCATCTGGCCCGCGCCGATGGTCTCCCCGTCGTGGTCAGCGGCGGCAGCAACCCGGAGTACGCCACCTGGCTCTTCCGCGAGCGGGAAGGCCTGCCGGCCGAACAGGTGCATCTTGATTACCGCGCGCGCGACACCCTCACCAACTTCACCTCGCTGGTGGATGACCTGCGCCGCTCGCGCATCCGCCACGCGCTCCTGGTCACGAGCAGCGACCACATGGCCCGCGCCTTGCTGGTGGGACGAATCGTGGCGGGCAGTCGGGGCATCCACCTCACGCCGGTCGCCGTGCCCTGCGGGTCGGCCTGCGTGGAGGAGCGCCCCGCCAAGATCTGGGGGGACGGCCTGCGGGCGGTGGTGTGGGTGCTCAGTGGCCGGGATCTGAGGGTGTGGGGGAGATCTGAGCTGGTGGGCTGGCTCCGCCGATCCGGGGCGTTTTGATCAGGCCCTCCCCGAGGAGGCGGTGGATCTCCGCCTGAAGGGCCAGCGTGGTGGCCTTCACATCAGCGCCGCGAGCGGAGGCTGGAGGAGGAATAGGGGTGCCGATGCGCACATGCACCGGCACCAGGCGCAAGCGTCCACCACCGGGGCCAAGGGCCCGGTGGCTGTTGATGATCGCGACAGGCAACAGGGGAACGCCCATGCGGGCGGCGAGCCAGGCGGCCCCGTCATGGGGGTGGTTGACGCGACCATCCTCCTGACGAGTGCCATCAAGAAACACCCCCGTGGCCCAGCCCTCCGCAATTCGCTCACAGGCGGCGCGCACGGCCCGCCGATCGCTGGCGCCCCGAGCGACGGGATAGGCCCCGCAGGAGCGGATCACCGCGCCCAGCAAGGGCACGCGGAAGAGCTCCTCTTTCGCCATGAAAGCCACGGGCCGGCGCAGGGAGCAGGCGAGGATCGGCGGGTCGAGATGGGAGCCGTGGTTGGCCACCACCAGCAGCCCCCCGCGGCGCGGAACGTTGCCAATTCCGGCGACGCGCCCCCGCAGCAATCCCCGGAACACGGGGATGACCATCAACCAGCACATCAGCCAGTAGGGCAGGGAGGGCTCGGGAGCGTGGTCGAGCGGGGAGCGCTTCACAAGCCCACATCCGCGGCGGTGGACACTTGGGCGGTCTCCAGGTCCGGGCAGCCGCGTTTGATCAAACCGCTGAGCACATTGCCCGGTCCGATCTCCACCGCCGCGCGAATGCCCTCCATCGGCAGACGGGCCATGGTTTCCCGCCAACGCACCCCAGAGGTCATCTGCTGGATCAGCCTGGCCTTCAACCGGTCGCCAACGCGCTCTGGGGTGGGATCCGTGTTGCTGAGCACCGGCACGGAGGCCTCCGCGAACGGCACCGACTCCAGCTCCTTGGCAAACAGCGCTGCGGGCTCCTCCATGAAGGGCGAATGAAAGGCGCCTGAGACCGCCAAGGGGATGGCGCGCTTGCAACGGAGCGCACCGGTCACCGCCTCCACCGCTTCAGGAGTGCCAGAGAGCACCACCTGCGCCGCGCTGTTGTCATTGGCGATCACCACCCCCTCCGTGGCGGCCACCAGATCCTCCAGCTGCCGGGCGTCAAAACCGATGACGGCCGTCATGGCGCCGCCGCCAGCGGTGGCCATCAGCTCACCGCGACGCTGCATGAGCGCCAGGCCGGTCTCGGCGTCAAACACGCCAGCCGCGTAGAGCGCCACCAGTTCGCCAAGGCTGTGGCCCGCCACGAGCGCGGGTTGGCGTCCCTGGGCGTGCAAGGCATCCACGAGGAGACTCTCCACCACGAACAGGGCGGGCTGGGTGTTGCGGGTGTCATGGAGATTCATGAGCCCATCGCCCACCGCGTCGGCGGAGCAGATCGCCAGCAGGTCGCGACCCAGACGTTCAGAAGCCAGGGCGAAGCGCTGGCGAGCCCCAGGGAGCGAAAGCACCCCCTCCGCCATGCCGCCCTTCTGCGATCCCTGCCCCGGAAACACCCAGGCGACTGCCATGGCATTCAATGCGTTGATGGGCCAGGAGACTACGTGGAGGGCGGCTCGGCGGTGGCGGAACCCGACGGCGGGGGTCCGCTCCAGCGCAACACCGCCGCCCCCCAGCTCAATCCGGCGCCAAATCCACTGGTGGCGAGCAGGTGGCCGGGTTGCACCCGGCCGTCGCGCACAGCTTCATCCAGCATCAACGGGATCGTGGCCGCAGAGGTGTTGCCGTAGGACTCCAGGTTGCTGAGCACCCGCTCTGGGGCCACGGAGAAGCGCTCGGCCACGGCGTCAAGAATGCGCTGATTGGCCTGATGAAGCAGGAGCCAATCCACCTGTCGCGCCTCCAAGTCCGCGTCCCGCAGCACCTGCGCCAGAACGATCGGCACTTCGCGCACCGCGAACTTGTAGACCTCCTGACCATTCATCGCGATGGGATGGAACCCCCCTTCCTCCGTGGTGAATCCCCCCTGAACATCCCGGAGACGCTCCCGATGGGCGAGGGTGAGGCAGGCCTGGCGACTGCCATCGGAGCGGAGGCGGAACGCCAGCAGGTCGTCCCGGTCGGGCGCGCAAGCCTCCAGGACCACAGCGCCCGCCCCATCGCCGAACAGCACGCAGGTGCGCCGATCGGTCCAATCGACCCAGCGGCTGAGCTGGTCGGCGCCGATCACCAGGGCCCGGCACATGCTCCCGGCGCGGATGTACTGAGCGGCGGTGACAAGGGCGAAGAGAAAGCCGCTGCAGGCCGCTGTGAGGTCGAAGGCCACGGCCTGATGTGCCCCCAGGGCGGCCTGCACGCGGGGCGCGGTGCCGAACAGATCATCGGGGCTGGAGGTGGCCAGGATGATGAGGTCGAGTTGATCGGCGTCCCAGCCGGCATGGTTCAGGGCGGCACGGGCGGCCTCGGTGGCCATGGTGGTCACGGACTCGCCGGGACCGGCGAGGCGGCGAGCGCCGATTCCCGTGCGGCTGCGGATCCAGTCGTCAGAGGTGTCGACCAGGGCGCTGAGGTCGTCATTGCTGACACGGGTGCGCGGTAGGGCTCGTCCAGAGCCGACGACGGCCACCCCACGGAGATCGGCGGGGCTGCGGGGGCTGACAGTGTGCTCCGACACCCGTGGCGCTCGGTTCGGATCAGTCAATCACAGGTGGCTGCGGACGCCGCCTCACCCCCGAGCGCATGGAGGTCGTCCATCAGGTGGTGGCTGGCGGCGGAATGGGCCAGGCGCAGGGCACTGACCACCGACAGAGCCTTGCTGCTGCCATGGCCGATCACACAGACCCCGTCCACGCCAAGCAGTAGAGCGCCGCCGTGCTCCGCGTGATCCAGGCGCTTTTTGATGCGCACCAGATTGCTCCGCAGGAAGGCGGACCCCACTTTTCCACGCCGGCCCCGGGGCAGTTCCGCCCGCAAGACGTCGAGCAACACGCTGCCCACCGACTCCAGGAACTTCAACAGCACGTTGCCCGTAAAGCCATCGCAGACCACCACGTCAAACCGACCGGACAGCACATCCCGGCCCTCGCAGTTGCCGGCGAAGCGCAGGCGGGCGTCGCCCATCAGCAGGGGATGGGTCTTCAGCGCCAGGTCGTTGCCCTTGCACTCCTCCTCGCCGATGTTGAGCAATCCCACCCGCGGGTTGGCCACCTGGAGCGCGTCTCGGCTGTAGATCGTTCCCAGAAGGGCGAATTGGTGCAGCCAGGCCGGCTTGCAGTCGGTGTTGGCTCCCACGTCGAGCACAAGCACCTGCCGCGCTGGATCCTTTGTGGGGAAGAGGGCGCCGATGGCCGGTCGTTCGATCCCGCGCAGGCGGCCGAGACGAAAGATGGCCGAAGCCATCACGGCGCCGGAGTTGCCAGCGGAGTAGACGGCCATGGCCTGACCGGACTTCACCAGGTCCATCGCCATGTTGATGCTGGCATCGCGCTTGCGACGGACCACGGTGGCCTCCTCGTCCATGCCCACGGAGCAGCCGCTCGCCACGAGCTGCAGCAGGCCTCGATCCTGGGCTTCCGCCAGCTCCTGCTCAAGTCCGAGGCTGGCCACCGCACGCCGCAGGGGATCGCCCTCGACGACGAAGCGGATGCGCAGCGGCAGCACCCGAACGGCCCGCAGACAGCCCTCCAGGATCGGCCCGGGGGCGTTATCGCCGCCCATGCCGTCCACGGCGACCCAGAGGCGATCCCGGTCGTCGATGACGGGCCAGTCCTCGGGGCCGCCGGCCCCGAGCTGCAGGCGGCGGAGGGGATCCAGCACGAGGGGCTGGAGCACGGTGCCGGCCATGCTTCCGGCCATGGAGGTGGCGGCGCCGGCGACGGAGCCGGCGGCATTGGCCGTGTCCACCAGGGAGGTGACCGCAGCATTGCGCTTGTACCAGATCACCAACCGCCGGATCGTGCGGTTTTGCCGTTGACGCCGGCTCAGGGCCTGGCGCCCGGGGGATCGGAGGTTGTCAGAGTCCTTCGGGGGCAACGGAGTCAACGATGCGCTGGAAGAGGTAGCCAGTGCCCCGGGCCGTGAGGATCAGCTCGGGGTTGGCAGGATCATCCTCCAGTTTGGAACGCAGCCTGGAGATGTGGACATCCACCACCCGGGTGTCGACATGACGCTCAGGGGTGTAGCCCCAGACTTCCTTCAGGATCTCGCCGCGACTGAAGGGCTCGCCGGAGCGGCTGACGAGCAGCTCCAGCAGGCTGAACTCCATGCCGGTCAGGCGGATGCGCTCCTCGCCCCGGTAGACCTGGCGCTTGTTGGTGTCGATCCGGAGGTCCGCCACCTGGATCACGCCGGAGTTGGGGATGCCCGCCACCTGTTCCTTCTCGACCCGCCGCAGCACGCAGCGGATGCGGGCCTCCAGCTCCTTGGGGCTGAAGGGCTTCACCACATAGTCATCCGCGCCGAGCTCCAGACCGGTGATGCGATCCGCCACATCGCCCAAGGCGGTGAGCATCACGATCGGCACATCCGATTCCTTGCGCAGCTCCTGGCACACCCCGTAGCCGTCGAGCTTGGGCATCATCACGTCGAGAACCACCAGGTCGGGGTGGGCACGGTGGAAGGTTTCCAACGCCTCCTCGCCATCCGAGGCGGTGAGCACCTGATAGCCGATCATCGAGAGACGGGTTTCCAGAATCCTGCGAATGCTGGCCTCGTCATCCACGACAAGGATCGTTTCTTTGGCCGGGGAGGTCGCCGTCATCGCCAGGACGCAGCACGTACAACGGATCGGATCCACTGAAAAGGCCTGAGGGCCGCTCTGTTCATCGACCGCTATTTTTCTTCACAAATTGATCGTGCCCCGCGCCACATCCCTCTACCTCTGTCAGACCTGCGGGGCCCGGAGCCGCCAGTTTTTCGGGCGCTGCTCCGCTTGCGGCAGCTGGAATTCCCTGGTGGAACAACCCGTGACCGGCCGGGAGGGACGCCCGGAGCGGCGACGGTCGGCGACGGCGGGCGACGCGGGCGCGCCGGCCCCATGGCGCTCCACGCCGATCGACGCCTCCGAGGAGAAGCCCCTTCGGCGTCTGGCCACCGGGTTTGGAGAGCTCGATCGGGTGCTCGGAGGGGGGTTGGTGCCCGGGGCGCTGGTGCTTCTGGGTGGCGATCCGGGCATCGGCAAGTCGACCCTCCTCCTGCAGGCGGCTCAGGCCATGGCCGAGCACTGTCGCGTCTTGTATGTCAGCGCGGAGGAATCGGCGCAGCAGGTTCGGTTGCGCTGGCGCCGGCTCGTCCCGCGGGCTCCGGACCCTGCGGAGGGCCAGGCTCCTGCGGAGGGCCAGGCTCCCGCCGCTCGGCCCTTGGCGGAGACCGACCGCCAGGCCAGCCTTCAACTGCTGGCGGAGACCGACCTGGACCAGGTTCTGGAGGAGCTAGAGGCGCTCCAGCCGGCTGTGGCCATCCTCGACAGCATCCAGGCCCTCCATGACGCCAACCTCAGCAGCGCCCCCGGCACGGTGGCCCAGGTGCGGGAGTGCGCGGCGGCCCTGCAACGGCTGGCCAAGCGCCAGGGCTCGGCGCTGCTTCTGGTGGGGCACGTCACCAAGGAGGGCCTGCTGGCAGGACCCAAGGTGCTGGAACACCTGGTGGACACGGTGCTGACGTTTGAGGGCGACCGCTTCGCCAGCCATCGCCTGCTGCGGGCCGTGAAGAATCGTTTCGGTGCCACCCATGAACTGGGCGTGTTCGAGATGCGTGATGGCGGATTGGCGGAGGTGACCAATCCCAGCGAGCTGTTTCTCGGCGGTGACCAGCCCAGTCCAGGCACGGCGACGATTGTGGCCTGCGAGGGAACCCGCCCGCTGGTGGTGGAGCTTCAGGCCTTGGTGAGCCCCACGAGCTACGCCAGTCCACGGCGCACGGCCACGGGAGTGGGCATCAACCGGCTTCACCAGATCCTGGCCGTGATCGAAAAGCACCTGAGCCTGCCCCTCTCCCGCTTTGACTGCTACCTGGCGGTGGCGGGTGGCCTGCAGGTGGAGGAACCGGCGGCGGATCTGGGCGTGGCTGCGGCCGTGGTGGCCAGCACCCGTGACCTGACACTGCCGCCAGGCACTGTCCTGATCGGGGAGCTGGGGCTCGGGGGGCAGCTCAGGCCGGTGGGGCAGCTGGAGCTGCGCCTGCAGGAGAGCGCCCGCCTGGGGTTCACGCGCGCTGTTGTGCCGCGGGGGAGCCTGTCGACGGCGGGGGCCGCGGGACAGCTCGGTTTGAACCTGTTGGAATCCTCGACGCTGGCCGAAGCCCTCACAAGGGCGCTGGCAGCCGATTAAAAGTAAACATCCACTGTGCTGCGGCCGGAACTCTTCAGCCAGTTTTCGATGTCGAGATAGCCACCCGGGTAGAGCCGGACCGCTTTGCTCCAGTGCTGCGCGGCCAGGTCGAACCATTTGTCGGCACTGTCCTGATCGCCCTCTTCCTCCGCCATGCGTCCCCATTTCTCATAGATCAAGCCCATGTTCTTGAGACAGGAGGGAGAATTGGGATTGGCATCCAAAGATTGACTGT
Source organism: Cyanobacteria bacterium K_Offshore_surface_m2_239 (assembly GCA_016882305.1). Taxonomy (GTDB): domain Bacteria; phylum Cyanobacteriota; class Cyanobacteriia; order PCC-6307; family Cyanobiaceae; genus Cyanobium. Next base: position 40,599 of record VGQX01000007.1, read on the forward strand.
AGTAATCCAGAGATTTCTCCTCTTCACCAGTGCTCATGAAGATGATGGCCATGTTTTTCAAAATCTCTGCCCGGTCTGTCGTGTTGTCCTCGAGATTGAGAGCCTCCTCGTAATTCTGCAGGGCCTCGGCATAGTCGCCATCGTTCTGGGCTGACAGGCCATCGCGATAATAAACATAGGCTTCTTTCGCCTTGGCATCAATCGGCAACAGCTTGACGATGAGGTCGGCCATCACCGTGAAACTTTTGTCGATGAAGTTGTCGTTGCGCTGGGAGCGGGGCACGGCGCTGGAGCGGTCTTCCGTCCATCCTGCCTCCTGAGACCGCTGGTCGGGGTGTCTCCCCCGCCGCAGTGCCTAGGCTGAAGGGGCCTCCCGCCGCCTCCCGTGCTCACCTCCCCCAGCGGCCCCGCCACGGAGACGGTGGCCGACGCTCCGCTGGCGCCCCTGGCAACCCCCGGCTGCGGGGTGCTGCTGGACGTGGAGGGGATGAAGTGCGGCAGCTGCGTGCGCGCTGTGGAACAACGGCTGCGGCAGCAGCCCGGCGTGCGACAGGCGAGTGTGAACCTCCTCACCCGCACCGCCTGGATCGACCTGGATCCGGGCGCCGGGGGCTTGGAGCCCCTCCTCTCCAGCCTGAAGGCGCTGGGCTTTGCGGCGCAGCCCCGCGAGGAAGGCAGCCTGTCGCCCACCCGTCGCGAGCAACGCCTTCAGCGGAGCTGGTGGCAGCAGTGGCGCCAACTGGTGACGGCGCTGGTTCTGGTGGCCCTCTCCAGCCTGGGGCATTGGGCGGAGGCGGAGGCCAGCGCCTGGGCCCCCCCCCTCCAGCTCTTCCAGGCCAGGTGGGTTCACGCTCTCCTTGCCCTGGCCGCCTTGGCGGGGCCGGGGCGCGCGATCCTGATCACAGGCCTCCGAAACGCCCTGGCGGGCCATCCCAGCATGGACAGCCTGGTGGCTCTGGGCATGGGCAGCGCCACTGCGGCCAGCCTGGTGGGCTGGCTCTGGCCCCGCAGCCAGCTGCCATGTTTCTTTTTTGAACCGGTCATGCTGCTGGGCTTTGTGCTGGCGGGCCGGTTTCTGGAGGAACGGACCCGCTGGCGCAGTTGTCGGGCCATCGAGGAGCTGGCCGCGCTCCAGCCGGATGAGGCCCTGCTGGTGATGGAAGACGCCCCGCCCCGCAAGGTGCGCTCGGGTGGGCTGCGCCCGGGCGACCGTCTGCTGGTGCTGCCGGGGGATCGCCTGCCGGTGGACGGGGTGGTCCAGGCGGGCGCCTCCGCCGTGGACCGTTCCGCCCTCACCGGCGAGCCCCTCCCTTTGGAGGCGGAACCCGGATGCGAGCTGGAGGCGGGCAGCCTCAATCTGGAAGCACCGCTGGTGGTGGAGGCCAGGCGTTGCGGCCAGCAAACCGCGATTGCCCGCATCGTGCGGCTGGTGGAGACAGCTCAGGCCCGCAAAGCACCGATTCAAGGACTGGCGGACCGGGTGGCCGGCCGCTTCACCCAGGGCGTGATCGTTCTCGCGCTGGCCACGTTTCTGTTTTGGTGGCGGTGGGGGACCCGGCTTTGGCCCGGGGTGCTGCAGGCCCTTCCCGCCGACGCCATGGCCCTGATGGACCACGGGGGTCACGGAGCGCTGACGGGCCCGATGACTCCCGTCAGCCTCGCGCTGCAACTGGCCATCGCCGTGCTGGTGGTGGCCTGCCCCTGCGCCCTGGGCCTGGCGACCCCAACGGCCATCAGCGTTGGCAGTGCCATTGCAGCCCGCTCGGGAGTGCTCTTTCGCGGCGGCGATGCCATCGAAATGGCTTCCCGGCTCAAGGCCGTCGTGTTCGACAAAACCGGCACCCTCACCGTGGGCCGACCGTTGGTGACCGCGCTGGAGGCCTTTCCCTCCGTCGATCAAACCGATGGCCGCGCGGATGTGGAGGCCCTCTGGATGGTGCAACTGGCGGCCAGCCTTGAACAGCAGAGCCGCCATCCCCTGGCCCATGCCCTGCAACAGGAAGCCCAGCAACGGGGACTGCCGCCGCTGGCGGTGGCGGAAAGCCGCACCATCCCTGGACAGGGCATGGAAGGTCGGCTTGTGGGCCAGGCGGATCCCCTTCTGGTGGGACGCCTGCCCTGGCTGCGGGAGCGGGGTCTGCTGCTGCCCCCCGGGGCGGAGGCCACCCTGAGCAGCCCTCCCTTCGCGCGGGCCACCCTGATCGGGGTGGGTCAGGGTCAGCGGCTTCTGGGGGTGATCGCCATTGAGGATCAGCCCCGTTCCGATGCCAGACGAGCCGTGGGCGCCCTGCGCGATCAAGGTCTGGCTGTGGGTGTGTTGAGTGGCGACCGAGAGGCCAGCGTGCGCCACCTGGCCTCCCTCCTGGGGTTGCGGGATGAGGATGTGGCCTGGAGCCTGCGGCCCGAACAGAAGGTGGAAGCCCTCTCCCGCTGGCGCTCTCGCGGCCCCGTGGCCATGGTGGGCGATGGCATCAACGACGCCCCGGCCCTGGCCGCCGCCGATCTGGGGATCGCCGTGGGCACGGGCACGCAGATCGCTCAGGACTCCGCCGCGGTGGTGGTGATGGGCGATCAGCTGATGGATGTGGTGCGGGCCCTCGCCCTGGCCCGGGACACCATGGCCAAGGTGCGGCAAAATCTGTTTTGGGCTTTCGGCTACAACTTGATCGTGCTGCCGATCGCGGCCGGAGCCCTGCTTCCCGCCTTCTCCCTCCGCCTGACCCCACCCCTGGCCGCGTTGCTGATGGCGTTGAGCTCCATCACGGTCGTGGTCAATGCCTTGGTGCTCCGGCCGCCCGAGGAGCAGTCCTTGCCTGCCTCGCTCCATGGCCACTAGGGGACGCTTCGTAGTGCTGGAGGGCATCGACGGCTGTGGCAAGACCACCCAGATCGCAGCCCTGCGGGAATGGTTGCCCCGAAGTGGCTTGATCCCGCCTCACAGGGAACTGGTGATCACCCGGGAGCCAGGGGGCACACCCTTCGGCGCCGCCCTGCGGGAGCTTCTGCTGCACCCTCCCGCGCGACAAACTCCCGGGGACCGGGCGGAGCTGCTGCTCTACGCCGCGGATCGCGCCCAGCATGTGGCGCAACGCATCGCCCCCGCCCTGGCCGCGGGGCATTGGGTGCTCTCCGATCGCTTCAGCGGATCGACGGAGGCTTACCAGGGCCATGGCCGCGGCCTGCCCTTGGAACCCATTCGCCAGTTGGAGCACTTCGCCACCGCTGGCCTCCAACCCGATCTCACCCTCTGGCTCGCCCTCCCCCTGGAGGAGGCCCTGCGTCGCCGACGCCATCAACAGAGCGATCGCATCGAAGCGGAGGGGGCCGCGTTCCTGGAGCGCGTCCATCAGGGTTTCGCGCGGCTGGCCCAGGGGCACGGCTGGTGGCGAGTCGAGGCCACAGGCGACCCGACCACGGTCGGTGAGCGCTGCCGCCAGGCCCTGCTGACACGCTTTGCCGCCGCCGATCCCGCCGACCATGGGTGATGACGCCCCGCCGACCATGGCTGAAGACGCGCTGTTCGCCGACCTGATCGGTCATGGTCTGGCGGTGCGGCTGTTGCGGGCCGCCCTGCGGAGCGCACGACTGGCGCCGGCCTATCTGTTCACCGGTCCGGAGGGAGTGGGTCGTCGGTTGGCGGCGCTGCGCTTCCTGGAAGGGGTGCTCAGCGGAGGCCAGGGCGATCCCGTGCTGAGGAGACGGCTGGACCAGGGCAATCTGGCCGACCTGCTCTGGCAGGAGCCCACCTTTGCGCATCAGGGGCAGATGGTGCCGGCTTCGCGGGCGGAGGAGCTGGGGGTGAGTCGCCGCACCCCACCCCAGATCCGGTTGGAGCAAGTGCGCGAGGTGAGTCGCTTCCTCGGCCGCCGCCCGATCGAATCCCCACGACCGCTGGTGGTGATCGAGGCCGCCGAGGCAATGGCGGAGTCAGCGGCCAACGCTTTGTTGAAAACCCTGGAGGAACCGGGCGATGGCTTGTTGATCCTGATCACTTCCGCTCCGGAACGTCTCCTCGTCACCATCCGGTCCCGTTGTCAGGTCATTCCTTTTCTTCCCCTCTCCGTGGCGGAGATGGACGCGGTGCTGCGTCGGGAGCCGCCACCCGCAGACGAGACGACGCCCATGGGAGCGGATCCAGAGGAGCTGCTGACCCTGGCGGCGGGATCCCCCGGGGCGCTTCAAAACCACCGTCAACAGTGGCGACAGCTGCCGGAGGGGTTGGCCGATCGACTCGGCGAACGTTCCACCAATCCCTTGACCGCTCTTGAGCTGGCGCGGGAGATCAGCGAGAGCCTGGAGGGGGAACAGCAGCTCTGGCTGCTGCAGTGGTGGCAGAACAGACTCTGGGAAAGACACAGGGACCCGCGCCAGATCGTGCGCCTGGAGGTTCTGCGCAAACACCTGCTCAGCCACGTGCAACCCCGCCTGGCCTGGGAGGTCACCCTGCTGGATCTGGCGCGCGGCGGGGGGACCTGAGACCTGGTCAGCCGGTCAGGGCGTGGCCGGATGGGGAGCTTTGCTGTCCTTTTGCGCTTGACGCGCCTGCGCCATGAGCGGACTCAGCTCCCGCAGCTGCTCGTCCGTGGGCAATTCCAGGCAGTATCCCGCCCCGTACACCGTCTTGATGAACCGGGGTTTGCGCGGATCGGGCTCAAGCTTGGTGCGGAGATGACGCACATGCACGCGAATGGTTTCAATGTCGTCATCGGGTTCGTAGCCCCAGACCTCCTTGAGGATCAAGGAGGGTGCCACCGTTTGGCCGTGGCGCTGCAGCAAGCAGTGGAGCAGTTCAAATTCCAGATGGGTAAGCCGCACCGGGGTGTCAAACCAGATGGCCTCGAAGCGTTCTGGCACAAGGGTGAGGCAGGAGTAGCTCAGGATTTCGTTGTGCTTGGTGGACAGCGGAGCCCGCTCGCTGCGACGGAGGAGGGCCTTGACCCGCACCATCAGCTCTTCGAGATCGAAAGGCTTGGTGAGGTAGTCGTCGGCACCGGAGTTGAAGCCGCTCACCTTGTCCTTGGTGCCGCCGAGGGCGGTGATCATGAGGATGGGAATGCGGGCGGTGCGGTCGTCTCGACGAAGGCGCTGGCAGAGAGTGAGGCCGTCGACCTTGGGGAGCATCAGATCGAGGAGGATCACATCCGGGCTGTATTGCAGGGCCAGGGCCTGCCCCTTGATGCCATCTTCCGCGCGCTGCACATTGAAACCGCCATGCTCCAGGTGACCGGCCACAAGGTCGCGCATGTCGCCGTCATCCTCGACGAGAAGAATGCAGGGTTTCATGACAGGCGACGGCAGGGTGTGCGTGGAGTGTGGCTGGGCTGGACACGATTCGCGCGATCGTCTGCCGCAACGGGAAAGGCCAACCTGGCAATCCATTCTGGGCTGATCTGAAGGTTTTGGGGCTCCTGTGAGGGAATGTTGTAAAGACCCGCCAACCCAACTCAGGCGGCCTCGCAAAAGAGACACAAATTAAGACCAGGGATCAATCCCACGGTCTTGGAAAAACAAAGAACTCCCCGGGCGGGATTCGAACCTGCGACCAATCGGTTAACAGCCGACCGCTCTACCGCTGAGCTACCGAGGAATGACAACCTTTCAAGGAGGCGGTCCTTGAAGGAGCTGTCTGAGAGCGACTCCACTCACCGAGGAACGGCCAATGGCGTGCTTCAGGACGCCCTGACCTTACCCGCCACCCCTGCCCGTGGGCAAGAGGCTGAACGAACGGACCAGCTCGGCACCGTCGTGCCAATGACCCACGCGTCCGCGCTCCATGCGGGCGGCCCCATCAGCGTGGGCCAGTTCCTCCAGCCTGTGGGTGACCCACAGAGCCGTCAACGGATTGGGTTGACGATCGCAGAGGGCACGGATCAAGGCCAGCACGTCCGCCTGGCTGTCGGGATCCAGCAGAGCCGTGGGCTCATCCAGGAGGAGGAGGGTGGCCTCCGCGGCCAAGGCCCCGGCGATCGCCAACCGCTGCTTCTGCCCCCCGCTGAGGGTGTGAATCGGCCGGTGGGCCATCCCCTGCAAGCCCACCTGCTGGAGGAGCGCTTCCTCCCGATCTGCGGCTTGGCGATGGTTCAAGGCCAGGGGCAATCCCAGCCTCAGATCCGTGCCGCAGGTGGGCATGAGCAGTTGGTGGTCTGGATTCTGGAAGACCAGGGCCGGTCGCAGGGCCGTGTTGATACACCCCCGCACAGGGGACATCAAGCCGGCGATCAGGCGCAGAAGGGTGCTCTTGCCACTGCCATTGCTGCCGACCAGCATCCACAGGCCCGGCCGGGAAATCTCCAGCGAGCATCCGCGCAACATCGGTCGTTCGTGGGACCAGCCGAAATCCACCCCAGCGACGACCAAAGGAAGTTCCGACCCCGAGGTGGATGCGGGCATGGACGGTCAGGCTTCAAAGCTGAAACCGGGCCGCTTCCCAGAGCCGCCGATGGTGGACTTTTCAAAGATCTGCACGGCCACGACTTCTGCAGTCAGCAGGCGGATGCGCTTGTGCGGGTCCTTTTCACAGCGCAGTTCCAGCACCTTGGGCTCGCCACTTTCGATGGCACGTCCCACCTCCTCGTACAACCCCTCCGCCGCCTCCAGCTCCTTGCGCTGAACGGAGATGGGCATGGGGGTGAGGCGGAGGGAAAGCTCGACGACGTACATGGTGGAAAGGGGCGCGCAGTCACTCTGGCGGAAGGTTGCGCGCCTTTATGAGAAAGGGCTGCTGAGCACAATTGCTCATTTGCCAGCAAAGCGCCAGTCCTGGCAACGCAGCCGGGCCTTCATGCCCTTACGATGTTGAACGTAAAGCTTCGTTAAGCTGCTTCCCATGACGATCGCTGTAGGACGCGCGCCAGCGGCACGGGGATGGTTCGACATCCTGGACGACTGGCTCAAGCGCGACCGCTTCGTTTTTGTGGGGTGGTCAGGTCTGCTGCTGTTTCCTTGCGCCTATCTGGCACTGGGAGGCTGGCTGACCGGCACCACC
>VGQX01000008.1 GCA_016882305.1 Cyanobacteria bacterium K_Offshore_surface_m2_239
CCTGTTGGCGTCATGTTGATCACCGCTCCATCGGCAGCCAACTCCAACACCGCCTCCGGATTGGCCTGGCACACCCGCTCGAACTGCTCCGGCGTCAGCCGCAGATCCGGAGGCAGCAGCAGCAGCAGCGGCGCGGTCTCCAGCTCAGCTGGCTGGGCGGAGGCCGGTGGTGGCGCCAGGGCCATGGGCCGTGTCAAAATCCTCCTGGAACGTTAGACAGAGGTGGCCGAGCCGGCCAGGCGTTCCAGCAGCGTTGGCGTTTCGGAGAAGAGTTTGGTTCAGCGCTCTTCGGCCGCCATCTCCTCCATGGCAATCGCGGCCCCGGCGTTTCGTTCCACCTCCTGGAGCTTGTCGGCTGAGATCGCAGGCGGACACGGCACTCCGGGAACGCCATGCTCCGAAGAGCGAAAAACGGACCAGCCCCCGCTGGCGCCCCGCCAGAGCTCCACCGACGGCCCAAGAAGCATCAGCTGGGCTTATAGGAGCCATCGCTAGCCCTGATCGGCACGCACCTTCACAATTGCCGCAACACTGCGTTACATTGCTTCGTGACGGAGGCCTGACGGTTTTCCGTCCTTCCATCCGTCCCCTGCATCGGGCTTCGGCCCTGTGCTCTCGACACTTTTCTCGTTCTCATGACCGCCACTCTCCAACAGCGCTCTGGCGCTTCGGCGTGGAATCAGTTCTGCGAGTGGGTCACCTCCACCAACAACCGCCTGTATGTGGGCTGGTTCGGTGTGCTGATGATCCCCACGCTGCTGGCCGCGACCATCTGCTTCATCGTCGCCTTCATCGCTGCTCCCCCTGTGGACATCGATGGCATCCGTGAGCCCGTGGCTGGCTCCCTGATGTATGGCAACAACATCATCTCTGGCGCTGTGGTTCCCTCCAGCAACGCCATTGGCCTGCACTTCTACCCCATCTGGGAAGCCGCCAGCCTCGACGAGTGGCTGTACAACGGTGGCCCTTACCAGCTGGTGGTGTTCCACTTCCTGATCGGCGTGTTCTGCTACATGGGCCGCGAGTGGGAATTGTCCTACCGCCTCGGCATGCGCCCCTGGATCTGCGTTGCTTACAGCGCTCCTGTTGCCGCTGCCTCCGCTGTGTTCCTGATCTATCCCTTCGGTCAGGGTTCCTTCTCCGACGGCATGCCCCTGGGCATCTCTGGCACCTTCAATTATATGTTGGTGTTCCAGGCTGAGCACAACATTTTGATGCACCCCTTCCACATGCTGGGTGTGGCTGGTGTGTTCGGCGGCAGCTTGTTCTCCGCCATGCACGGCTCCCTGGTGACCTCCTCCCTGGTGCGTGAAACCACCGAGAGCGAATCGCAGAACTATGGCTACAAGTTCGGCCAAGAAGAAGAGACCTACAACATCGTGGCTGCTCACGGCTACTTCGGTCGTCTGATCTTCCAATACGCCTCCTTCAACAACAGCCGCAGCCTGCATTTCTTCCTCGCTGCCTGGCCCGTGATCGGCATCTGGTTCACCGCCCTGGGCGTGAGCACGATGGCTTTCAACCTGAACGGCTTCAACTTCAACCAGTCGATCCTGGATTCTCAGGGCCGTGTGCTGAACACCTGGGCGGACGTTCTGAACCGCGCTGGCCTGGGCATGGAAGTGATGCACGAGCGCAACGCGCACAACTTCCCCCTCGACCTGGCCTCCGCAGAAGCCACTCCTGTGGCCCTGACGGCTCCTTCCATCGGTTGAGCGTGAGCGATCCTTCGGGATCAGCCTCCAAGCATCAAGCCCCTGTCGCGAGACGGGGGTTTTTTGTTGTGGGGTGGTTTTTGTGGGGGTATTTTCGGTGTTCAAAACCTTCACGATATTGTTAGCGACTTGCTCCACCGTATCGATGGTTGCCTCCAAAACACCCCGCACACAGTCCTGAAAAATGAACTAGGATGGACAGAGATCAATCTTCATCAATTGGGCGAACTCCTGCCTTCTGCCACGAGCCAATTCCCTGCTCTGTCAACTGTCGCCTTGGCAACCTTTGTTGCCGTCCTGCTGATCGCCATCCTCCAATCTGATCAAAGCAGTGATGACGATGATTCGGGTCCTGGTGATGGAGGTCTCATGCAGCCTGTTGGCATGCGAGCATGATCTGCGCGATTGATGGCGCAAATCTGCTTAATAGATGCTTAAGGCGATATGATTGTAAATTTTAGAGATTTTGCTTTATTGCTTGAAACCGGTCTGTATACTAGTCATTAATTCTGGTTTTTAAAGGTAGACCTCTTCTTGTGGATAAGCTACCCGGTGTGGCATTGTTCTACCGTATATTGCAGAGAGCAGAAGCAAAATTCCCAAACGCCCCACGAACATGCCAACAATCAACACCAGCTGGCCCCATCGATTGAGCTGACTGGTCACGCCAACGTCCAGACCCACCGTGCAGAAGGCGGACATGCAGGTGAAAAGTTTCTCCAGAAACGTGAATTGACCTGTCATGCTCTCCTCCCCTCCCGCTGTTGGCCCAAGGCCCAGCAAGAGCGTCATCACAACCACAAACAATCCTGAAGCCACGGTGACTCCAACAGCCTTGAAAATCAATTCGGGCGCAATCCGACGCTGACGGATTACCACTTCTCGACGATTGTCCAAGGTGGAGCGGGTGGCGCCAAGCAAGAGAGCAAGTGTTGTGGTTTTGATGCCGCCCCCTGTCCCCCCTGGGCTGGCGCCGATGAACATCAGGCCGATCATCAGCAGCAATCCCGCATCAGACAACGTTTCCTGAGACAACACCACCGTATTGAATCCCGCAGTACGTGTTGTGATGGATTGGAACAGCGTCACCTGAAGCTTGTCCCAAAGCGAAAGCTTGCTGATTACTCCATCGGTGGCGAATTGCTCGGTGAACAGCAAGCCAATCGCCCCGAGTGCAATCAGCAAGAAAGTGCTTCTCAGCACCAATCGTGTGTGCAGACTGAGGTTGCGCAAGCGACGCAGTCGGAACCGTTTAGTCCAGAGATCATTGGTCACCCGCCAGCCAATGCCACCGATCACAATCAAGGCTCCGATCACACCGTTGACCACCGGTTGCGAGCGGTAGCTCACCAGGTTATCGCTGAAGAGACCGAAGCCAGCATTGTTGTAGGCGCTGATGCAATGGAAGAGCGAAGTCCAGAGTCGTGCCCCGGGATGTTCGATCTCTACAAAGCCAAAGCAGTAGAGGATCAGAGAGCCCAACCCCATGATGATGGCCGCCGTCAGCAGGATGGAATTGAAGGTTGGGCCGATGCCTCCCACGCCGAATTCATCGAGGGCGCGCCCACGATCCAGTCGGTGCTTGAGGCCCGATCGTCCCTGCACGAATCCCTGCAGAAAGGTGGTGATGGCCATCAATCCCAATCCGCCAACCACAATCAACCCCGCCAGCACCACCTGGCCCAACAGGGTGAGCTCCTTGCCCACATCAATGATGGAAAGGCCCGTCACGGTGATCGCTGAGGTGACAGTGAACAGGGCTTCCCAGAGCCCGACGGAGTCCGAGGAACACGCCGGCGAAGCCAGGATCACGGTGCCGACACCGATCACAAGCAGGCCCGTCACCACCGTGAATTGCGGCACGGTGAGTTGGCGGCGCCATTGATCCAGGCGGCCCAGGGCGTGCGTCAGCAGGGAGGCTGAGCTCACGGCATCAGAGGAAAAGCGCACCCTATTGAATGGCAGCGTCCCCCCCTCAGCCAGACGCTTGGATTCCGGTCCCTGGCGCCACCACCTGCTCCTTGCCGGTGGCGGTCACACCCATGCCCTGGTGCTGCGCCGCTGGTTGATGCGTCCCCAGCTGCGCCCACCCGCCACCCGCATCTCCCTCATCAGCCGTCACAGCACCCTCTGTTACTCCGGACTGGTGCCGGCCGTTCTCGCGGGATTGGAGCCAGCCTCCAGCTGCCGGGTGGACCTCCGCCGCCTGTGTGCCCTGGCGGAGGTGGCCTTTGTGCGGGCGGACATCGTCGGCTTGGATCCCGACACCCGTCTTCTCAAGCTGCGGGGCCGCCCGCCCCTGGCCTTTGATCGCCTCAGCCTGGATGTCGGCGCCGTCACCGCCGCCGCCCCCGGAGAAACCGCTGTCAAACCTCTGGAGGGTCTGCTCGCCTGGGGTGATCGCCTCCCCGCCAGCGAACCGCGTCTCCGCGGTGGTGGAGCCTCGGCGCTGGAAGTGGCGCTGGCCCTGCGGGCTCGCGGCGTCCAGCCCCGGCTCCTGCTGCGCGGATCTGCACTCCATCTCGCCTCCCCCGCCGCCAATCGGCGCGCCGAGCAACTCCTGCGAGAGGCCGGCATCCCCGTGCGGCGCCAGGTCGACGCGACCCACCCCGCGGATTTGGCCTGCACGGGCGGTCGGGCGCCCGCCTGGCTCGCGGAGGGGGGCCTGCCGATTGATCCCGCCAGCGGCCGCGTGCTCACAGAGGCGACCCTGCAGGTGCGCGATCATCCCGCCCTCTTCGCGGCGGGCGATTGCGCGCTGATCGTCTCCCAGCCCCGGCCGCCCTCCGGTGTGTGGGCCGTCCGGGCGGCGCCGGTGCTCGCCACGAATCTGCGGCGCAGCCTGGAGAACCGGTCGTTGGCGTCCTGGCGACCGCAAGCGCTGGCGCTTCAGTTGTTGGGCGATGGGGGCGTCTGTGGCGTTCCCCGGGCCCTGGCGATCTGGGGACCCTTCGCCCTGGGGCCCCACCCTTGGCTCTGGCGCTGGAAGCGCCACCTGGACCACCGGTTCATGGCCAGCTTCGAGACGCTGCGCCCCATGACGCCCCCAGCGCCTGCGGCGAGTCCCGAAGCGGCATCCGATGTCCCTTCCGCCATGGGATGTCGGGGCTGCGCCGCCAAGCTCGCCGCAGCTCCCCTCCGCTCTGCGCTTACCCGTTTGGCGGCCCTGGATGGCAGTTCCGATCCCCCGGCTCCGGAGGACGCGCCGCTCCTGCGCCAGCTGGAGGACGGGCAGCGGCTGTTGCAGAGCGTGGACGGCTTCCCCGCCCTGGTGGCTGACCCCTGGCTCAATGGTCGCCTGACGACCCTCCATGCCTGCGGGGATCTCTGGGCCAGCGGTGCTGCGGTCGACTGCGCCCAGGTGGTAGTCACCATCCCCCGGGGAAGTCCGCGCCTCCAGGAGGAGCTGCTTCTGCAGACGCTCGCGGGGGTGCGGTCCGTATTGGATCCCCTTGGCGCGCCCCTGCTCGGGGGCCACACCCTGGAGGGCCGTGATGGCGCGGGTCTGGCGGTCATCCTGACCGTCAATGGCCTGGCGCACCAAAGCCGCCATTGGGGGAAGGGCCCCCTGGCAGCCGGCGACGTCTTGGTGTTGAGCCGGCCGATCGGCAGTGGTGTGCTGTTTGCCGCCGCCATGGCCGGCCTCCCCTGCGGACCCTGGCTGGATGACGCCCTGGCGCACCTGGAGCGGGAGCAGGCGGCGCTCGTTCCCCTGCTGGCGGCCCATGGGTGTCACGCTTGCACGGACATCACGGGGTTTGGCCTGTTGGGTCATCTCGGCGAGATGCTGAGCGCCGCCCCGACCCCGCCGTCCGCAACGGCCCCGCGGCTGGTGGTGGAGCTGGAGGGTGGGGCCATTCCCGCTTTCCCTGGTGCTCTGGAGCTTCTCGCCGAAGGTCGGGCCAGCAGCTTGGCTCCCGCCAACGCCGAGGCCCTGCCGCTGTTGCGGAGGAGCGTCCGCTGGGTTGGGGTCGAGCCCCTGACCCCCGCTCGGGAGGGGTTGCTGATCGATCCCCAGACCTGCGGACCGCTGCTGGCCGCGCTCCCCGGCGCGCGGGCGACGGCGGCCCTGCGCGCCCTCCATCAGGCGGGCTTTCCGGAGGCCAGGGTCATCGCCCGTGTGCGATCCGAGCCCGAGGGGCATCCCGAGGCTGAACGGGAGGCTCTGGTCTGAGCGTCAGGGCCTCTGGACCTTGACCCGTCCTTCCCGCAACAGCAGATCCGCCGCCGCCTCAGCCGTGAGTTCCTCTAGATCCACGGTGGTCCTCTCCGCGTGGGCCGCAGTCTCGCGGTCATAACAGCGGTCGTAGTAGTCGAGCATCTGAGCGCAGGCCCGCTCCATCTCCCCTTGAGCGATGGCCTCCACCGCCGCCGCGGTGCGCTGGGGGCCCAAGCGCTTGCTGATGCGCAGGGTGGCCTCCGTCAGGGCCTCGGGATCCTGCGCGCCGTAGATCTCCACGAGATGACGCAAGCGTTCCTGGAGGGGTCGCCGTACCTCCAGCACGGGAGCGGTCCGCATCCGCCGCCACAGGCCTGCCGGGATGCGACAGCGACCCACCTGGGCACTCTCCGCCTCCAACCAGAGTTCGGCGGCCATGGCGGAACGCCGCAGCACCGCAGCGAGGCGATTCTCAAAGTGCTCCCCGCTGGGCTGAGCGGGCTGGCCGAGCCCGCCGAAGCTGCTGCCGCGATGGTGAGCCAGCCCCTCCAGATCCACCACGGCCACCCCTCGGGCGGCGAGGGCGAGCAACAACGCGGTTTTGCCTGTGCCGGTGCGTCCCCCCAGCAGCCGCAGCGGCCAGGGCTGTTCCATCATCGCCAGCACCCACCGCCGATAGGCCTTGTAGCCCCCCTCCAGCAGCACGACCGGAAGGTCCAGGGTCGAGGCCAGCCAGGCGACGCTGCCGGAGCGCAGACCGCCACGCCAGCAATGCAGCCGCAGGGGATGGTCCGGCGCCTGGTCGCGAGCGGCGATGAGCTGGTCGGCCAGGTCCGCCAGGCGTGGGCCGACCCTGGCGAGACCCCGATGGACGGCCCGCTGGCGGCCGGCGTGCTTGTAGAGGGTACCGACTTCAGCGCGCTCCGCGTCGCTGAACAGGGGGAGATTGCGGGCGCCCGGGATGTGGCCCTGTTCAAATTCCGCGGGGGTGCGCACATCCAGCAGCGTCCCCTTGCCCTCCAGAAAGTCCTCGATCGGGATGGATGTCATGCGCAAGGGGAGGTCACCGGTGTGAATGGTCATCGCTGCCCCAGCTCCTGGCCGGCAAAAGTCCATCCGTAAAGTGCCATGAGTCTTTTCCCCTGGGAGGATCGATGCGGCGTCGCCGGTTTACACGATTCGCCACATTCGCGCTCTGTCTCGCCGGGCTGGCGGGTCTGGGCCTGCCGCGCTCCGCAGGAACCGTGGCGGCCGCCTCACCCTCTGGAGGGTCCCCCCCGGTCCTCCGGATGAGCGCCATTCCGGATCAGAATCCGGAAAAGCTCAACCGGCTCTACCCGCTGGTGGCCCGGGTGCTCTCCCGGCAGCTTGGCGTTCCCGTGCGCTACGTGCCGATGGTGGACTACGCGGCGGCGGTCAGCGCCTTCCGCACCGGCGATCTGGATCTGGTCTGGTTCGGCGGGCTGACGGGCGTGCAGGCTCGCCTTCTCAAGCCTGGCGCCCGCGTGATCGCCCAACGGGACATCGACGCCAACTTTCGCAGCGTCTTCATCGCCAATCCCGGCAGCGGCCTGAGGCCCTTCGTGCCGATGAAGGGTTTGACAGCCCTGCGCGGCAAGCGCTTCACCTTCGGCTCCGAGAGTTCCACCTCCGGCCGGCTGATGCCCCAGTGGTTCCTGGCCCAGGCCGGCGTGCAACCACGGGATTTCGCCGGCGGGGCCCCGGGCTTCAGCGGCAGCCATGACGCCACCATCGCTCTGGTGCAGAGCGGTGCCTATGAGGCCGGCGTGGTCAACGAGCAGGTGTGGCGCAGCAGCCTGCGCAGTGGCAAGGCCAATCGCGCCAAGGTCTTTCTCCTCTGGACAACCCCGGGCTATCCCGATTACCACTGGCTGGCCCAGCCCAATCTGGATCGACGCTTCGCGCCGGGCTTCACAGACAAGATCCGCGCGTCCATCCTCAGCTGGCGGCAGAAGGATCCCGAGCAGAAGATCATTCTTGAACTTTTCGGCGCTCAGCAATTCACCACAGCCCGTCCGGAGGACTACAAGCGCATTGAAAGCATCGGACGGCAGATCGGCCTGATTCGCTGAGCGCAGGCCCATGGACCCTCTGCTGGCCCTGGAGGGCATCACCGTGCGGGGTCGTGACCAGCCCAGGTTGCGTCAGGTGAGTCTTTCCCTGTGGCCCGGGGAGCGTGTGGCCCTTCTCGGGCCCAGTGGCGCGGGCAAAAGCACCCTCCTCGCCGTGGCCAACGGCCTGCTCCCCCCCGACGCGGGCCACGTTCGCTGGGAGGGAGTGCCCCCCGCCCGTTCTCGCCGAGCACGCCGCCGCCAACAGGCCCGCATCGGCACGCTCTGGCAGGACCTCCGCCTGATCGAGGAGCTGAACGTGCAGCAAAACCTCAACGCCGCGCGGCTGGCCGATTGGAGCTGGCCCAAGGCCTGGCTCAACCTGCTCGTTCCCCTGGACACGGACGCCAACGCCGCCGCCCTCGCCTGGGTTGACCTGGAGGCCGCGCTGCTGCCGAGGGCCGTGGCGGAGCTGTCCGGCGGTCAGCGCCAACGGGTGGCGATCGCTCGCCTGCTGCGTCAGGAGGCTCAGTTGTGGTTGCTCGACGAACCCCTCGCCAGCCTGGACCCCCGACGCGCTCAGGAGGTGTTGGCGTTGCTCCTGCGGCTTGGCCAGGCGCCCAGGGCTGTCCTGCTGTCGTTGCATCGCCCGGATCTCTTGGCGGGATTTGATCGGGTCCTCGGCCTGCGCCAGGGGACCCTGTGGTTCGACGTCCCGGCCTCCTCGCTCATGCCCTCCCAGTTGGAGGCTCTCTACGCCGGCGCCCCCCCCGCCGATGGCTGACACCCGCCCGATCCCCCTTGAGGCTCCGGCCCGCTGGCCTCCGGCGGCTCCCCTGCTCCCCCTCCTCCCCGCCCTGGTGGTCCTGCCGGTCCTTCTCGTCCTGCCCGGGCAGGTGCACGCGGGAGGGTGGGATCTCGTTGGCCGTTTTCTTCTGGCGGCCCTGCGTCCCTCCGCCGACCCCCTGGTCTGGCGCTCCGCTGTCGAGGGCTTGGCCATCACCCTGGGCATGGCCCTCCTCGGCTGGACAACCAGCCTGCTCGGTGGGTTGCTGCTGGGTTGTGCCAGCTCCCGCACCCTTTGGCGGCAGACCGCAGGGCAGCTCTGGCCTGCCAGCGCTCTGCGGCGCCTCCTGGCCCTTCCCCGTTCGCTCCACGAGCTTCTGTGGGGATTGCTGCTGCTGCAGCTTCTCGGGCTGCGCCCCGTGGTCGCGGTTGTGGCGATCGCCCTTCCCTACAGCGCGCTGGTGGCGCGGGTGTTGGCGGATCAGCTCGATGGCTTGGACACCTCCCGCCTGGAGGCGCTCCGCTGTGCGGGCGCCAGCGCCCCCGCCGCCCTGCTGACAGCCCTCGGCCCCGCCCTGCTGCCGGGGTTGCTCAGCTACGGGGGCTATCGCCTGGAATGCGCCCTGCGCAGCGCCACGCTGTTGGGCGTGTTCGGGTTGGGCGGGCTGGGCACCGAGCTGCGGCTCACTCTGCAATCCCTGGAATTTCGCGAGCTCTGGTGCGGTCTCTGGGTCCTTCTCGGCGCCATGCTCCTTTTGGAGGGTGGTCTGGCGGCCCTGCGTCGTCGCTGGCTGTCCCCCCGCCGGCTGCGCTTGGCCCCGTCCGGCGATCGACCAACGCGTCCGCTGGCCGCGGGGGGGCGGGAACTGCTCCTGGTGGCTGTGCTCCTCCCGCTGCTCTGCTGGTGGGTGGGCGGAGCCTTGGGGGTGCGTCCCGGGGATCTGGTGGCGGTTCAACCCTTGCCTCCTCTGGGCACACCCGACTGGGAGGCCATGCTCAGCCTGCCCTGGGCCACCCTGATCTCCAGCACCCTGGCCCTGACCCTCCTCTCCGGAGCTCTGGCGGTTGGCCTGGCACCGCTTCTTCTGCTTCTGGTGGCCCCATGGCCCCGGGCTCGCTGGGTGGTGCGTCTGATCTGGGCCCTGGGCCGCCTCTGGCCGCCGCCTCTGACCGCCTTGCTGCTCCTGTTTCTCTTGCGTCCGGGCCTGCTCACGGCGGCCCTGGCCCTGGGCTTTCACAATCTGGGCATTCTCGGCCGACTCCTGCTGGAAGGACTGGAGGAGGCCCCGTCGGGTCCGCCGCAGGCCTTGGCCTTGTTGGGTGCCGGTCCTCGCTTGAGCCTCCTCTACGGCTCCCTCAGCGCCGTCGCCCATCCTTATCTGGCCTACGGGGCTTATCGCACCGATGTGATCCTGCGGGAGACGGTGGTGGTGGGTTTGGTGGGCGCGACCGGGTTGGGCAGCCAACTGCTGGAGAGTCTCAGCGCCTTCGCCTGGGAGCGCATCCTGGCCCTGGTGGTGGTCTATGCCACTCTCACCCTGCTGGGGGAGGAGCTGGCGGATCGCCTGAGGCGGCGGCTGCTCTCCAGGCCCGTGGCTCCATCCCTTCCAGTGTCCCCAGCCTTGTCAGATCCTTAACCTTTCCCTTGCCCAAGCGGCGAACAATGAAGGCACCCGGGCCTTGGCCTGTGTCTCTCCTGGCCGTCCCTCAGTCGGACAGGTTGGCGCACCCTGGAGGCCGGCCAGCGCCTCCGGGGGGAGATCCCTCCGGCCGATGGCGAGAGTTGCAAGTCCTGGAGGTGACCCCGACGTGGGCGTGGTTGAGCTGTCAGCAGCGTTGCCGGTTCACGGCGGGCCTACGGATCGCGCAGGAGGGGGGAAAGGGGTCTCTCGTCGTGGCTCCCCTGCACCCCGTGCCCGGGGAGCGGCTTCGGCGCGTCGGTGACCGACTGCGTCTCACCGCCGCCGTCACCGACGCGGCGGATGCCATTCCCTGCGGTTCTCCAGAGGTGTTGCACCAGCTCCGTGTCGGGGAGCCGGTGGTCTTCGACGACGGGAGGCTCCATGGTCTCGGATTGAGGCTGTCCAGCCTGAGCAGGTGCTGCTGCGCATCACCGCCGCCCCCGGGCGGGGCTACCGCCTGAAAGCCGACAAGGGAATCAACCTCCCCGAAAGCGACTTCACCATCCCCGCCCTCCCCGCCAAGGATCTTCAGGATCTGACCTTTGCCGCGCCCCATGCCGATCTCATCAACGATGCCTTCGTCCATCGGGTGGCGGACATTGAGGCTCTCCACCAGCACTGCGCGGAACGCGGCATCAGCGAGGTTGCCCTGGTGTTGAAGGTTGAAACCCTTCAGGCTGTCCGCGACCTGCGGCCCATCTGCCCTGCATTTGGGCCACTCAGGTGCTGGAGTCGATGGTCCGGGGGGGGGCCGACCCGGGCGGCGATCACGGATGCGGCCATGGGAGCCCGGGCCGAGCATGGGCGCCATCGAAACCAATGGCGCAGTTGTCTGGCCTTCTCGCTGGAGCCCAGCCCGAAAAAATTTCATGCCAGCCCTTGATCCGCGCGCGCAGAAGGGTCTGCGGGCCGATCAGTCGCCGAGCTGACCGCAGTCCTCGATCACCACCGCGGCGCTGGGACGGCCGGACCGACTGCCACGGGCTTCGATCGCCTGAAGCAGCGCAAGACCCTCTCGCAGCTCCCCGAAAACAACGTGTTTGCCATCCAGCCAGGGGGTGACCGTGGTGGTGATGAAGAATTGGGAGCCATTGGTGTTGGGCCCCGCGTTGGCCATGCTCAGCAACCCTCCCTTGTCATGACTGAGATCAAAGTTTTCATCCTCGAATTTTGAACCGTAGATGGACTCACCACCGGTGCCATTTCCTGCGGTGAAGTCTCCTCCTTGACACATGAAATCAGGAATGATGCGATGAAAAGCAGATCCTTTGTAGCTCAATGGCCTGCCGCTGAGACCTACCCCCTTTTCTCCGGTACAGAGAGCCCGGAAATTTTCAGCTGTCTTTGGCACCACATTCGCAAAAAGTTCAAAGATGAGACGCCCGGAGGGCGCCCCATCAATGCTGATGTCAAAGTAAACGCGGGGGTTGGGGCCGGTCATGGCGGACGGTGATTTCCGTTCTGATCATGCCGCATGGCCCGGAGGTGGCCTCACTCGTGCATCACGTCGGCATGCAGAACATCCATCACGGACAACACCTTCTCGGTGTCCGTGGTCGAAAGGCCCAGGGTGGCGGCCAGATTGTCCAGGATGTTGCGTTCATCCGCCTCCAGGGGGCCATCGGAACGCATGATTTCCGCAGCCACGGCATAGGCGGTGGCCCGCTGTCGTGGACTGAGGACCTCCGCGGCCTCCACCATCAGATGCTGAGCGCCCTTGCTGCGCATGTCGCGCAACAGCTGGTCCATCAGTCGCACCATGCCCGCGTCGCCGTAATCCCGGAAGGGGTGGCGATAGTCGAGGGCGTGGCGCAAGGCGCGAGAGCCGGCCATGGTCAAGACGCCATCCCAGGAGACGGCCGCCAGGGCGATGGCCGCGAAGGCGCTGGGTGGCTCCAGGGCTCCTTCCGCGGAGGCGTTGGGCTCGAGCCTGGTCTGTGGGCGGGAGGTGACGGTCATGGATGAGGGGGGGTGGCCCTCCATGGGCGGAGGGGAACAGCAGAGATGACGCGAAAACACGTCTCACATCCAGCCAATTTGGTTCAGTGGTGCTTGTTGTGCCGGTAGCCAATTCGACAAATCTGAACGGTTGAGTATCCCTACTCAACCCTGGCAACCACCGCCCTCCGGGTTGGCTCCAACCCTCAACTCCCGCTCCGCCCCAGGGGTTCGGTGGGGGCGGGGAGGTTGCCGCTCGCGAAAATGGCCGCAGGTGGCGCAAGGCCCCTCCGGAAGCACCGCACAGCGCAGGAGCGGACTCAGCGCGTTGAAATGACAGCTTGGATTGCCGATCACCCATTGGCCCTTCCACCACAGCGCATCCGCTGGACGCGCCTGCCGTTTCACCTCCAGAGCCACTGCGGTGAGCTGGTAGCGGCCATCCCGCAAGGCATAGCGATGGCGGCGTTGGGTGACCAGCAATGGCTGCGCATCCACTTCAATCCATAGACCTGGTTGAGGATTGCTTGGCAGTTCCTCAAGGTCGAGACGAGCCAGCACCTGATTGCTGCCACTCAAGCGCAGTTCCACTTGCATCGGCGGAATCTAGTTCCCAACGTCCGGTTCGTTGGTCACGGTCTCGGCCAGCGCTGCGGGTTGTCGCACGGAAAACCCCCAGAGCAAAAGGATTCCGACCGATAGCAGCAGCACCCATTCCGGTGGAGACAATTGGGGAAGTCCCAACCGCACAAGAAGCCGCAATCCCACCAGACCCACCGCCACGTAACCAGCCGTTTCCAGATTGGGGTAGATCTCCAACCAGCGGCTGAAAAGTCCGGCAGTCAAGCGCAGGGTCAGCACCCCGATCACTCCCCCGGCCATGACGATCAGCAGACGATCGGTGACCGCCACCGCAGCGGCGATGCTGTCGAGGGAAAAGGCCAGATCCGTCAGGGCCAGGGTCAGGACCACCTGGCGCAGCGAGGGCGCGGCGGGGTGGGCGTTCGGTGCATCCGCACCCGCCTCGTCCCTCGGCGATCCCGCTGGCATCGCCGCTCTAGCGGCGGTGGAGGCGGTCCAGACCGCCAGGAGTTGTTTGCCACTCAGCCACAACAAATAGAGGGATGCCGCCAGTTGCAAGGGCCAGAAGTTCAAGACCCAACCAGCGGCAGCAATCAGGGCAAGCCTCAAAACCAAGGCGAGGAAGAGGCCGAAGTTGAGAGCTTGCTGTTGCTTGGCGGGATTGTGCAATCCTCGTGAAATCGCGGCGAGCGCGATGGCGTTGTCAGCGGAGAGGATGGCTTCGAGTGCGACGAGCAGAGGCAACAGCAGGAGAAACTCATGCCATTGATCAGCCCCGACGAGCAGGGGTGTGAGGGAGGGAACGGTTTCCGCTTCCATGTTCGGTGGTGGCCCAGCGGGCAGAGCGATCGCTCGCCGGTGGAGCAGACCTGAACCATCCTAGAAAAGCACCTCCACCGCTCAGGGTCCGCGTCCATGGAATACCGGGCTCGTCTTGTGCACGCGGATACCAAGGGACGGGTGGTGGAAGTGCGCGCGTTCGAGGGGGAGCGCTGTCTGGGCTCGGCCCTGGGCGAGGCCACCACCGCCGAGGAGGCGGAAGACCGAGCGCAAGAGCGGTTGCGCCTGCGACTCGGTCGCGCCGAGGCCGTGGAACCGGCGGATCCCTCCAGGTCTCCGGTCTCCACCCCTCGTCGTCGCGAGGCCGTGGCAGATCCTCCCTCGCCAGCTTCGGAACCCGAGGAACCGCCGCCCCCCCCCGCGGTCCGGTCTCCGCTCTTGTGGGAGGAACGAAGCTCCTCTCCACCCTTGCCGTCGCCAGAGCCCGCTCCGGATCCCTCCCCGTCAGCCGGGGATCCGGAGGATTGGAGCGCCGATCTCATCCGTCTGGACGCGCTCCTCGCTGCCCTGGGCTGGGGACGTGAACAGGAAAGAATCTATCTGCGCCGCCTTTTCGGACAACCGAGTCGCAGCCGCCTGACCCGCTACGCCGATCTGATGGTGTTCCGCCAGGCCTTGGAGGCCCTGCCTCCCGGCAGTGCGCCGGAGTCGGCGCCGCTGCCGATCCTGCGCCGAGACCTTTTGTCCCAGTGTGATGACCTCCTGGGACGTCTCGCCTGGACAACCGAACGGGCACGCGAGTGGCTGGAGGCGCACTTTGCGGTCTCCAGCCGGCAGCGCCTGAACGACGACCAGTTGCTGGCCTTCAACTTGTTGCTGGAGGGTGAACTGCTCGGGCAGACGGAGATTGGCGGAGCAGGCCATTGTTTAGAGTTGCCTTCAGCCTCCAAGGAAACCTCCCTCTCATGACCATTCGCGTCGGCATCAATGGCTTTGGTCGTATCGGACGCCTGGTGTTTCGCCGTGCCTGTGAATCCTCCGATGTTGACGTGGTGGCGATCAATGACTTGATTGATGTTGAGTATATTGCTTATATGCTTCGCTACGACTCCACCCATGGCCGTTTTCAAGGTCAAGTTGAAGTCAACGATGGCGCTTTGATCGTGAACGGCCGCAATATTCGCATTACGGCAGAGCGCGATCCCGCTAATCTTCGCTGGGGAGAGATCGGCGTGGATACCGTCTTGGAATCCACGGGATTCTTCTTGACGGATGTGCTGGCACGCAAGCACATTGCATCAGGCGCGAAGAAGGTTGTTCTTTCTGCTCCTTCCAAGGACGAAACACCGATGTTTGTCATGGGGGTGAATCACACCACCTATGCCGGTCAGGAAATCGTCTCCAATGCCTCCTGCTCCACCAACTGTTTGGCGCCGATGGCCAAGGTAGTGCATGAAACCTTTGGAATTGCCAGCGGTTTGATGACCGCCGTGCACGCAACAACCGCCACACAAAAAACCGTTGATGGTCCGTCTGTGAAAGACTGGCGTGGAGGACGTGGTGCGGCCCAGAACATCATCCCTTCCTCCACAGGGGCCGCCAAAGCTGTCGGCAGGGTCATCCCCGCCCTGAATGGCAAGCTCACCGGCATGGCTTTTCGAGTGCCAACACCTAACGTTTCCGTTGTTGATCTGACCGTCAATCTGGAGCGCTCTGCCACTTATCAGGATGTCAAAGATGCCATGAAGCAGGCGGCTGAGGGCGAGTTGAAAGGAATCTTGGCCTACACCGAAGATGATGTGGTCTCCACTGATTTTCTTGGCGAATCCTGCACGTCAATTTTTGATGCCGGAGCCGGCATCGCTTTGACTGACAGATTCATGAAGCTGGTGTCCTGGTACGATAACGAATGGGGATATTCATGCAAGTGCGTGGATCTGATTCGACATATCAATACCGCGTCGTAAGGCTCTGCCTCAACTCTGATTGAACGAGGCGGTGTGCCTCACTTTGCACTCCTTGCTCACAAGGTCATGTGCCCTGTAAGTATCCTCTTGCAAGCCATAGGCCTCGTGCTCAAGGAGTTTTTCTTCCTCGCTGATATTCTTGTAGATCGACGTGGAAAGTGAGCGCTGGGTTGCCGGGTCAGGGGAGACGGGGATGCCGAGAGCCTTTGGCTTGGCAAGCAGTGATCCAGCGCGGCAGCTCTGCGCCACATGGATGGCTTCATGGTTGAGCACGCGTAAAAAATCCTTCGAGCCCTGATCCATGACGCGGGGTTGGATACGCATTGTTCCCTGCCGGTGATCCCATTCGGCCGCTGCTCCCTTTTTGAGCGTGGGAGCCAGTGTCACCCGGACCCCCGCATCGCGCAGCGCTTCCAAAAGTGAGTTAATCGCCTGCCTTTCCGTATCGAATGTCGGGGGATCATTGATCAACGACCGCAATTCAGCCAAGCTCAAGTCCGCTTCTCCAGCACGTTTTTTGTAGAGGTAGCGAATAGAGCCATCTGGCAAAAGCTCCTCCTGTGGTTGCCATTGGGAGTCGGCCTCCTCCAGCTTTGTGAACAGATCAATACGATCCAGGCTTGGTGTCACGCGATCGATGGCGGGAAGAGGAGCAACACTTCCAGACAGCCCGAAGGGCGACGTCGATTTCAAAAACCTGGATTGAACGTGCTCCAGCAGATGGGGGCCAAAGAGGACAGCTGTGCTTGCCGATGCCACGGCCATACCCCAACGCAAACCTTCAGCAAACCGGGATACTTTGACCAGAGTGCGCCCGCAGCGGATACATTTAAGTGTAGACCTTGGACGGTGCTTGAAACGAACCGGTAAGCAGTCACAAGCCGGACATTGGTACAGCCGCACTTGAGCCTTAACATATTTCTCACAATTTAGCAGTTCCCGCGCTGAGTGCCCGCTCGGGATCCCCCTGGTGCGCTGTGCGCCGCCAGGGAGATCCCACCTTTTGGCGCCCCTCGATCCTGTGTCACACCCAAGGGCCGTGACTTGCGAGGATCACCTCCTTCCTCCCTGGGGTCATGCCTTTTTCCGCCCTGGTTCGTCAGTTGCGCCAGGCGCCACTCACGGCAGAGGTGCTGGCGCGAGCGCAACGGGAGCAGCGGCTGCTCCTGAGGGGCGGCGGCCGCGTGTCCCGGGCCCTGGTGACCAGTGCGTTGGCCCAGTTGGCGGAAGCTCCTCTGCTGGTGATCGTGCCCACTCTGGAGGAAGCGGGACGCTGGGCTGCCTTGTTGGAACTCATGGGGTGGAGCTGCTTGCTCTATCCCACCAGCGAAGGGTCTCCTTACGAGCCGATGGACACCACCAGTGAGATCACGTGGGGTCAGCTGCAGGTTCTCAGTGAGCTGCTGCAACCTGCTCCCAAAGCCATCGTGGCCACGGAGCGAGCCCTCCAGCCCCACCTGCCACCCAAAGAGATCTTCGCTCAGCGCTGTCAGCCGCTCCGGCGCGGGGATCGCATCTCGCTTGACGCGCTGGGACACACCCTGGCCCATCTCGGCTACGAGCGGGTGTCCACCATTGAGCAGGAGGGAAGCTGGAGCCGTCGCGGCGATCTTCTCGATGTGTTCCCGGTGAGCGCGGAGCTGCCGATTCGCCTGGAATTCTTCGGGGATGAGCTGGAGAAACTGCGGGAATTTGACCCGGCGACGCAACGTTCCCTCGATGGTGTCGAGCAGGTGCTGCTCACACCCACCAGTTTCAGTCCTCTCGTGGCCGATGCCCTGAGGGAGGCTCTCCCCGCCGGATTGGAGGCCCTGTTGGGACCGACCCGCTGCGCGACCTTGTTGGATGGCGGCACGCCGGACGGTCTTCGCCGCTTGCTGGGGCTGGCCTTCCCTGAACCCGCCAGCCTGTTGGACTACCTGCCCTCAGACGCCTGGATTGCGGTGGATGAGCGCCGCCATTGCCTGGCCCACGGCCAGCAGTGGTTTGATCACGCCAACGAGCAATATCAGGAAGCTGTTCAGGATCTGGACGCGGAAGGGGCGGGGGACAACTCCGCAACCCTTCCCGCTGTGCTGCATCGCCCTCCCGAGGAGGCCATGGCTGGCCTGGGGGACTTTGCTGGCTTTGACCTGGCCGAGCTGCTGGAGCGGGACGGCGCCACGAACAGTTTTGACCTGGCATCCCGCCCGGTTCCCGCGCACCCGAATGCTTTCGGGCGCCTGGCGGAACAGGTGCGGGCCTATGGGCGCGAGCAGCAGCAGGTGTGGTTGCTGTCGGCCCAACCCTCCCGGGCCGTGGCCTTGCTGGAGGAGCACGATTGCGTCGCGCGCTTTGTTCCCAACCCCGGCGATTGGCCCGCGATCGACCGGCTGGTGGCTCAGCGGACCCCTGTGGCGCTCAAGAGCCGAGGCACCGCCGAATTGGAAGGGGTGCTGCTGCCGGCCTGGAAGCTGGTGCTGGTCACAGACCGGGAATGTTTTGGCCAGCACAGCCTGGCGGCGACGGGTTTTGTGCGTCGCCGCCGACGGGCTGCCAGCCGCACGGTGGATCCGAACCGCATGGTCCCGGGGGATTTTGTCGTGCACCGCAACCACGGCATCGGCCGCTTTTTGAAGCTGGAAAAACTGGTGCTTGCAGGGGAGGCTCGCGACTATCTGGTGGTGCAATATGCCGATGGCTTGCTCCGAGTCGCTGCCGATCAGTTGGGCAGTCTTGGTCGCTATCGCGCCACAGGTGATGGTGCGCCAGAACTCAACCGCATGGGCGGAACAGCTTGGTTGCGCACCAAGGAGCGAGCGGCAAAGTCGATCCGCAAGATTGCGACAGATCTGTTGAAACTTTATGCGGAGCGACATCAGATCGGCGGTTTTGCTTTCCCCCCTGATGGTCCTTGGCAACAAGAATTAGAGGACTCATTCCCTTACGATCCAACTCCAGATCAACTCAAGGCTATTGCCGATGTGAAGCGTGACATGGAGAGACCTCAACCGATGGATAGATTGGTTTGTGGTGACGTGGGCTTTGGCAAAACGGAAGTAGCCATACGGGCCATCTTCAAGGCTGTTACTGCTGGAAAACAAGTCGCCATGTTGGCTCCAACGACAGTATTGGCCCAACAACATTGGCGCACTCTCAGCGAGCGATATGCACCCTACCCCCTTAAAGTCATGCTGCTGAATCGTTTTCGAACGGCGAACGAAAGGCGCACGATCCTTGATGGATTGGAATCCGGTCAAGTCGATGTTGTTGTTGGTACGCATCAGCTGCTTGGCAAAAAGACCGTCTTCAAGAATCTTGGCTTACTGGTGGTGGATGAAGAACAGCGCTTCGGTGTTCAGCAGAAAGAGAAAATCAAGTCTCTTCGCAAGGATGTGGATGTGCTCACGCTCAGTGCCACGCCGATTCCGCGCACGCTGTACATGAGCTTGTCGGGCGTTCGGGAGATGAGCTTGATCACCACGCCACCACCCTTGCGACGCCCGATCCGCACCCATCTAGCCGCCTTGGACGAGGAGGCGGTCCGCAGTGCCATGCGCCAGGAGCTGGATCGTGGTGGCCAAGTCTTCTATGTGGTGCCCAGAGTGGAGGGCATCGACGGGGTGGCGGAGCGTTTGCGCACCATGCTGCCCGGAGTGCGTTTATTGGTGGCCCATGGTCAAATGCCGGAGGGCGAATTGGAGAGCGCCATGGTGGCCTTCAACAGCGGTGAAGCGGATGTGATGCTCTGCACCACCATCATTGAGAGTGGGCTTGATATTCCACGTGTGAATACCATTCTGGTTGAGGATGCGCAGAAATTTGGCCTGGCTCAGCTCTACCAGCTCCGAGGCCGTGTCGGGCGCAGTGGCATCCAGGCGCACGCTTGGCTCTTTTATCCAGGAGAAGCGTCTCTCAGTGAGGCGGCGCGCCAGCGTCTTCGCGCAATCCAGGAGTTTGCGCAACTGGGTTCGGGATACCAGTTGGCCATGCGTGATATGGAAATTCGCGGTGTGGGAAACCTTCTGGGCGTTGAACAGAGCGGTCAGTTGGAGAGCATCGGTTTTGACCTTTACATGGAGATGCTTCAGGAATGTCTCGCTGAAATTCAGGGCCAGGAGATACCCTCCGTGGACGATACTCAGGTCGATTTGCAGGTGACGGCATTCATTCCTGCCGAATGGATCAGTGAAAATGAAGAGAAGATGGCCGCCTATCGATCCGCCGCCCACTGCCAGAGCAAGGCGGCTTTGCTGGAGCTTGCGGCTGGATGGGCAGATCGTTATGGACCCATTCCCGCGCCGGTCCAGAGTCTGCTGCGCTTGTTGGAATTGAAGTTGCTGGCGAAGCGGTGTGGCTTCTCCCGCATCCGTCCGGACAAGCCCAATATCGTGCTGGAAACACCGATGGAGGAGCCCGCTTTTCGACGCCTTCGCCAGGGTTTGCCTTCCCATCTTCACGGACGGTTGGTTTACCAGGGCGGAGCCAGTGCCACCGCCAAGGTGCTGGCCCGTGGCCTCGGTGCCCTGCCGATCGACAAGCAGCTGGAGGATCTCAGGGACTGGCTGGAGACGATGGCCGCCCAGCTCCCCGCTCCTGAGGGGAGTGGCGCGGAATCGGACGGGACGGAGGCCAACCGTTCGCGTGAGGCGGCGGTGTTGGTGGTATGAATCCACCGCGTCATTCCGCCGGGCCGAGGATCCGACGGGCGAGAGCTTCGGCGCTCCGCAGCGCTCCTTCCACACCGGCGAATCCTGGACCGTCGATGAAATCACCGCAGAAGCCCAGCTTCAGCGAGCTGTTCCAGCAGAGGGCTTGGGGCAGGCCCCGCGGTAGGGGAAAAGCCGCGCCCCAACGCATGAGCTGCCATTCCCCCCGTTCTGAGGGACGGGGAGGCAACCACTGCGCCATCACCTCATCCAGACTGCGCGCCAGCGCTTGCATGACGAGCCGCTCCTCCTCGGCGCGCGGTGGCAGACCCAGCTGGCGAGCCATCGCGGAACGGGCTCCGTAAACGCTGAGATGCTCCGCCGCAAAGGTGGCGCTGGAGTGCACGACGACAGCCCATTCCCCCCGGGGCAAGGGTTGGCTGAACAGGCGCCAGAGTCCCCACCGCTGCTGGGCCGAGGGGTCAAAAGCCAACAGGCGAAAGGGCAGGGCCTCCCATTGGCGCGCCTCGTCGGCCGGAATCCGCAGCAGGAGCGTGCTTCGGGCCTCGAACCGCAAAGCGGCGATGGCGGCGAGAGCGTGGTTCAGGCCTGGATCCCGCAGGCGTTCGGCCAACACTTGCAAGGGGGGAGCAGGCCAACCAAAGGTGAGCCGGCTGCGGGGGTGAGCCAGGAGGGTGCCCGTGAGGACAAGACTTTCAGCTTCGCTCAGAATCTCACCAGCGGCGTTTTTCAGCAGCCAGCGGTCCTGCCGCCGATCAATATCCCGCACCAGCGTGTCGAAGTGGGCGTCAATCTCGCCGGCCAGGGAGAGAAGCCCCTGGGACAGGTTTTCCATTCCTCCACGACCGCGGAAGCAAGGCCCGCTCAACAGCCACTCGTCATCCCGCGGTGCCCGCAGGTCGCCAGCGCTGTCGAGAATGGCCACGGGTTCCGTCCATGGCTCCACCCATCTCTGCTCCAACAGGAGAGGAAGGACCTCAGGGCAAGGCTGGCTGGAGAGGTTGAACAGACTGGCGCCGTGATCGATGGCCAGGGAAGGATCGTGACGTGACCGCCGCGTTGTGGCTCGGCCGCCCGGACCGCGTCCCGCTTCCCAGAGGCTGATGGCCTCCCCGGGTTGACCGTTTCGGCGGAGCTGAGCGGCCAAGGTGCAGGCCGAGACCCCGGCCCCGATGATCGCCAGCCCCGCTCTCGAGGGGCCCGACGGCTGAGGGAGGGTCGAATGGGGTGTGCTGGGCAGGGTGTCAGGCAAACCCGACGCGGGAGAGTTACAGACTAGCTTCGAGGAATGAACGCAACTTTGCGGCAGGGATCTCAATATCGTGACTTGAGTTTAGGCTTGTCGCCGCGCAGAAGCTGTAGGTGGCTCCCTTGAGCGCCGCCAGTTGAAAGAAATCTGGTCTCATTCCGTGCCCGGATTGAAAGATCTCCAAAACCTGGCATCCCGGCGAGACGTGGAGCAAGTTGGTGAGGGCACCTCCATGGGAAGCGATCACGTGAGAGGCGTTGCGAAAGAGCGTGATCTGCTCTTGGAGAGACAGGTTCTCCAGGCAGACAAGCACAAAGCCATAGCGGGAGAGGATGGTCATGACCTCCTCCTCATTTCTTACACGCCGTTGTTGAACATTACCACGCGAAACATAAATGCGCTGTGCGAATGTGTTGGCAGCCGATGCGGTTCCTGCTCCTCTGGTCAAGCGATCCGCAAGGGCTTGAATGGCTGTGGGTGAGAAGGCGTCAAAATGTCCCGTCGGGCTGTGTCGGATGTGTCGATGAGAAAATGTGGAGATGAGCTGGTTGAAGCTGAAGCCCCGACACGGGGACCCACCCCGGATCTGGAGGATGCGATCTTGCGAAATATTCAAAAATCTTAGCGAGTCCCTTTGCCAAGATTGAAGTGACGCGGGCACAACGATGGTACAGGGAATCCCCGATTGCTGTTCATGGTGTTCAGCGGCAAAAATTCGTGGAAGAGCATCCAGAAACCAATGAAAATAATTTGGCGAGCGATTGAGAAAATCAATCAGGACACAGGCTGTCTGTGGGATTTCTTCGATCGGGCCTTGCAAGTGGCTCCAGAGTAAAGAGCCGACTTCCCTGGGACTGAGTAGGCGAAAGGGAATGGTTTCCTCGATGACGGCCAGGTAGCGTTCCAAGCCAATCCAATCGGCCCCATTGCAACTGGCTTGGAGGGAGACCTTGTAATAATCCCCTGGACGCTCGTAGGGTTCGCAATAGATTTGCAGCCGCTCCAATGGCAGATTCCAGAGATTGCGCATTTGGGGCGCCAGGTTGCAGAGGCTGCCCGGACTGAGGGCCAATCGTCGGGCCATGGCGTCATACTCCTAGGACGACCCGACCTTGTCGTGAATCCAAAGGGCCAAGCCCCCTCCCCGCCCCCTGGCCGCCAACCAGCGGTGTCCCGCTGTCGTGGAACGGCTGGCGATGAGGGCAAAGAACGGCTGGCGGCCTTCCATCGACCGGGGAAGCGCCAGGCTCAAGAGAATCTGCCCTCCCAGCGAGACCCGCAAGGCATGAAAGGTGAACACCAACAGGGGGCGGCGCCCCCTCAGGTCGGCGGAGCCGAGAAAGACCAGCTTCAGGGCACCAAGGGCCACAGAATTGTGGATGTTCAGGCTCCCGTCTTCTGCGGGAAGGAGTTCAAGGCTGGCGGAGAGAGCCCGCAACGAGACGCCCGCCGCCCGGGAGGGGTCGGAGCGACCTTTGCCCCAGACTTGCTTCAGACGCCACGCGCCGATCAGGTCATCGCGCCGCAGTCCACTTCCCGCCCGCTGGCTTTCCCTCTCCAGAACCCGCAAGCTTTCCGCATCGGGGCGGTCCAACGTTTCAGCACCCATGGACGAAGTGTACGGAGGCGCCGCGCCTCACCCCGCCTCTGACGACAGCACGGACAGAATCGCGACCATGGCGGGAGCGCCTCGGGTCCGGGGAGGAAGCCGGAAAGGTGCCATCAAAGACCATCGCGGCACGTGGTGCTGGCATTGCCGCGCACACTCACACTGCGCAGGCTGCGCTGCGGACGCCAATCCGCCACCGCGTCCAGGCCCGCTTCCGCAGCCAACAGCTCGTGCGCGTCGATGCTTTCTTGCCGCTCCTGTCCCGACGACGCGGCGCGTGTGATCACGACCACTTCGCCATCTCGTGGACAGTGAAAGGTCATGATTTCAAACGGAAAAACCACACGCTCCAAAAAGAAGCCATCCCTCCCCCTGGCGTGCACGATCACCATGCGATTCGTGCTGTTGCGATAGCTGCAAAGGATCCAAGGACTGAGACCTTGAACCTCGCTTGCCGGGGGGGAAGAGGAAGGGAAGGCCACGGCTCCAGAACGGGGTCTGCACCATCCAGGCAGGACTCCTCTTCCAGATCAGTCTCTTGCGCGACTGTTTTTCCATCCTGAGCGTAAGTACTCATGGCGAGATCGGGTTTGCGAATCAGAGGAGGTCTCAACTGCGCCGCAACCAGGATGGAGCACCCGAAAACCAGTCACCCAAATCATCGCGATTCGGATCAAAGGCTCCCTTTGGACCAATTTCACCAATGTTCATGTCGGAGAGAAAACGATCCAATCCCTCTTTGGGGGCTCCTTCCCGCTGCTGGCGCTGCGCTTGCTTGAGCCAACTCCAAACGGAGGGATCGCGATCGGCAAACTTCTGCACAAAGATGCGTTCATTCAGGCTGACGGATTCCCCCTTGGCAATCCGCTGGATGATGGCCTGAAGCTTGAGGCGCGTGCTCGGTGTCAGCATGCTTGAGGAAGCCTTGGTCAGCAGAGCATTGATAGCGAATACGCCCAGTCCAAAAGTGGCGACTCACACCAAATTGCAGGCTCTGTCAGCACATCCTCTCATCATTTTCCGCGATGTGCGGACCCGTTTGCGCCTGGCTTCTTCCTCGTCCTGAAATGCACGACCGCATCGCCCTGGCCGATCCTCTTTCTTCATGGATGCCAATCCGCATCAGACAGCGGTAGCTTTGCCGCATCCAGCGCCGCATCCATCGCCAGGCGCAGAGCAAGGTCTGGCGACAGGGCGGGTTTGACCATCTTCATGGCCCGTGCCCCCAGCAGGCCGAACAACAGGGGCCAGTCTCCCGGTTCTTGACAGCAGGCCCGGCACAAGGGCAAGAACAGCCGCCACAGCGCGGTCTGCTCCTCGCTCGCCAACACCTGCGGGGTATGGGCGGCGGGCACCCGCGGGTGGCCGAACGCGGGTGTCCCGATGCGTTGGATGCTGTCCAGCACAAGTCGCTGGCCGTCCGGCAACGGGTCGGCTCCCTCCTGTCGGGCCGCTTCACAGAGCACCTGCCAGGGAGAGCTCAATCCTTCCATCAGCCTCAGGGTGATGGGCTCCCCCACCAGCCGTTCGGACGTGTCCCGACAGGTCACCCGTTGCACCCCGGGAAGGCTGCTCTGACCTCTTGTCTGCGCTTCGGCCCAGAGAGAGGCCTGCACGCTCACGCCGATGAGCACTCCCGCCAGAGCCATGAGGGTTTCGGCATGAACACCCCGGGTCGTTGTCAGTTGGTCGACAAGCATCTCCAGACCCAGCTTGGACCCAACCTTGGCGCCCACCAGCGGATCC
Organism: Cyanobacteria bacterium K_Offshore_surface_m2_239; assembly: GCA_016882305.1. GTDB lineage: Bacteria > Cyanobacteriota > Cyanobacteriia > PCC-6307 > Cyanobiaceae > Cyanobium. The sequence goes on from VGQX01000008.1 coordinate 24,935, forward strand.
TCCTGCCGCTCTCGCGCGATCAACACCCGCAGCGTCTCCAGCCGAGGGGTGATCGCTTGGTCTTCGCTCGGCGTCATGGGCAGGGATCTGGCTGGCTGTCCCAGTGTTCCCCAGAACCGACGGCGGGAGGTGATGGCGAGAGGTGTCAGCATGCGCCACAGCGGTCGGGCAAGCGGAGTTCATGCTGCGGTTGCCTCTGGAACTCTTGCCCTGTCTGTCGCTGGGGCTGGTGCTGGGCGTGGCGCGGCCCGCCTGGCCCGCGAAAGTGATCCCTCCTCTGATCCACTGGGGTCTCCCCCTCAGCCTGGCCGCCCTTCTTCTCCGTTCCCCCTTTTCCGTTGACCTTCTCAAGGTCGGACTTCTGGGAGTGCTGGTTCCCGTTCTGAGTCTGTGGATCGTTCAGTTTCCCCCGTTGCGTCAGCGTCTCCAACACCGGGTGCTGCTGCTGGGGGCGACCCTGGGCAACACCGGGTACTGGGGATTGCCTGTTGCCCTGGCCCTGCTCCCCCCACGGGCATTGTCGACGGTCATCGCCTACGACATGGCGGGCACCCTCGTCACGTGGAGCTTGGGGCCGCTGGTGCTGCGCGGAACCGGCGGGGGCACCAACGCGCTGGTGCGCACCCTTTTGACCAGTCCCGCCCTTCAAGGCCTTGGGCTTGCCGCGCTCCTGGTACAAACCCCATGGCGCGAGGTCGTTGCCCAAGCGCTCTGGTGGCCCGCCCGAGGCGTGTTCTGGCTGGCGCTCGCCTTGGTCGGCATGCGCCTGGGGGTCAGTCTCAACGAACGCTCGCTGACGGTCTGCGGCGGCCTGACTTGGGCCCTCGGGTTCAAACTGCTCGTGGTTCCCGGCATCATCTGGATTCTGGCCACGGCGCTGGACCTGCCTCCCCTCGACCGCACGGCGCTTGTGCTGCAAGGCGCCACGCCCACCGCCCTGTCCGTACTTCTGCTGGCGGAAGTGGAGGGTGAGGCGGTTGCTTTGGCCTCCTCTGTGGTGCTCCTCAGCACGGGGGTGGCCTTGCTGACCGTTCCGCTCTGGTGGAGTGTGTTGCGTTGACCCCGTTGTGCTGATGCGCGTCCTCCCCCCGTCCTGTCTTCCGTCGCTGCTGGTGTTGTCGTTGGCGTTGATCGGAGCACCGATCACGGCGGCGAGTCACGCCCGTGGAGCCTGGCGAGGGCATGCGTTGATCCAGACCCGAGGTCCATCGCTGCGGCCGGGGTCGGCCCTGGGCGACAGTCAGGTGCCTCTGGAGCGGGCGGAGGAGGGGGACACCCCTGTGCTGTCCTTTCGCTCCCAAAGGGGCCCGGTGCGTCTGTTGCTTGACACGGGAGCCGCCTCCACCATGGTGACGTCGGCTGTGGCGCAACGGCTTGGCCTCTCTCAACGCCGCCTGGCGCCTGAGCGATTTTCCCTGGCCGGCGGAGGGGTGACCTGTGCCGCGCAGTCGTTGTTCAGCGCCCGCCTGCCTCCTCTTCAGCTCCCCGGGGAGCCGGGACGACCAGGCTTCCGGCTGGCGGGTGCGGAGGCCTTGGTGATCCCTGGACCCGCGCTGCCCCGGGGGGTGGATGGGGTGCTCGGCGCTTCGGCATTGCGGCAGGTGCCTGTGATGGTGGATCCTGTGGCGAATGTTCTGGCCCTTGGGCCTGCCGCGCTGCGGTGGCGCCAGACCAGGGTCGCTTCCCCGCGGATCGTTCCATTGGCCTGGCGACGCGGCGTGCCGCTGCTGCCCCTGCGCGTTCGCCCCGCTGCGGGGGGGCTGCCGACGACGCTGAACGCCTTGGCGGACACCGGTGCCGAAGGGGTCTTCCTTACAGCGGCGCTCGCGGAACGACTGACTCCGCTCCATCCAAGCCAACCCGCCCGCCTGGTCGGGGTGTGCGGCTGGCAGGAGGTGAGGCGCCAACACCTGTTTGGTCTGGCCATCGGAGCGGAGACTCTCCCCACCCGGAGCGTGGAGGCGATCATCCTGACCAATCCGGTCTTTCCTCTTCTTGAGGTGGAAGCGATTGTGGGTCAGACACTGCTGCGCGAGCATCGACAGCTTTGGCGGCTTGATCTCCATCCCCCCCGCTTGGAGCTGTGGTGAGGCCCGGGGATCACAGAAAAGCCCTCGCCAGGGCAAGCGAGGGCTTTTCCGGAGCTGCCAGGAAAGGGCGCTCGGGGCCGACGGGGGGTAAGAGTCGTCGGTATCCAGAGCCTATTTCGAAACGATTTTGTCAGCAGGCCATAGGCACAATCAGAAACAAAAACAGGGTCAGGACTCTTGGCGGCGGAAGGGAGCCCACTGGGCGAGAAGTTGTTCGTGACGAACGAGGGCATAACGGTTCTCCTCGCTGGGCTGGAAACGGTACTGGTCCTTGAGGGATTCCAGCCGCGCTTCCATGGAGTGGAGAACTGGATGGTTTTCGTACACCGCACCTGGGCAACCGGAACAATCTTAACAGAATCGAAAGATCTCAGGACTCCGCTGCCCGGCTCCCCGGGGGCCCCTTGGCCCATTCGCCCAAGCGCCATGCGTCCCGAGGGGGAAGCGAGGGCCCTGAAGATCGGTCGTCGCCTTGCTGGAAGGTCGTCCTCAGATGGGTTGTCGGCCGCTTGGTCAACGGCGTCCAGACTCCACGGTCTCGGAGGTCTGAAGGATCAACCATCCTCCTCGTCGGTCCTCAAGGCGCCACCGCAGCTCGATCCATGCCCCGCAGTGCAGCCGAAGCAATGGTCGGCCACGGCAATCGCCGAGCCGAGGGGAAGCCCCTCCAGCAGATCCCTGAGATGGCGTCCCGCAGCCGCGGGCATGGCCAGCATCTGGTTGAAATCACAGTCGTAAAGACGCCCCTGCCAATCCACGCTGATCAAGCCGCGACACATCACATGGTTCAGATTCTCCGGGGAGTGACTGTCTCGAAGCAAGTCTCGGTAGCGATCCAGGGTGCCCTCCCGTCTCAACTGGTCTGCGAACCGTTGAATGGGCATGTTCGTCAGCACCTTCAACGTGTTGAACACCACGCCGTGCTCCCGTAGCAGGGTGTCTCGGTAGAACGCTTCCAGGCGTTTCTGCGCGGGGGGAAGGGTGGGTCCCAGAGGGTTGTAGACGAGGTGCAGCGCAAGCCCTGACCGGTCTCGGCCGTAACCCAGACTGTTGAGTCGCCGCAACGCCTCCAGGCTGCGAGAAAACACGCCCGCGCCCCTCTGACGATCGACGGTTTCCGCCTCGACGCAGGGGAGGGAAGCCACCACGGTGACCTTCTGAGCGGCAAGAAAGGAGGCCAGATCTTGCTGATCTGGCTCCAGAAGAATGGTCAGGTTGCAGCGGTCGATCACCTCCACGTTCAGCCGTCGCGCCTCCCGCACCAGCTCCCGGAATTGAGGATGGAGCTCTGGAGCCCCACCGGTGAGATCGAGCGTGCGGAGCCGGAGGGCTTGGAGCACGGCTGGGATCAAGGCCAGCGTGTCCGAGTCCATGCGCTCCTCTCTCCAGGGACCTGCATCGACATGACAGTGGCGGCAAGCCTGATTGCAGCGATAGCCCAGGTTCACTTGGAGGGTGTGGAGCTCCCCCCTGGTGAGAGGCGGAAAGGCGGTGGATGGGGAAACGGTGGGCGGGGAGACGGTGACCATCGTGGGCGGGCCTGGGGGCGGGGTCGAGAGGGGATGGAGCGCTCCCGCCATGCTGATGGGCGGCACAGCAGGATGGGGGGCGATCGCCGCCGATGGGGGATGCCCAAGCAACTCCAGATCGCCAGACCAACTCCGGAAGAGCTGAGCTTGCAACCCCCCTGGGGCTACAGGCCCATGGCCTGGCTGGGCCTCCTCGTGAGTTGTCTGGCGCTCCCGCTGACGTTGCAAATCATTTTGATCGACCCGCGCTGGCGGATCGCCAACATCGCTGTTGGGGCGGGAGGGGTCCTGCCTGTCTCGATTGTGGGCATCATTGCCTTCATCGCATTGCTGCGCTGGCTGCACTGGGGACAGATCCTTGCCATCGTGGCCTTGTCGCTGAGCCTGGCCCTCTCCCTTCCCTACGGAATCGTGAGACTCGTCATGGTGGAGCCCGGTCGCCTGCTGGTGGCTGTGGCGGCGCCGCTGGCCTGGGCGCTGAACGTGGCCGCCCTTGTGTTCTGGTGTCGGCCTGGGATCCGCGCGTATCTGCGCTGACGCTTGATTTCCAACCGTTCTGCGGGAGACAGAGAAGCTGTTGCCGTTGTGACGGTTTCTCTCCTGGTCTTGCCGCCATTGTGTTGCCTCGCTATGAGTCAATGCATGGCCCTCTCTTCCCATCCATTCGGCACTGCCGTTCCCGCAGGACTGACCGCGTCCAGCTTGCCGCCCCTTTTTGGAAACTCTTCGCGACACCCCTGCCGCTCCTACCGGCTTGTCGATGCCCGAGGTGAACCTCACCCCGTATTGGACGACGTTTACGACTCCCTGGACGCGGCCTGGACCGAGGCGGTCGGTTGGTGGCAGAACCAGAACCACCCCATTCGTGAACCCATCGGCATTGGGGTTGAGGTCAGCACGACCAACGGCGACTGGCGAACGATCCGCTATCCCGGTTCATGACAGCGAGCTCGGGCGTCAGAGTCCCCGGACAGACGCCAGGATTTTCCAGTTGGAGCACAAAAGTGTTCTTTCTGCTACAGAGCAAGGGTCCCACGGACATGTCTGATGTATCTCGCCGAACATCGACCAAGTCACCTTTCCCATGACACGAAGCTTTTCGTCCATGGCCGGATTAACAGCCAGGGACACCTTCGATCGTTGGCGTCAACGCTTTGCCGCGGGACTTAACGAACCACGCCTCAGGCGCCTTGCCTTCGCTCTCTTGGCCACTGGCGCGGGGTTGCTCCCGCTGCTGGCGGGTGGAGCCCAAGCCGCCCTGACCAAGGTGCCAACGGATGGAGCCGACACCTTGCTCATGTTGATTGGTTCAGCGTTGGTGTTGCTCATGACACCCGGCCTAGCCTTCTTTTACGGAGGGTTCACGCGCTCGAAGAATGTCCTGAATTGCATGATGATGAGTTTTTTCCTCATGGGACTCATCGGCGTGGTATGGGTCGTCATTGGTTATAGTCTTAGCTTTGGATTGGGCTTTAATAGCCCATTTATTGGCGGTCTTGAGCACATCCTTCTCAGCAATGTCGGCGGTCCACTAGGGGATGGACCTCTCGCTGAAGGCTTCGCAATTTCATCGACCTCATTTGCCCTGTTTCAGGGCATGTTTGCTATTATCACTCCAGCACTCATTTCGGGCGCCTTGGTAGAGAGAATCAGTTTCAAGGCTTGGTTTTGGTTCTGTTTGCTCTGGAGTATTTTTGTTTACTGCCCAATGGCAAAAATGTTTTGGGGTGGTGGATTTCTGGGGCCTTTTGGTTCCATTGGGGCCCTTGATTTTGCCGGCGGAACCGTCGTGCACATCTCCTCCGGTGTCGCCGCTCTTGTTGCTGCGGCCATCATCGGCTCACGCACCACCTGGCCTGATAACAAGCGTCCGCCTCACAACGTTCCCTTCATTCTTCTTGGTGCCGGGTTGTTGTGGTTTGGCTGGTTTGGATTCAATGGTGCTAGCATGTTTTCCTCTAAAACAGCAGGCTATCCGTTCCTGACCACCACAACGTCTGCTTCGGCCGCTCTGCTGACATGGTGCATGCTCGAATGGTTCAAGGATGGCAAGCCAACCGCTGTCGGCGCAGCCACAGGTGCTGTTGCAGGCTTGGTTGGCATAACCCCTGCAGCTGGTTTTGTATATATTGGGCCATCTATAATTATTGGCTTCTTAACAACAATTGCCTGCTTTATCGCCGTTCGCATAAAGAGTTTTATCCAATTTGATGACTCCTTGGACACCTTCATGGTCCACGGTATCGGGGGCACAGTCGGCGCCTTGCTTACCGGCGTCTTCGCGGCAAAAACACTTGTACCAGCAGATTACTTCCCACTTTCTGCCAAGATCATGGAGGAGGCAGGTAATTTTGGTATGTTTGTGGCGCAACTCAAAGCCGTGCTCGTGAGCTACGGATTCGTTGCCGTCGCTACATCACTTATTCTCTATCTCCTCAAGTGCTTCATGCCTCTTCGCGTCAGCCCTGAAGAGGAGGAGCGGGGTCTGGACTTCGTTGCCCATGGCGAAGAAGCCTATGATCCCATGACCAACTAAAACCATTCGGAAACACATCATGAAAATGATCACTGCGATGATCCGTCCCAGGAAACTGGATGTGGTCAAAGAAGCTTTGGTGGCGATCGACGTTGTTGGCATGACGGTCACGGATGCTCGAGGATTCGGACGCCAGAAGGGGCAAGTTGAGCGCTATCGAGGCACTGAATATAGGGTTGATTTTTTGTCCAAACTCAAGATCATGGTGATTGTCCCGGATGAAAAGCTTGATGCCGCTGTTACGGCGATCAGCACAGCTGCTCATACGGGTGAGATTGGCGACGGCAAAATCTTCGTTAGCCCTGTGGAAGATGCCATCCGTATCCGCACAGGGGATCGAGGAGAGTCGGCGCTTTAACTCACGCTAATCTGCTGGCTCGATTGAATCTCTTTCCTGATCACTCTAAAGATCGACAAGAGAAAGGTGTTAAATCAAAGGACCGCAACGACGCGGTCCTTTTTTTCGGGCTTTCTTCTCCAATCGACAGTCTTTCAGTCTGCTTAGGTCAAGTCAGGCCCCACAGTTTTTTTATTTTCTCTTCTCGAAGTTCCCAGGCATGCTCGCTTGTCGCTATCGCGTGAGGATGAGGTGCAGGCCCCACTCCGCGATGGGTCATGGTTTCCTCAAGTGCTTCCTTGCATCGACGACTTTCCACCAGCCATTGCTCGACTTGTGAGGAGCCCCCAGCTGCGCTGAGCATTTCCGGCTGGTTGAGGCAGAGTTCCAGGCTGAGAATATGCTCATCCAACCACACCAGCTCGTACTGCAGCATGGCTGGCGTGCAATCAGCCAAATGCTTCTGATAAGCCTCCAGATGTAACTTTAATCTCGCCTCCTTCCTGTCAACAGGTTGATCCGAGAGCTGGTTGAGATCGGGCTGGATATGCGTCAGCCTTTGCATGATTTTCCTGAGATTACTCATCGTTGCAGGGCTAAACCACTTTCGCTAAAAAGTCCTTCAAAGAGGATGGAACTTAAATAACGCTCTCCGGAATCGGGTAAGACGACCACAATCGTGTTTCCCTTGAATTCCGGACGGCCAGCCAAGCGTATGGCGGCAACCGCAGCCGCACCACAAGACAACCCAGCCAAAATACCCTCCTCACGGATCAGCCTGCGCGCCATCTGGATCGCATCTTCGTCACTCACTTGCTCCACCCGATCAACCATGGCTAAGTCGAGGTTTTTGGGAACAAAGCCCGCACCAATACCCTGAATTTTGTGAGCACCGGGCTGCAGGGGAATGCCCGCGAGCGTCTGAGTGATCACCGGACTGGCTGAAGGCTCAACGGCAACGGAAACGAGGGGTTGGCCAAGGGTTTGCTTGATGTAGCGACTGACGCCCGTTATGGTGCCGCCGGTCCCGACTCCAGCCACAAAGACATCCACCTTCCCATCGGTATCGGTCCAGATCTCTGGACCTGTCGTGTCGTGGTGAATCTGTGGATTGGCAGGATTGACGAATTGTTGCAACATCACGTAACGATCAGGTTCGGCCTCCGCCAAATGGCGCGCGGCCTGGATCGCCCCACTCATGCCAAAACGCCCTTCGGTCAGCACCAGATTGGCCCCATAGGCTGTTAACAGCTTGCGTCTTTCCAGACTCATGGTCTCCGGCATGGTCAATGTCAGGGGCAAGCCCCGCGAGGCTGCCACGAAGGCCAGCGCGATGCCGGTGTTCCCACTCGTTGGTTCGATCAATTCCTTGCCAGGACCGAGCAAGCCTTCCTTTTCGGCCTGCCAGATCATCGCGGCGCCAATCCGGCACTTGACCGAGTAGGCGGGGTTTCGGCCCTCGATCTTGGCCAGAACCCTCGCCCCACAGCCCTCCGTGACCCGGTGGAGAGCCACGAGGGGAGTCTTGCCGATGGTCAGGCTGTTGTCGCTGAAGATGCCTCCCATGGGGACCACCCTGTTCAACCCACAATAATCAGTGCTAGGACCCCGAGCTCTGTCAAGCACGCTGCCCACAACAAGCTTGGCATGACCCGCATAAAATTGAATGACCCTCTTGTCTCCGAGTGATTCGTGCCCTGAGTGGGCCAGCTGGCTGGATGCTGATCCTTCTTTCCATCTCTGTTCTGACAATCAGTTTTGAGCGCATCCGCTTCTGGGTGTTGTGGTGGAGACGTCGTCGAGTCCATCGGCAGGATTGGAGCGAGGCGATACGGCAAGGGGCAAAGCACGCCGAGTCCTGGATGACTGAGCGGGATTTGGAAATGCGGTTTGCTCAATCCTTTTTGGAGGCCGCCATTGTGATTGCCCCTCTCCTCGGACTGATTGGCACGGTGCTGGGCCTCAATCGTCTGTTGTCATCCATGGGACCCAATTTGCTGCTGCCGGAGGGTGGCGACTTCCATGGATTCGGAGAGATCTTGCTCTCCACCGCCATGGGCCTGGTGGTCAGCCTGGTGGCGACGGTGACCTGGCATCTGAACAACGGTCTGCGCCAATGGCAACTGGCCCTGTGGCAGAAGGATCTGCGTCGACTGGAGCCGCCGCTTCTGCACACATGAATCTCGCTTATCAATCTCTTCTCCTGCTGGTTTTGTTCGTCAGCGAAGCCGTGGCTCTCCTTCCCCTTTTCCTCAGAGGAACGCCGACGCCCGCTCTGCACTCCCCGATCCCAAGCCCGGCCCTGGTCGATGGAGGGCCGCCCCTCTGGCTGGTGGAAACACCACAAGGGCAGTGGAGCGTCAATGGAGACAGGTTGTCATCGACGGATCTGGGGCTTTTTTTGCAACGTCGTAAGCCCCTGCAGCGGGTTCACTACCTGCCGTCCGATGCCCTTTCGTTCGAGAAAGTAAGTCGATCAATGCGCTGGCTCAAAAAACAATCCCAGGCTCCTGTCGTGCTTGAACTGCCATTCGGGGCTCGACCTTTCTCACCATGAGCCGTAGATTTTCAGTGATCGGGACCTCCTCTCCCGAAGTCAACGCCATGGGACTGGCCGTTCTGAGCACCATGGCTTGCGCCATTGGTCTGATGACCATTCTGTTAGGCCAGATTGTGGCCCAACGGCCCGCGCTTCAGGGCGTGATGGTGGTTCATCTCAGTCAGCGCGGCGAGCTCCGCCTTTGGAATCAGCCCATTCATCCACAAGAGCTACCGTTGGTCTTGGAAAGGCTTCGCTTGCGGCACCAGACTCAGCCTGCCGCCCCTGTGGTGCGATTGGTGCCCGAGGGTGAGGTCCCTTGGGGAGTTGTCCATCAGATGCTGGATCGGCTTCGACCGATGGAAGCGAGAGATTCGTGGATCCTTCAGCTGCAGCTGCCGTGATCTGGAAAAGCATGAGAAGACTGGGCCGCGTCGGGACTTTATGGGTTGGATGTGTTGTGGCTCTTTTCCTCCATGGACTGGTTCTTTCGTTGCCGCAGTGGCGTGAGCGCCCGCACTCCGAGCCGGAACGTTTGCAGAGCCGGGACAATACGCCAGAGCTGCTCCAGTTCACGAGCCAGGCGGCCCAGACAGGGCTTGGCGAGAGGGTGACGTCTCCAGGCATTCCTCAGTTACCTCCACCAAAGCAAGGACAGGCTGTTGCCGTTACCGCACCGACCCGGGAATCCGGTCCGTCGAAGACGGGACGAGCAACGCGGCTCCAAACCCGAAACCCGTCTGCACCCCCATCCGTTGCGCTGGGTGGGGATGGTCGACGATCCACCCTGAGGAGGTCCCAACGGTGGCCGATGTCACGAGATCGTCGCGGGGACGGAAAAGCATCCAAATCAGACCACCAAATCGGGAATGAGGTTTCCAATGATTGGAGAACAGCCATGGAACGGCTCCAGGCCATCGGTCGACAGAGCCTGTCGTCTCTGGAGGGGGCGAAGGGGAGCGAGGGATCTACGCCCACGGCGGCATCCCTGGCAATGGCAGAGGACAAAGGAGTCATCCGTTTGGATCCAAATTCCAGTCTTGGTCTGGCTTATCAATCACTTTGGAACGATGCCACCCCTCAGCGGATCCTGGCGCCAGAGGAATCTGGAAGGCCAATCTCCGGGGTTGAAGTCCGTCAGGTGTCTTGGCGGAAGGTGCGAGTTGCTGAACTTCCCATTCGTCACGGGCAGATCTTGATCATGGCGGACAAGACGTTCCTATTCTGGTTGCAAAATGATCTACTTTATTTCTTGCAGGACTCCCAGTCGGCACAGTCACGTGGTTGATTGAGTCGAGTCTTTCGTTTACTGAGAGATATTCAAGCCCAGCCACGAGTCAAGAGTGGTCTGAGATCTCATATCGACGTGGCAGTCGCAATTCGAAGCGTGCACCCCCCGAAGGGGCATTCTCGCCAAGGATCCAGCCACCATGGGTCAAGATGATCTGCTGCACGATCGCTAATCCCAATCCACTGGCTCCACGATGGTGGCGAAAACGTGAGGCGTCGCCGCGATAAAAGCGTTCGAACATATGTTGAAGATCCTGCTCTGATAAACCCGGCCCTTGATCTTGCACTTCAATTCGAATCCAATCATTGCTTGCATGCAGCGCAACCGAGATTTCGCCTGCGTGGGGACTATAGCGAACTGCGTTATCAAAGAGGTTGAGCAAGGCTCGGTGCAAGCGTCTCTGGTCACCATGAACAACTAACATATCTTGATTGATCTCATCTGAAGTAATCTTGATAGAAATTTCTTTCATGTCAGCCATCGGTTTGATTCCCAGCCAAACATCGTTGATCAAGGTGTGCAAAAGAATGCTCTCCTGAGGAATGCCTTTGCCAGGCAGGACATTTTCTAGTCTTGAAAGCTCGAGTAGATCGGCGACAAGATCCTGCATTCGTCGTAATTCCTTTAGAAGACGCTCAACCAGGACAGCATTGTGGTCGGAGACTGTGGCAGCAAGACTGTCGCCAACAAGCATGAGCGCTGTTAATGGTGTCTTCAACTCATGGGCTACATCACTGACCCACCGTTCCTGTTGGTTGAGTTGAGCTTCAAGCGAACGTCGACTTTGCAAGAGGATGGCCACCCAATTCGCCGGATCAGGAAAGGCAAACACCTCTAGCTCCTGCCCTCTGTGAACCCACTCCAGGCGGGTGGGCTGCCCCTGAAGCCTGACATCGTTGAGCAAGTCAATCAAGCTGTTGAACCCAGGAAGATCCGCAACATCCAGGCCTGGATTCGGTGTTGACGACATCAAGAGCAGGCGCTGCGCGCGCCCATTGAAAAAAAACACGCGGTTGGATGCATCAACAATCAACCATCCTTGAGGAGCTTGGTAAAGCCATGACAGCAACTGTTCACGACTTGGTTCTCGCGATCCGACACCATGTTTATGACCACGACGAAGTTGAAGACCGAGCCACATTCCCAAGGTAAAGATAACAGCAGGAACTAGCCATGAGGTCAACATCCGTTATCAACCAAAGCGATAACCAAAACCACGCACTGTTTGCAGATGGACTGGCTCTGAAGGATTGACTTCCAGCTTTTCTCTTAGCCACCGGATATGAACATCAACAGTCTTACTATCACCAAAATAATCGTGACCCCAGATCTGTTCTAATAGCTTGTCTCGGCTCCAGACGCGACGGGGGTATTGCATGAAAAGTTCAAGAAGCCTGTATTCTTTAGGAGAAAGACTAACTTCTTTCCCGTCACGGGTAACACGGCATTCTTCAGGGAAAAGGCGCAAGTTCTCATGGCTCAAAACTTGAGTTGCTGGTGATTTTGTACCACTACGACGCATCAAGGCACGAGCTCTTGCGACGAGCTCACGCATCCCGAAGGGTTTAACCAAGTAGTCATCCGCCCCCACCTCAAGCCCGAGAACGCGGTCAGTTTCATGATCACGGGCGCTCACCACAAGAATCGGCGTTTGATCGCCAGCCGCCCGAAGCTGTCGGCAGACATCCAAACCACTCATCCCTGGCAGCATCAAGTCGAGCACAACCAGCGCATAAGGCAGATCGCTCTGACGTTGGAGCATCTCCAGTGCAGCGCGTCCATCTGCACAGGCTGAAACCTCAAAACCCTCGTGGAAGAGTGCGTCGCGGATGGTTTCTCGTATGGTGTCGTCATCTTCAACGACAAGGAGCCTCTGTGTCATTCCCTCTTTTTGCCTGAGGGGATCGTCCTCAGTGATCTGGCTCCAGAATACAGTCTTCACCGACGGGGCAAAGGGGAGAGGATGATCGACCGTTGAGAATCGAGGCTTAACCAGCCGATGTCCTTGAGCTGACCGATGATTCTGGTGACTGTGACACGCGTTGTCCCCAAGGCACTCGCCAACTCCTGATGGGTAAGTCGAGGGGTTAAGCGAAGACCTTCAGCACAGGGTATTCCATACTCCATAGCCAGAAGTTCAAGGAGGCCCTTAACACGATCCTCAACACGCTTTAAACCCATTAGAGCCAGCAGAGACTGACTCTGTCTTTGACGTTGGCTGATTGCTTTGACCAAAGCAGGAGTCAAAGACGGATCTTGTTCGAGTTCTGCCATGCTGAGGCAGAGAAGATCGCAATGGCAGAGCGTTTTGGCTTCATAGGCTTCAAGCCCGGCAAGAGATTCACCGAAAAGTTCATTCGGTCCTGCCAGACCAAGAAGTAATTCATCGCCATCAATGGTAACGCAACCTAACTTAACCATGCCTCTCACAACCAGCCACAGGTGATGACGCAGCAGGGGGATGGTGCTGCCGCTGTTCATCTGGACCAAGGAGGTACGTTGATACGTACTTTCCAAGAAGCGGCGAAAACCGTCACTGCTGTTGGCTTCTCGAACGGTCGCAATTCCCATGAAGGTGTCCGATAACTAGGTAAAACCTAGATCAAGTCAAGAATCCGGAAACTATGGAATGTTGATGACTAGGTTAAGAGTAACATTGTTAAACCGCCGGCAACTGGCCGGCGGTATGTGGGCGTTGGCGAACTAGTTTCCGATGCGAGCGACAGCACGCCTGGCTTTGTTCAGAATGGCTCCTTGCAGGGGAACATAACCAAGATCATCAGCCTTGGCTTGGGCAGGGCCTAGGAGATAATTGATGGCTTTGCGAACGTCATCTGCTTTTTGGCCGTTTCCATTACGATACGCCAGTATCCAGGTAAGGGTGGAAATCGGATAGCTTTCTGCTCCAGCGGGGTTGGGATTTTCACCAGCAAGATCACTGTCTAGTGAAATATTGTTCAATGCTGCTGCGCCTCCCTTCAGACCAGGTTTGACGAACTTGCCTGCTTTATTCTGAATCGCAGCAGCTCGCAGTGGTCTTTTTACAAAGGCTTGATTGACATATCCAATGGAACCAGGTGTATTTGTTAATATACCGGATACACCTTCATTACCCTTTCCTCCCACCCCAACAGGCCAATTCACGCTTTTTCCTTCTCCCACCTTCGACTTCCATTTGGGTGAAAAACTAGAGAGTGAATTCGTGAAAGCAAAAGTGGTCCCAGAACCATCTGAGCGATGAACAACTTTTAATGGACCTTTTCCACATTTTAACTGATCCCAGGTCGTTATCTCGCCAAGGAAAATCTCCGCAACCTGGTTCTGGGTTAATTTAAGATCGGAACAATCAGACTTGTTGTAAGCAATAGCTATTGTTCCTCCAACGATTGGAATTTGGACGACCCCTCTGGACACCTTGGCCATCTCAGCAGGTTTGATTGGCTCATCAGTGGCTCCAAAATCAACCGTTGCAGCCACAAATTGCCTCACTCCAGCTCCTGATCCGACTGACTGATAATTGACTTTCACACCTTGACTGGCCAAACTTGAAAAGGCCGCTTGATAAAAAGGAGCTGGAAAGGTGGCTCCTGCACCGCTGATGGTTTGTTGAGCAATGACAGCGGGGCCCGCAATCAGACTGGTCACGAGACCAAAGCTGAGTACCTTCGGCTGGAAGGCCATCGATGAACGCCTTGAGGTGCTCTTTTTTTTAAGACAAGCAAGCTCTTCTCGTCGTTATGAGCAGATTAAGAGGGGGAAAAGTTTTCCAATTTCTTGCCTCAGCGTTGAGCGGTCCAATCTTGAAACCAACCCCTTTTCCAAAGCCATAGGGACTGAAGCAACGCCACAATTGACATGATAAAGAGAACGATGAAATATCCATATCTAAACTTTAGTTCAGGCATAAACTCAAAGTTCATTCCATATATTCCAGCAATGAATGTCAACGGCGCAAAAATACTGGTCAATATTGTTAATGTTTTCATGACCTGATTCATGCGGTTGCTAATGCCAACACTATAGGCTTGAGTGATCGCATCACATTGATTGCGTAGCATTTCACAATTCTCGTAGAGCAGCTGTACAAGTTCAGCCATCTCTTGGAAGCCACCTAATGCTTCCTTGCCAAGTAATGTCTGGTGCTCACGCAACAGAACCTGAATTTGATGACGTAGAGGCCAGACCTGACTACGAATCGTCCGTAAGTTCCGCCGGTAGCGGAAGGTCCGGGTCAGAAGCTTAGGCTTCGGTCGACGCAGGACTGCTTCTTCTAGGGTATCAATATGATGTGAGATACTTTCGAGAATGGGAAATATATCATCGAGGATATCATCCACTAAGAAATGAAGAATGTCATCGAGATCGCTTTCCAAGACTGGTGTCTGCCCTGAGAGAAGCCATTGCGTCAGCTCGGGGAATGCAACATTACTTGAGTTTTCTTCCACACTGATCAGCAGTCTTGGTAAGAGCAGCAAACCAACTTGATCGCTGCTTAGATATCCAGAGCTGTTGGGGAATCCTAAACGGTGAATGACCACCAAAACGGCTGTGTCCAGGCAGTCAACTTGCGGGCGCTGTGGTACATCAAGAAGAGGTATACGCAAGACTTTTGGGATCTGCAAAGCCTGAAGCACATCCTCAATATAATCCCTATTTCTAAGGCCACGAATTCGTATCCAGAGGCCAGACTGTTCCTGGAGTTCGCCTAATTCTTTAATCTGAACCTCTGGAAGGTGGCAAACGTTTCCGGCATTGAAACGGACTGCGTCAATCAGTGTTGGTGCGAGACCTTCATACTGAACCAGATCGTCAGGCCAACGACCAGGGCGCTGTTCGAGGAGTTGGGAACTCAGGGCACCGGGAGTGAGACGTAGCACAGGTCAATCCATAGCGGGATGGACGGTCAGACGAGGGAGGTCACCTGTCCGAGCCATGCGGTAGCGTAATTGATTCCCATTCGCCAACTGGGTATGTCCTCCAGCATTACGCCAAACGGTGACGACCATGACGATGCACCGCAGGTTGACGTACGGTCTCCAATGGAGGCCCGTTCGGGCTACCGCGGAGATGATTGGACACCGGAGCGGCTTTTATTTCATCAGAATCTGGAGACCTTTGCCGAACGCGTTGGTCTGATTGTTGGGTTACAAGGCAATGGCAAGATCAGTCAAGAAGAGGCTTACGCACAGATCAAGAAAATCTGGAAGGCGCTAAGGCAAAGTAAAGATCATCTCATTGACGGACATTGAGGTTCCACAAGGTCCTCCTTTCTCTTCCGGTGGCCAGAGATCGTGGACAGCAAAATGTTAATTTCCCCTTTCACCTGCCATTCACAGCAACACACTTAAATTGGCCATTCAGAAACGAGCCATGTTTCTCAAGATTCATCACGATGACGATGCAAGTCTTATCGAAGTTCCGGATCTAAAACGCTGGCGTCCCCTCGAGTGGTGTAAATCCCCCCGCACCCCCACCCCGGCGTAGCCGGGGTGGGCCGCGCACCTCTGGCGGCTGGCCCAGCGGCTGGCCTTGCAAGGGGTGGGCAGGTCCGTTTCCCTGGTCTGAGTCCTACCTCAACCAGACGAACCATGCCCAAGACCCACTGTGCCG
>VGQX01000009.1 GCA_016882305.1 Cyanobacteria bacterium K_Offshore_surface_m2_239
GGCCTGCGCACCGTCTCTCCGAACACCCCCATCCTTGTGATGGCCGGTCACGCGGATTCCCAGGGCATCGCCGGGTCGGGCACCAGTGGAGAAGCCGTGGGTCTGCTGGGGGCTGCGCCCATGATGCGGGGCATCACCGACGAGCACTACTGGAATCTCGTGCTGGCTCACGCGGTGGCCACCCTGGGCCGGCAGCGGGGGCTGCGGATCGATTTTTACAAGCCACCGGTGCGCACCATCCTGGATCCAGATCATCCCGGCACCAACTGGAGCGTCGGCCGCGAACACGCGCGAGCCGATGGCTATGCCTTCGAGATCCATTTCGACGCCTACGGCCCCTCCGGCGTGGGCTCCGGCCTGATTCCACCGTTGCATCGGCCCTTCAGCCGCATCGACGAAAGCCTGGCTCAGGAGTTCGGCGCCTACCCGATGAATTTCCGCGATCGGCTGGGCGCCCCCAAGCGCGGAGTGGCGATCCTGGAGCTGGGCAAATTGGAAGGCCGTCTGGAGGCATCCCTGCGGGATCCAGCCACGCGCCAGCGCACCATTGACCTGCTCGCGGACCGGGTGGTGACCGCCCTGGAGATCGGCCTCGGTCGCCGCACGAGCGGCCCCACCTCCGAGCAGGTCAGTTCACAGCCTGACGCTGGGCGCATCGCTCCTCCAGCGACGCGTCGTCCAGCCAGTTCTGAGGGCGAGTGAACACCTCGGTGAGCAGGGCTTCCCTCGACCCCGCTTCGGGGCTGTAGGCATACTCCCAGCGCACAAGAGGTGGCAACGACATCAGGATCGATTCGGTGCGGCCGTTCGTCTGCAGGCCAAAGATTGTCCCCCGGTCGAAAACAAGATTAAACTCCACATACCGCCCGCGACGATAGAGCTGAAATTGCCGTTCTTTCTCTCCCCAGGGAAGCGACGCGCGCCGCTCCACAATCGGCACATAACTGGGCAGGAAGGCTTCGCCGCAAGATTGGGCCAAGGCGAATAATTTCTCCCAATCCTGCGCGATGGGGCTCACCCCCTGAGAGGCTTCGGCGGCGGCGCCATGCGGATCAGACCCCTTGTAAAGAATCCCGCCAACATCTTGATAGTCGTAGAAGATGCCACCAACCCCTCGGGTTTCGCCACGATGCTTGAGGAAGAAGTATTCATCACACCAGGGTTTGAAAACGGTGTAATAGAGCGGATCCACGGCGTCGCAGGCCCCCTTGAGGGTGCGATGAAAGTGGAGGGCATCCTCTAAAAAAGGGTAGTAGGGAGTCAGATCCGCGCCGCCTCCAAACCACCACACCGGTCCGGCCTCGAAATAGCGGTAGTTGAGGTGCACGGTCGGCACCCAGGGACTGCGGGGATGCAACACCATGGAGGTACCCACCGCAAACCAGGGATGACCCTTGGCCTCCGGGCGTTGGTTGAGGATCGAGGGAGGAAGCTCCTCGCCCTGGACCTCCGAGAAATTCACCCCTCCCTGCTCAAAAATCCGGCCGGCTTTCATCACGCGCGAGCGCCCGCCCCCCCCTTCAGGCCGCTCCCAGGTTTCCTCCAGAAAACGACCCTCCCGATCGAGCGCTTCCAACCCGGCGCAGATCGACTCCTGCAGGCCCATGAGCAGATCCCTGGCCCGACTTCTGGAGCCGTCCGGGGGAATCGCGTCGGGGAGGGTGGAAGCCATGCCGTGGACAGGGGCGGGAGTCCTCCCAACCTTCCCAGCCAGGCGGGGGTCTCCACAAGCGATCGAGAGGCTCTGTCACCCCGGATGGTTTCTAGGATCCGCCCCAACCAGCGGCGAAGGTTGCTTTCCCCATGTCCACCTCCAGCAGGGATTCCGGGCCTGGCGTCAGCCCGGGCGATCAAGACCCGCGGCTGATCGAGGCCTTGCGCCCCATCTGTGATTCCGGCACCGGAAAAGCCTTGCTGGACCTGGGTTGGGTCACTGATGTGCGGCGGCAGGGAGCGCGCGCTCTCTTTCGCCTGGCCCTGCCGAACTTCGCCGCCAGCCAACGCGATCGCCTGGCCAGCGAGTCCAGGGAGGCCCTGCTGCGGCTGGAGGGCATCGAAGATGTGCAGATCGAGTTGGCCAGTCCCCCGTCCAGCGGTCCCATCGGTGGCGCGGGCCACGGATCGGCCCCCGGCGGTGGACTTCCCGCCCGCCAGGCCATTCCCGGCGTGCGCCGCGTCATCGCCGTCAGCAGCGGCAAAGGGGGCGTGGGGAAGAGCACGGTGGCCGTGAATCTGGCCTGCGCCCTCGCCGGCCGCGGCCTGCGGGTGGGCTTGCTGGACGCGGACATCTACGGACCCAACGCTCCCACCATGCTGGGTGTGGCCGGCGAGGTGCCGGAGGTGCGCGGGAGCGGCGCTGAACAGGTGCTGCAACCGCTCGAGACCTGTGGCCTGGCCATGGTGTCCATGGGGCTGCTGATCGGGGATGATCAGCCCGTGATCTGGCGGGGTCCGATGCTCAACGGCATCATTCGCCAGTTTCTCTATCAAGTGGCCTGGGGGGAAAGAGACGTGCTGGTCGTCGACCTCCCGCCCGGCACCGGTGATGCCCAACTGAGCCTCGCCCAGGCCGTGCCGATCGACGGTGGCCTCGTCGTCACCACGCCGCAGCGGGTGTCCCTTCAGGACGCCCGACGAGGTCTGGCGATGTTCGTGCAGATGGGGGTGCCCGTGCTGGGGGTGGTGGAAAACATGAGTTGGTTCCTGCCTCCGGATCGGCCCGAGCAGCGCTACGCCATCTTCGGCAGCGGCGGCGGAGCCCTGCTGGCTGGAGAAGCCGATGTGCCGCTCCTCGCCCAGCTCCCGCTCGAACTTCTGGTCCGGGAAGGGGGCGACCAGGGACATCCGGTCGTTCTGGCCCACCCCGACTCCGCCACCGCCGTGGCCTTCCGCGACCTGGCCGCGACCTTGGCTGAACGCCTCTCCCTCACCGGGGCGGCGGTATGAGGCGCCGGTGACCGCGGCGGCTCAGCGACGGACACGCGGCCGCACCCCCCGGCGCGCGCTCCGTCAACACCTGGAGACCGTGGATTGGATCCTCTGGGGCGTCCCCCTGGGGATCACGTTTCTGGCGGGGATTCTGATCGCGAGCACCCAACGCCAGGCCGACTACGCCGACTGGTATCAGCACTGGATCACGGCGGCGGTGGGGATGGCCCTGGCCCTGGTCAGCGCCCGTCTGCCCGTGGAGCACCTGCGACGGATCCAGTGGCCGCTCTATGGCTTCACCATCATCAGCCTTCTGGCCGTCCGATTTGTGGGGATCTCCGCCCTGGGAGCCCAACGCTGGATCAACATCGCGGGCTTCCATGTGCAGCCCTCGGAATTCGCCAAGCTGACGGCCATTGTTCTGCTGGCGGGCCTGCTGTGCCGCTATCCGGTGGAGCGGCCCGTGGATCTGCTCCGGCCGGTGGGCCTGATCAGCCTCCCCTGGGCTCTTGTGTTCATCCAGCCGGATCTGGGCACCTCGCTGGTGTTCGGGGCCATCCTGCTGGTGATGCTCTTCTGGGCGGGCCTGCCCGGGAGCTGGCTGCTTCTTCTGATCTCACCGCTCCTCACGGCCATCCTCACCGGGGTCGCCCCCTGGGCCCTGGCCCTGTGGATTCCTCTCCTCGCCAGCTTGGCCTGGCAATCCTTGCCCTGGAGACGGCTGGGCCTCGCTGCGGTGACGGGCGTTCAGCTGCTGTTCGCGGCGATCACGCCCCAGCTCTGGCTGCATGGGCTGAAGGACTACCAGCGGGAACGCCTGGTGCTCTTTCTCGATCCCGCCAAGGATGCGCTGGGGGGCGGCTATCACCTGCTGCAAAGCAAGGTTGGCATCGGTTCGGGAGGCCTCTGGGGAACGGGCCTGATGCACGGCTTGCTCACCAAGCTGCGGTTCATTCCGGAGCAGCACACCGACTTCATCTTCAGTGCGGTGGGAGAGGAGATCGGCTTTGTGGGCTCCACCTTGCTCGTTGGCGCCTATGTGCTGCTGTGCTGGCGCCTTCTCACCATCGCCACGCGGGCCCGAACCGATGGGGAATCCCTCGTTGTGGTGGGGATCGCTGCCATGCTGATGTTTCAGGTGGTGGTGAACATCTTCATGACGATTGGCCTGGGCCCGGTCACCGGCATCCCGCTCCCCTGGTTGAGTTACGGACGTTCCGCGATGCTCGTGAATTTCGTGTCTCTCGGGTTGTGTGCCGCGGTCGGACGTCGTGGTCGCCGTGCCCCTCAGCGCCGGAGGTGAACTTCCCGTCCCTGAGAGAGCAGCTCAGCATCGGGGTACCACCGGGACGTCGCGACGAGGATTGCGTGCGACGCCTCTGGTGGGCCTCCCTGGCCACGCTCCAGGAGGATCTGTTGCTGAGGGAGGCCGGGCCCAGGCAGGGCGTTTGGCTGGCCTCCCCCTTGCCAGCGCTCTATGAGCCCACCCTGCTGAGCGAGCTGAGTGGGTTTGTCTGGACCCCCGCCGGCCTGGCGGAGGTGCTGCCACCGGTTCAGCCCTTACTCCCCGTGGTCCAGGGGCGGGGACCGGCGCCCCCGCCCCATGGGGGATTCCAACGGCTGCCCCTGCGGCCGGAGGATGGCAACGACCCCTTGCTGGTGCTTGTCACGCCGCGCCTGCAGGTGGTCCTGCTTCTCGATGGTCCTCCTGCGGAGCGCCGGCTGGTGGTGCGCTTTGAGGCCGCCATGGTCAGCCAGGCCCTGGAGGGCTTCTCCCAACGCTTGCGGGAGGACGATCCCGAGGCGGCCAGCAGGCTGCGACAGCGGCTGCAGGCCCTCGGCCCGCTGCACAACGACCCCGCCCTGGGCCTGCGGTTCTGGCCCCTGCTCGCCGAGCGGCTGGCCGCCATGGCGCCAAGCGTCACGCTGCAGCCGGTGGAGCCGCCAGCGCGCGCCGCCGCGGCGGCGGGCGCCTCGGAGGAGGTGGCGGCGGAACTGGCTCTGCTGGAGGCGCTCACCCATGAGGTGCGCACGCCGCTGGCGACGATCCGGACTCTGATTCGCTCGCTGTTGCGACGGACCGATCTCCCCTCCGTGGCGCGTCAACGGCTGGAACAGATCGATGGCGAATGCAGCGAGCAGATCGACCGCTTCGGATTGATCTTCCTGGCGGCTGAATTGCAGCGTCATCCGGGGCGCGGCCAGCCGCTGGCGGAGAGCCAACTGGCTCGCACGGATCTGAGCGAGCTGCTGCGCCATCTGGAGGGGATCTGGGAGCGGCAGCTGCGACGCCGGGATCTGAGGCTGACCCTCTCCATCGCCGACGACCTTCCCCCGGTGTTGAGCGACCCCATGCGCCTGGAGACGATGCTGGGGGGACTGATCGATCGCTTCAGCCGTTCCCTGCCTGCGGGCAGTCACGTGAAACTGCGGCTGCGGCCGGCTGGACAACGGCTCAAGCTGCGGATCAGCAGCGATGACCCCACCCGCCGCAGCGGGAGCAGCCGCGCGGAGGAAGCCGAGGACAACGCCTGGGTTGGCCCGGTCCTGAGCTGGAATCCCACCACAGGCAGCCTGAACCTCAGCCGCCAGGCCACCCAGCTGCTCTTTCATCGCCTGGGGGGACGGTTCACAGAGCGGGGAGGGTCGAGCCTCACCGTCTTCTTCCCCCTGGCGGAACGGAGCGAAGAGGTCCGGTTTGTTGACGGGGTGTGAAGAGTTGAGGGCACGGTCCCGAACGGCGCAAAAGCTCGGTGCTAGCTTCCGCATGAAACGGTCTGCAGAGCCATGCCCGCAACGGCCCTCAACGGTCAACTTCCGAAGTACATCGGCAGCACAGGTGGCCTGCTGAATGCCGCTGAAACCGAAGAGAAATACGCCATCACCTGGTCCAGCCCCAGCGCCCAGGTTTTCGAGCTGCCAACGGGCGGCGCGGCGGAAATGAATGCCGGCGAAAACATCATGTATTTCGCTCGCAAGGAGCAGTGCCTGGCCCTCGGCACCCAACTCCGCACAAAATTCAAGCCCAAAATCGAAGATTACAAAGTTTATCGCATCTATCCCGGCGGCGATGTGGAGTTTCTCCACCCCAAAGATGGTGTGTTTCCCGAGAAAGTCAACGAAGGTCGGCCGATGGTTGGCCACAATCCCCGCCGCATCGGTGAAAATCCTGATCCTTCCAGCTTGAAGTTCACCGGCAAGGCCACCTACGACGCCTGATCGCCACGGCCATCAGCGACTTGCGGCGGGGATCGACACCCGCCTTTTTTTTGCTTGTTCCCTTGATGCCGCCCCCCATGCCAGCCCTTGATCGGATCGCGGATCACGCCACCTATCGCACCCGGGCCGAGCAGGGTTGCACCTTCATCCCCCTCTGGAAATGCTGGCCCGCTGATCTGGAAACGCCCCTCACCACCTGGCTCAAGGTGGGCGCGGGGGGTCCACGCGGGGTGTTGCTGGAATCGGTGGAGGGAGGGGAGCGGCTGGGGCGCTGGAGCTTTGTGGTCAGCGATCCCCTGTGGACCCTCACCTGCCGCGGGGACAAGGCGGAGCGCCAGTGGCGAGACGGCCGCCGCGATGAACTCGCCGGCAACCCCTTTCTGCTGCTGCGCCAGTGCCTGGCGTCGATTCACCCGGCCCCGGTCCCCCACTTGCCGCCGGTCGGCCAGCTGTTTGGCTGCTGGGGCTATGAGTTGATCCACTGGATCGAACCGACGGTGCCGGTCCATCCCCCCCATCCGGGAGGACCGCCCGATGGCTGCTGGATGCTTGCCGACAGCTTGCTGGTGTTTGACCAGGTGAAGCGCCAGATCACCGCCGTGGCTTATGCCGATCTGAGTGAAGGAGCCGATCCCGAACGGGCGTGGGCCCACGCGGCCGGAAGGATCGCGCGGCTGGAGGCCCGGATGCATGAGCCCCTGCCTCCCGATGTGGCCCCCCTGGACTGGCGGGAGGTGACCGGTCAGGATCCCAGTCTGGGGCTGACGATCCGCAGCAACTGGCAACAGGCCGATTTTGAACGCGTGGTGCAACGCGGCAAGGAACACATTGCCGCTGGCGATGTGTTTCAGCTTGTGCTCAGCCAGCGGCTGGAAACCACGGTGCAGCGCGATCCGTTTGATCTCTACCGCAGCTTGCGGATGGTGAATCCCTCCCCCTACATGGCCTTCTTCAACTTCGGCGACTGGCATCTCATTGGATCCAGCCCTGAGGTGATGGTGAAGGCCGAGCCCCTGACCGCTGGTGGCATCCGCGCCTCCGTGCGCCCGATCGCCGGCACCCGGCCGCGGGGGGGAGACGCGCACGAAGATGGGGCCCTGGAAGCGGAGCTCCTGGCCGATCCCAAGGAACGGGCGGAACACGTGATGCTGGTGGATCTGGGTCGCAATGATCTGGGCCGGGTGTGTCGACCGGGTTCCGTGAAGGTCAGTGAACTGATGGTGATCGAGCGCTACAGCCACGTGATGCACATCGTCAGCGAGGTGGAAGGCGAGCTGTCGCCGACCCACGATGTCTGGGATCTGCTGATGGCCTGCTTCCCCGCCGGGACGGTGAGCGGAGCACCCAAGATCCGAGCCATGCAGCTCATCCACGACCTGGAGCCCGACGCCCGTGGTCCCTATGCGGGCGTCTATGGTGCCGTTGATCTCAACGGCGCCCTGAACACGGCGATCACCATTCGCACCATGGTTGTGCTTCCCGATCCTGAAGGAGGCTCCCGAGTGCTGGTGCAGGCAGGAGCCGGAATTGTGGCGGATTCTCAGCCCGACCTGGAATTCGAGGAAACCCTCAACAAAGCCCGTGGCATGCTCAAGGCCTTGGCCTGCCTGCAGCGCCCCCATCCCTTCCTGGATCCATGAGCGGCCCGTTGCTGACCAAAGGCTTTGAGGTGGAGATGTTCACCGGACGCCGCGATGGCACGGTGGTGGGCTGCGCGGCGGAGGTGTCGCGCACGCTGGAGGGGTTTGTCACCGAACCGGACAACCGCAACCTGGAGTACATCACCCCCCCGGACGCGGATTACCAGCGGCAGTTGCGCTTTCTTCTCGCTCCCCGACAACAGCTGAGGAGCTGGCTGGCGGAGCGGGATCTCACCCTGCTTCCCGGGAGCACTTTGAGCCTGGGGGACAGCGACCGCTTCGAGCGGTCGAACCCCGCCAGCGACTACCACGGAGCCATCGAACGGCTCTACGGAACCCGTGTCGTCACGGCCAGCGTGCACATCAATCTCGGTTTGCGGGCCCTGGAACCGCTCTTCGCCGGCCTGCGGCTGTTGCGCTGTGAAGGGGCGCTCCTGCTGGCTCTGAGCACGAGTTCACCCTTTTTGGACGGTCAGGTCACCGGAGCCCAATCCCAGCGCTGGCTGCAGTTTCCGCTCACCCCCCCGCAGGTGCCCCTGTTCCTGAGCCACGCCCACTACGTGACCTGGATGCACGAGCAACTGGCCCTGGGGAGCATGCTCAATGTTCGCCATCTCTGGACATCCGTGCGGCCCAATGGGGAGCGTCGCCCGGAGTCCTTGAACCGTCTGGAGATCCGGATCTGTGATCTGATCGCCGACCCTCGGGTCTTGCTCGCCGTAACGGCCTGGGCCGAGCTGCGGCTGCTGCGGCTGCTGGGAGACCCGGCCCGCTTCGATCCCCTTCAGGCCAGCTCCCTGACCCCGGAGGAACTCGCCCGGCTCGCCGACCAGAACGACAAAGCCGTGGCCAAAGACGGGTTGGAGGCCACGGTGCACCATTGGCGCACAGGAGATCCACTGCTGGCCCGGGCCTGGTTGGAAGAGGAGCTGGAGGCGATGGCCTCCCTGGCCGAGCGACTGGGGCTGCGGACCATTTTGGAGCCGCTCACTGCCGTGCTGGCGAAGGGAAGTGAGTCGATCCGCTGGCTGAAGCGCCAACGCGCCGGGGAGCCCATCAGCCGCATCCTGGCGACCGAGGCCATGGCCATGGAGGCCAGGGATGCAGCGCTTTGGGAACAGTTGACGACAGACCACGCCCACACTTTGGGATGATCATGGCTGCAGCCTCCGCCAGCCCCCCCATGCGGGAGCCCGCCACGACCCAACGCCCGGCCCTGGAAGTTCCACCCCAAACCACGCGGCTCCTCGGGGAACGCCTGGAGCTGGTGGAGGAGCTCTGGCTTGCCGTGCTTCACAGCGAATGCCCTCCCATCCAGGTGGATCGACTCATCCGCTTGAAGGAGCTCAGCGGCCGCTTTGATCCGGAGGATGAAAACAGCCGGCCGGGTCCGCACAAGCCGAGCGTGGACAGCAACGCCATTGATCAGGTGATCCGCGAAATGGATCTCTCGGATGGCATCGCCGCCGCAAGGGCATTTTCTCTCTACTTCCAACTCATTAATATTCTTGAGCAACATATCGAGGAGCACACATATGTCGAAAGCTTGCGCCACGCCGGCACCCATGCGTCCTGGGATCCGTTCCTCCCCCCCTTGGCCAATCAGAGCGAGCCAGAGACATTTCGACAGCTCTTCCAACGTCTCCGATCGTTGAATGTGCCACCCAGCAGCCTGGAGAATCTACTCGGCGAACTGGATATCAGGCTCGTCTTCACTGCACACCCAACGGAAATCGTACGCCACACCATCCGTCACAAACAGCGGCGTGTTGCCTCCCTGATCGACAAGCTCGAAGAGGCGACAAATGCCGATGATCGCTCCCTTTTGAGACAGCAACTGACCGAGGAAATTCGATTGTGGTGGCGCACCGATGAGTTGCATCAGTTTAAACCTTCCGTGCTGGATGAAGTTGAATTCGCGTTGCATTACTTCCAGCAGGTTTTATTTGATGCCCTGCCTCTCCTCCAAGTGCGCATGAGGGCGGCACTCAAATCCAGCTATCCCGACGTTCAGCCTCCCAAAGATTCCTTCTGCACCTTCGGCTCCTGGGTTGGAGCCGATCGTGATGGCAATCCTTCCGTCACACCCGAGATCACCTGGCGCGCGGCCTGCTACCAACGCCAGCTGATGCTTGATCGCTACGTGAAAGCCGTCACCGAGTTGCGCGACCAACTCAGCATTTCCATGCAGTGGAGCCAGGTGAGCCAAGCCTTGCTGGAATCTTTGGAAATGGATCGCTTGCGCTTTCCCGAAATCTACGACGAACGGGCAGCGCGTTATCGCTTGGAGCCCTATCGGCTGAAACTCAGCTACATGTTGGAACGGTTGCGTCTCTCGGAGCGTCGCAACGCCCTGCTGGCGGAGGCGGGCTGGGAGTCCCCACCCAGCGAGCCGCCAAGCCCGGCGAGTCGCCTGGGAGGGGGGTTGGTGCAAACGTCGTCGCAACAAGAACTGCACTACGCCTCCGAAGAGGAATTCTGCAATGATCTGGAGTTGATCCGCAGCAGTCTGGAGGTCTCTGGTCTGCACTGCGAGGGACTGACAGCTCTGCTGAGTCAGGTGCACATCTTTGCGTTCTCCCTCGCCAGCATGGATATTCGTCAGGAAAGCACTCGCCACAGCGATGCGATTGACGAACTCACCCGCTACCTGCAGCTCCCCGTCCCCTACGGAGACATGGCGGAAGAGCAGCGGGTGGAATGGTTGTTGACAGAATTGCAAACCCGACGCCCGCTGCTGCCATCGGTCGCGGCCTGGAGTGCGCCGACGGCGGAAACCTTCGCGGTCTTTCAGATGTTGCACCGACTCCAGCAGGAGTTTGGTCCACGCATTTGCCGCACCTATGTGATTTCCATGAGTCATACGGTGTCCGACCTGCTTGAGGTTCTGCTTCTGGCCAAGGAAGCCGGCCTGGTGGATCCCGTGGAGAAGCGATCCCAACTGCTGGTGATCCCGCTGTTTGAAACCGTGGAGGATCTGCAACGGGCTCCCGCTGTGATGGCTCGGCTGTTTCAAGAACCGTTCTACAGGGAGCTCCTGCGCTCTGAAAGCCAGATCCCTTTGCAGGAGGTGATGCTTGGCTATTCAGACAGCAACAAAGACTCTGGATTCCTTTCCAGCAATTGGGAAATTCATCGCGCCCAGATTGCCCTGCAAGAGCTGTCCAATCAACACGCCGTCTGCCTGCGCATCTTCCATGGTCGAGGCGGCTCGGTTGGACGCGGCGGTGGGCCGGCCTATCAGGCCATCCTCGCCCAGCCCAGCGGCACCCTGGGGGGGCGCATCAAAATCACCGAGCAAGGGGAGGTTCTGGCCTCCAAATATTCCCTTCCTGAGCTTGCGCTTTACAACCTGGAAACGGTCACAACGGCTGTGGTGCAGAGCAGTCTGGTGAGCACCCGCATCGACGACACCCCGAGCTGGAACGCTCTGATGGAGCGCTTGGCCGCCCGCTCACGAGAACACTATCGGTCCCTGGTGCATGACAATCCAGATCTGGTTGCCTTCTTCCAACAGGTCACGCCAATCGAGGAGATCAGCAAATTGCAAATCTCCAGCCGCCCGGCACGACGCAGGAGTGGCGCCCGTGATCTCTCCGCCCTGCGGGCCATCCCGTGGGTGTTCGGCTGGACGCAAAGTCGCTTCCTGCTCCCAAGCTGGTATGGCGTTGGCGCGGCTCTTGAGGAGGAATTACGGCAGGACCCTGAACAATTGGAACTGCTCCAGCTGCTTTATCAGCGCTGGCCCTTTTTCCGCATGTTGATCTCCAAGGTGGAGATGACCCTGTCCAAAGTGGATCTCGACCTGGCCCGGCACTACGTGACCCATCTGGGTCGGCAGGAAAATCGCGAGGCCTTTGATCATATCTTTGCTGCCATCGCCGCGGAATTCTCTTTGACCCATGAGCTGATTCTGCGCATCAGCAACCATCGTCGCTTGCTGGATGGGGATCCAGCCCTCCAATTGTCCGTGGACTTGCGCAATCGCACCATCATCCCGCTCGGTTTTCTCCAAGTTGCCTTGCTGCGACGCCTGCGCGATCAAAATCGTCAACCCCCCATCAGCGAAACCTCCAGCGATTCCACCGCCGCCGGCAATGGCCACACCTACAGCCGCAGTGAACTGCTGCGTGGCGCCCTGCTGACGATCAACGGGATCGCCGCAGGCATGCGCAACACGGGCTGACCCGCGGGAGCCTCCTTTGCTGCTTCCTTTCCGAAGTTCCTCCCTTCCCAGCCCCCTGCGGCCCGGTTACGCCTTGCTCGTGCAACCCACCCTGGAGGTGGAGGCCCTCAATCAGTTGCTCACCAGCTGTGGCGGCAAGCCGCGCAGCGCGGCCGTTTGGCACCGGGTGATCCACCACAGCGCCTGGCATCTCGCCGTTCGGGATCCCGCTGGCGCGTGGGTGGGCTTCGTTCGCGCCACGAGTGATCGCGCACTCAACGCCAATCTCTGGGACTTGATCAGCGCCCCGACCGATCCCAGCCGAGAGCAGGTCATCCAGGCCTTGGTGGTGGCGGCGCTGGATCGGCTGCGGCGTGAGTTGAGTGGCTGCAGCATCTCCATCTCGGCGCCATCGGAAGCCCTGACAGCCTTGAAACAAGCGGGTTTTGTGATCGATCCTGGCGGGATCCGCGCCATGGGCCTGCGGCTGGGAGACCACACCAGAACAGACTCATGACTCAATCACGACAACCAGCCGGGTCGGCCTCTCCGCAGGAATGGACCAAGATCGGGACGGATATCCCCCTGTTCCGGCAGGGGGGAGGTGATGACACGAGCATGGAGGGACTCGAACCCCCGACACTCAGAACCGGAATCTGATGCTCTATCCAACTGAGCTACATGCCCACTCTCAGGCCTGAGCCTGAACCGATAGCTTACCCCCATGGCCGCCCCGGCTGACCATGCGGCTGCAGCGCTTGGAACTCCGCCAGTTCCGGAACATGGAAAGCCTCCAGCTGTGGCTGCGGGAATCCCGCCTGATCGTGGTGGGCGCCAACGGGGAGGGGAAGTCCAATCTGCTGGAGAGCGTGGAACTGCTGACCAGCCTTCGCTCCCATCGCTGCGGCAGCGACAGGGATCTCATCCGGAACGGTCAGCCGGCCAGCCACATTCGCGGCACCACCGTGGAGAGCGATGAGCTGGACCTCCACCTCCGGCGCGTCGGTGGGCGCCAGGCCCTGCGCAACGGCAAGCCCCTCGATCGCCAGGTGGATCTGCTGGGAAGCCTGCGCAGCGTGGGCTTCAGCGCCTTGGATCTGGCCCTGGTGCGAGGGGAGCCGTCCCTGCGACGCCAGTGGCTCGATCGGGTGGTGATGCAGCTGGAGCCGGTGTATGACACCTTGCTGCGCCACTATGGGAGAGTGCTGCGCCAGCGAGCCCAGCTCGTGCGGCGCCGCTGGACCAACGGCCCGTTGCTGGACGCCTTCGACGCCCAGCTGGCTGCGCTCGGCACCCGCCTCCATCGCCGCCGGCTGCGGGCCCTGCAACGCTTGGCCCCCCTGGCCTGCCGCTGGCAGGAACGGCTGGGCGGGGGGGGCGAATCGCTGGCCCTCGGCTACTTGAGTGGCACACCCCTCCCCGTGGCGGTGGGTGCCGCGGGCCTCACCGACGTCACGGTGGAGGAAACCACCTGGCGGTTGGCCCTGGAGACCCAGCTGCGCGAGCAGCGCGGCGAGGAGGAACGGCTGGGTCACTGCCTGGTGGGCCCCCATCGCGATGACGTGGCGATGGTGCTGGGCGAGCTGCCTGCCCGCCGCTACGGATCGTCGGGACAGCAGCGAACCCTTGTGCTGGCGCTGAAACTGGCGGAGGTGGAGCTGGTCACCGCCGTGGTGGGAGCGCCCCCCTTGCTGTTGCTCGACGATGTGCTGGCGGAACTGGATCCAAGGAGGCAGCAGCTCCTGCTGGAGGCTGTGGGGGAGGGTCATCAGTGCCTGGTGAGCGCGACCCACGTGGAGATGTTCAGTCGCGGCTGGAGTCGGCGCGCCCAAGTGGTGGCCATGCGCGGCGGAATGCTGGAGGCCACAGCTTGAAACGGTGAGAGCCTCGCAACGGCCCCCTCGCGATCTGCCAGACCCGCAGATCAGACCCTATGGTGGGATCTTGTTGTCCTTCAAACCCTGATGAATCAGAGCCTGTCCTGCCTGCATCCCAATCCGGGATGGGGCGCGGCCTCCTCCCCTCTCCCCGCCTCCGCGCCCCCCGCTTCACCCAGCAACGATACGGTTGGCAAACATTGCATTCTCGAGCTTTACGACTGCGACAGTTCCAAGCTCGACGACGAGTCTTTTCTCAGGACCACCATCACAAACGCAGCGCAGCGTGCTGGTGCCACCCTGTTGCAGCTGATCACTCACCGCTTCGATCCGCAGGGGGTGACTGGTCTTGCCCTGTTGGCTGAATCTCATATTTCTATTCACACCTGGCCGGAATCCGGCTACGCCGCTGTGGATGTGTTCACCTGCGGGGACCACACCATGCCGGAGCGGGCTTGCCACGTTCTGCGAACAGCCTTGGGAGCGTCCCGTCACAAGCTCACCAGCTTTCGACGGGAGACCCCCTTGGGTGTCGGCCAGGGGGACAGGGAACCGCATCTGGTGACCCTCTGACTCCCTGGTGTCCTCTGGCGCCCGTCCAACTCAGAGCCCATCCCACGCCACAGATATAGGCATCGCCGCGTTGTGTGGCTGGTCGTGGGCTCTGTTGGCCGCAGGTCTCTTCGCCAGAGAGGTACCAGAGGAGCACCTGAGAGGCACCCGGGGGTCAGGGTTCCGTCGCGTTGAGATCGCGGTTCAGCTTGCCCCCCACCAAACCCTCCAGATCCAGGGCGACTGCATTGAATCCCAAGCCAAGAAACGTCTGAACCAGCTCCTGACGGAGGGTTCCCCGAGCCAGGCGCTCGCACACCCCTGCCAGACAGGAGGCGGGCAGCTCCACCCGCGCCGTTTCGCCATGGCTGCGGACCCGAACCTCCACAAATCCCTGCGCTCGCAACCAATCTTCCGCCGCACCCACCCGTCGCAGCCGCGCCGCTGTGATGCTTTGCCCATAGGGGAACCGAGAGGCCAGGCAGGGCTGGGCAGGCTTTTCCCACCACGGCAGGCCCAGCGCCCGAGAGAGCTGGCGCACCCCCGTCTTGTCGACACCGGCCTCCGCCAGCAGCGAACGCACATCGTGCTCCCGTGCCGCCCGCAACCCGGGGCGATGGTCCTGAAGATCGTCCAGGTTGACGCCATCGAGCACCCGGGCGGCCCCGGTTTCCGCCTTGATGCGCGCCAGCAGGCCGTGGAGTTCACGCTTGCAGGCGTAGCAACGGTCGGGTGGATTGCTGGTGTATGCGGGATCGTCCAGCTCCGCCGTGGGGATTTCCCGATGGCGCAACCCCAGCCAGCGGGCCTGGTCTCGGGCCTCCCTGAGCAGGTTGGGGGCCAGGGCGGGCGACACCCCCGTCACAGCCAAGGCGCCCTCCCCCAACCGCTCCACGGCCAGAGCCGCCACCAAGGAGGAGTCCACCCCGCCGGAATAGGCCACCACGACCTGACCGAGATCATCCAACGACCTTCGCAGGGTGGCGAGAGCCTCCGCCAGCGGGTCGGGCAACGCTTCCAGGAGGGTGAGAGAAGGTTTCGCCGCCATCCGTTTCAGAGATCCCCCGGGGCCAGGGGCATCCTGGCAAGGCGTCCTCGCCGCTGGGGCGGGGGCTGGCTTCCCAGTAGCATCCACACCCCCTGGCCAGGCCGATGACCCCGCCAACCCACAGCCAAACCAGCCAACGGGGCACGGGGAGAGGCATCGGCATCCGCACGGCGCGCGGCCAGGACGAGCGCGCCCATGGCCAGCTTCACGTCTATGACGGCGAAGGCAAAGGCAAGAGCCAGGCGGCTCTCGGGGTGGTGCTGCGCACCATCGGGCTGGGAATCTGCGAACAGAAGCGCACCCGGGTGCTGCTCCTCCGCTTCCTGAAGGGCCCGGGGCGCTCCTACGACGAGGATGCGTCCATTGAGGCGCTTCAGCAGGGGTTTCCCCATCTGATCGACCAGGTGCGCACGGGGCGGGGCGAATTCTTCACCGCCTGCGAAGCCACGCCCTTCGACCGAATGGAAGCCCAACGTGGCTGGGACATCGCCAAGGGTGCCCTGGCCAGCGATCTGTATTCGGTGGTCGTGCTGGATGAGCTCAATCCCGTGTTGGATCTCGGCCTCCTGGATACCGACGAGGTGGTGCGCACCCTGGCCACCAAGCCGCCGGGAATGGAGGTGATCTGCACCGGACGCGGCGCGCCGGCGGCCCTGGTGCAACTGGCGGATCTGCACTCCGAGATGCGCGCCCACACCGTGGAGGATCCCGGCATGCGGGGCATCGAGATCTACACCGGTGAAGGCAAAGGAAAGAGCACCAGCGCCCTCGGGAAGGCGTTGCAGGCGATCGGCCGAGGAATCAGTCAGGACAAGAGCCACCGGGTATTGATTCTTCAGTGGCTGAAGGGCGGGAATGGCTACACCGAAGATGCCGCCATCGCCGCGCTACGAGAGAGCTATCCACACCTTGTTGATCACTTGCGCAGCGGTCGTGATGCGATTGTCTGGCGCGGTCAACAACAGCCCATCGACTACGTTGAAGCCGAACGAGCCTGGGAGATCGCACGGGCAGCCATCGCCAGTGGTCTCTATAAAACAGTCATTCTTGATGAACTGAATCCCACCGTGGATCTGGAACTGCTGCCCGTGGAACCCATCGTCCAAACCCTGTTACGCAAACCTGCGGAAACCGAGGTGATCATCACGGGCCGCTGCAAAAGCCGGCCCGACTACTTCAATCTCGCGGGCGTCCATTCCGAGATGGTTTGCCACAAGCACTATGCCGAGCGCGGCGTCGATCTCAAACGCGGCGTGGACTACTGAGCCTCCCGCCTCAATAGCGGGCGACGTTCGGATCAACCTCCTCACTCCAGGCCTGGATGCCACCCGTCACATTGACTCCCTCGATGCCATGGCGTTGGAGGGCGATCAACGCCTTCGCGGAGCGTCCGCCCATCTTGCAGTGCACATAGAGTGTCTTGCCCTGAGCGAGCTGACGCACCTCCTCGATGGCTTCGCCACTCTCGATGCGATGGAGGGGGATCAGCACGGCACCGGGGATGGTGGCGATCTCCGCCTCCGGAGGGTTGCGCACATCGAGAAGCACCAGCGTCTCCGCGCTCTCTTCCAGCAGGGTCTTCAGTTGTTGAACGGTGATCGCATCCACGGCGGCAGCCTCCTCCTGGCCGGGGGCGGTGCCAGCCACCCCGCAGAACTCCTGATAGTCAATCAGCCGATCGATCGCGGGTCGCGCCGGGTCAGGACGCAGGCGCAGCTCACGGAAGCTCATCTTGAGGGCATCAAACAGCAGCAGGCGACCGCTGAGCGTGGTGCCGATGCCGGTGAGGATCTTCACGGTCTCCGTGGCCTGGATCACGCCGATGATCCCGGGCAGCACACCCACCACGCCCCCCTCGGCGCAGGACGGCACCAGCCCGGGCGGTGGGGGCTCGGGGAAGAGATCGCGGTAGTTGGGCCCGCCCTCGTGATTGAAGACCGTGGCCTGCCCCTCGAAGCGGAAGATGGATCCGTAGACATTGGGTTTGCCCAACAGCACACAGGCGTCGTTCACCAGGTAGCGCGTGGGGAAATTGTCCGTGCCATCGCAGATCACGTCATAGGAGGCCATGATCTCCAGGGCGTTCTCGCTGGTGAGCGCCGTGCTGTGAAGCTCCACCTGGCAATGGGGGTTGATCTCCAGGATGCGATGCCGCGCCGATTCGATCTTGGGTTGGCCAACCCAGCTGGTGCCGTGGATCACCTGGCGCTGCAGGTTGCTGGCATCCACCACATCGAAATCCACGATCCCCAGCCGACCCACGCCAGCGGCGGCCAGGTAAAGGAGCAGCGGGGAGCCCAGGCCGCCGGTCCCCACGCAGAGCACGGAAGCGGCCTTGAGACGCTTCTGCCCCTCCAGACCGATCTCCGGCAGGATCAGATGGCGGGAAAAGCGGGCCACCTCATCGGGGCTCAGCTGAACGCCAGTGGTGTCAGGAGGGAGCATGGGGACGGGTCCCGCAGGACGCCTGGGAGTCTTCCATTCTCCATACCAGGCGACGCGGCGGTGCTTCCTCCGGCAACCACCAGCAGGCCATTTCCGCGACTCCCTGGATGACCAGCAGCGCCGGGGGAACGGCCAGGGCCCGATCCGTGGCGGACGGCACCGGCTCCCCCCCGGGATGGCTGTGCAGCGACCCCAACACCTCCCAGCCGCGCAGCCGCGCCCATTTCTGCGCCAGCAACTGCTCGCGGGGATCGATGGCGAAACGGCGCGGGCGGTCCTCCGCCGGGAGCCAGATGTTGCGACAGGGCCAAACGAGGTCCACCCGCCAGCGGGGCCCCAGGAGCAAGCCGCAAGCCTCGTTCGCGCCGGCGGCCGCCACCAGTCGGTCGGCAACGGTCAGCGCCTTCCGACCGAAGACAATGCGCTCTGGCCAACTCTGTGTCACGCCTGTATCTTATGAGGGTGTTTCTGTTGCAGGCTTGTTTGGCGATGAGTGACGCCACATCCGAAACTTCTGAGGTGAAATCCCCTGAAACGAGCCCGTCTAGCGACGCGGGCTTTGACTTTCAGCAGCGCTACGGCGAGGTCATCGGCAAGGTTAATCAGACACTTTCTCAGGTGGACTGGAGCCAACTGGGGAAGGCCGGCAAGGTGGCGGGCATCCTTCTCACTGTGATCATTGCCCAACTTCTGATCAAAGGGGTTTTGGACACGATCAATCTTCTTCCCATCGTTCCTGGACTGCTTGAATTATTAGGTTTGATCGTCGTTGGCTCCTGGGGTTGGAAAAACCTCACTACCAGCGAGAAGCGTTCCGAGCTCATGGCCAAGGTTGATCATCTCAAGAAAGAATATTTGGGCTGAATCGTTGTTCATCGTTAGTGATGAGTTTTAACGACGGCGAACTTTTTCCTCCAACCATCATTGATTGGAGGTTTTTTATTGGTCGAGCAGATCATTGATCACTGACTGAGCCTGT
Source organism: Cyanobacteria bacterium K_Offshore_surface_m2_239 (assembly GCA_016882305.1). GTDB lineage: Bacteria > Cyanobacteriota > Cyanobacteriia > PCC-6307 > Cyanobiaceae > Cyanobium. Next base: position 18,854 of record VGQX01000009.1, read on the forward strand.
TTTTTGTAGGTTCCCCCGAAAAGATTGGCGTGGTTGAGCAGGTGATAGAGGTTGTAGATCGCCTGCCGCTCCCGCCATCCCTCAGGCAAGGGCCATTCCTCCTGATAACCCTGGAAAAAGGCCTCCGGAACCCCCCCGAACAAACGGGCCATGGCCAGATCCACCTCCCGATCCCCGCGATGGACAGCGGGATCAAAAAGGCTGCCCCTGCCGTCGGCGAGCAAGGCCGCGTTTCCGCTCCACAGGTCGCCGTGCACCAGGCAAGGGTCCGGCTTGTGTGGGGCCAACCGTTTCAGCAGGCGCTCCAGCAGGGACGTGCCGCCAGCCAGCGGGCGTCCTCCCTTCTCCAGCCAGGTCAGCTGGGGGCGCAGGCGACACGCGATGAAGAAGACCGCCCAGTCCTGGCGCCAACCATTCTGTTGCGGTGAAGCGCCAATGAAGTTGTCTCGCGGCCAGCCGAACCCTTGGGGGCGGGCCCCCTCCCTGCCGGGCGGCAAGCCGCGGCGGTGCAACCGCGCGAGATTGGCGCCGCACTCCGCCCAGGATCCCGGCCTACCCTCACCGCGCGCCAGGTCGAGCCAGGGCATCACCAGCACGGCCTCCGGCCCGGCCTGTCCCAGGGCCAGGGGTTGCGGCACCACCAGACCCGGCGGCGCCACCTGGCCCAGGACCTCCAAACCCTCCGCTTCCGCCTCCAGGAGGGGCAACCGATCGGCCGCAGTGGTTTTGGCGAACAGCCGACCGCCTCCCGCCGTGCGCAAGCACCAGGCGTGGTGGATGCACCCCCCCCCGACTGGGGTGCGGTCCAGCGGCTCGACCCCGAGCTGGTCGCGCAGCCAGGGGGCCAGAGGGTCAACGGGGTCGGAATCCATCGACGCGGCGACGACGGTGCGGAGACGACGGTGCGGGGGATGGCGGTGCGGGGGATGGCGGGAGGGGCCTCCGCCAGGGCCGCGAAAACTTTAAGCTCGCCGCCATGATCGATGTGCTGGTGGTGGGAGCCGGCATTGCCGGTTTGACGACGGCCGCGCTCCTGGCGCGCGAGGGCTGCGCAGTGACCCTGTTGGAGGCCCACCACCAGACAGGCGGGTGCGCGGGAACGTTCCGGCGTGGGCCTTACGTGTTTGATGTGGGCGCCACCCAGGTGGCCGGCCTGGAACCGGGTGGCCCGCACGCGCGCCTCTTTGCCCGGCTGGGCGTGCCCGCCCCGGCCGCCACACCCCTGGACCCCGGCTGCGTCGTGGATCTGGCGGATGGGTCGCCGCCGGTGGCCCTCTGGCGCGACCCCGCGCGTTGGCGCGAGGAACGGGAACGCCAATTCCCGGGCAGCGGGGCCTTCTGGAGCCTTTGCGACCGGCTTCAAGCGGCCACCTGGGCCTTTGCGGAACGCGATCCGATCCTGCCCCCCCGCTCCTGGTGGGATCTGACCCAACTCCTGCGCGCTCTGGATCCAGCGTTGTTGGCCACCGGGATCCTCACGACCAGCAGCATGGTCGATCTGCTGCGACTCACCGGAGCCGCCAGGGGCCCGGGGGGAGCGCGACTGCGACGCTTCCTGGATTTGCAGCTGCGGCTCTATTCCCAGGAGCCGGCGGATCGCACGGCGGCGCTCTACGGCGCCACGGTGCTCTCGATCGTGCAGGAACCTCGCGGCTTGTGGCATCCCCTGGGCTCCATGCAGACGTTGAGCGCGGCGCTGGAGGAGGCCCTGGCGGCCCATGGGGGCGTGCTGCGGTTGCGCCACCGGGTGCGGCGACTGCGTCCTCCCTCGACGCCGGACCCCCGCTGGATCGTGGACGGGGAGGGGCCAAAGGGGGAGGCGTTCACCATGCGGGCGCGGGATGTGGTGGTCAGCCTGCCGCCGCAAACCCTGCCCGACCTTCTGGGCGAGGCCCTGCCAACGGGCTGGCGACGGCGCCTGGAGAGATTGAACGAGCCCAGTGGCGCCCTGGTGTTCTACGGCGCGGTGGAGCGTCGCCATCTGCACGCGGCGGTGGCCAGCCACCTCCAGCTCGATTGGGCGGATCCCGGCTCACTCTTCGTCTCCGTGAGCCAGGAGGGGGATGGACGGGCGCCACGGGGGGAGGCCACGGTGATCGCCAGCGTGTTCACCCCCTCCCGCCCCTGGTTCGGGCTGGAGGAAGCGGCCTATCAGGCCCGCAAACGCCTGGCCATGGCCGGCATCCAGGCCGGCCTCCAGCGGCTCTTGGGCCTGGAGGCCCATCACTGGCGCCATGGCGAGCTGGCCACACCGCGCGGGTGGCAGGGCTGGACCGGTCGGCCCGGCGGCGGGGTCGGCGGCCTCGGGCAGCATCCCTGGCGCTCCGGCCTCCTGGGCCTGCCCAGCCGCACTCCCCTGCCAGGCCTCTGGCTCTGCGGCGACTCCATTCACCCCGGAGAGGGCACGGCGGGAGTGAGCGCCTCCGCGGAGATGGTCTGCCGACAGGTGCTCCAAGCCCGGCGTTCGCGGCCCTGACGACTTGGACGCCGACGCCGACGCCCCACCGGCGTGCGGCAAGCTGGCCTCCACTGTTGACGCTCGCCCCCATGGCGCCCCTGCCCGCACCGGAACCCTCGCGTCAGCTGGAGACGATCGCCGCTCTGGACGCCCGCAAGATCCGCTTCGAGCTCAATCGCTACGCCCTGCCCAGCGGCCTGGAGGCCACCTTCGGGGTGATCCGCCATCCGGGGGCCTCCCTGGCGGTGCCCCTCCTGGATGATGGCCGCGTGGTGATCCTGCGGCAATATCGCTTCGCCGTGGCCTGCCGCCTGCTGGAGTTTCCCGCCGGCACCCTCGACGCGGGGGAGGATCCGCTGAGCACGATGGAGCGGGAGTTGCAGGAGGAAACCGGCTATGCGGCCAATCGCTGGGATTCCCTTGGCGCCTTGCTGCCCTGTCCCGGGTATTCCGATGAGGTGATCCATCTCTTCCTGGCCCGGGGCCTCACCCCCCTGGAGCATCCGCCCGCCGGGGATGATGACGAGGATCTCGAGGTGCTGCTGATGGAGCCAGCCCGGCTGGACGCGGCCATCGCCAGCGGCGACGAGGCCCTGGATGCCAAAAGTGTGACGGCCTGGTATCGGGCCCGGCAGCTCCTGGGGCTCTGAGGCTCTGCCGGACCATGCGACCCTCCCCCACCGCCACCCATCAGCCCCTGGCCGTCGAAGCGGAACTCGCCGACGGGCCAGTCCGCTTCGTGCGCGAACGGCTGCGCCTGCCCTTGGGGCGGGAGGCGAGTTTCGGCTGGCTGCGCCACCCGCCCAGCGTGATGGTCGTGCCGCGACTGGCGGATGGCCGCCTGCTGCTGGCGCGGCGCTGGCGTCCGGCGGTGGGGCGTTGGGTGTTGGAGTTTCCCGCTGGACCGCTGGCCCCTGAGGAAGCGCCCGCGCGGGGGGCGTCGCGGCTGCTGCGGGATCTGCTCGGGAGGGGGGATGGCCAGTGGCACCCCCTCGGGGAGCTGCGTCCCAATCCCGGCTATTCCGACGAACGGATGGCCATCGGCTGGCTGGCGCTGGAGCGGGATGCGGCGCTGGAGCTGGACGCCACCGCCCCAACGGCGGTGGGAGGACTGACGCCAGCCGAGGAGGCCACGACGCGGCGATGGCTCTGTGCCCCGGCGGCACTGGACGCCGCCTTCTCCAACCTGGCGGAGCCGGTGGATGGCCGCAGCGTCAGCGCCTGGTTTCTCGCCCGCCGCGGGGGGATCGGCTGATGGCGCCGCCCCGCTGGCTGTTCTGGCATCGCCGCGACCTGCGCCTGACCGACAACCTCGGCCTGGCGGCGGCGGCGGCGGCCACCCCCGCCGTGACCGGGGTGTTTGTGCTCGACCCCGGGATCCTCTCCTCCCCGGATCTCGCTCCAGCGCGGTTGTGGTTTCTGGGCGAGAGCCTGCGGGAGCTGGCCGGGCGCTGGCGGGAGGCCGGCAGCCGCCTGTTGCTGGCGGAGGGGGATCCGGTGGAGGTGCTGCCGCGGCTGGCCACGGCCATCGGCGCGGAGGTGGTGGCCTGGAATCGCGATGTGGAGCCCTACGGGAGGGAGCGGGATCGGCGCGTCGCCGCCGCCTTGCGGGGGCTGGGCTTGAAGGTGTTGGTGGATTGGGACCAGGTGCTGGTGGCGCCGGAGGTGTTGCGGACGGGCGGCGGGGATCCGTATCGGGTGTATGGGCCCTTTCTGCGCAGCTGGCGGCGGCAAGTGGAGAGCCGAGCCACCCTGGGATCCGCCGCCGCGGGAGGACTGGAGCCCGTGGCCGCCCCCAGCGGCCTGGTGGATCTGTCGCCGGAGGGGGCGGGAGACCCCTGGCCGCGGGAACGGCAACAGCTGTGGGACAGCCTGCCGTTGCGCCAAACCGTTCCCACCGGCGCCGAGCTCGGAGCCCCGTTCGCTGGCGCGGCGCTCTGCCCCTGCCGGCCCGGTGAGGCCGCGGCCCGGGCGCAATTGGAGGCCTTTTGCGGCGCTGGCCCCGGAGACGCCCCGTTGCTGACCTATGACGCGGGCCGCAACATCCCCTCCCGGGCGGGCACCTCCGGGCTCAGCGCCGCTCTCAAGTTCGGCACCCTCAGCCCTCGCCAGGCCTGGGCCGCCGCTCAGGAGGCCCGTCTGCTCGCCCGCGGCACGGAGGCCCTGGAGGCCATCAGCGTCTGGGAGCAGGAGCTGGCCTGGCGGGAGTTCTACCAGCAGGCCCTGTTCCATTTCCCGGAACTGGCGGAAGGGCCCTATCGCCCGCAATGGCGACATTTCCCGTGGCAAAACGAGCCGCGCTGGCTGGAGGCCTGGCGGGACGGGCTCACGGGGGTGCCGATCGTGGACGCGGCGATGCGCCAGCTCAACGCCAGCGGCTGGATGCACAACCGCTGCCGCATGATCGTGGCCTCTTTTCTGGTGAAAGATCTGATCTGCGACTGGCGCCTGGGGGAATCCGCCTTCATGGCTCGGCTGGTGGATGGCGATCTGGCGGCGAACAACGGGGGCTGGCAGTGGAGCGCCAGCAGTGGCATGGATCCCAAGCCGCTGCGCATCTTCAACCCCGCGAGCCAGGCCGCCAAATTCGACCCGGAAGCCGCCTACATCCGCCACTGGGTGCCGGAACTGGCCCATGTGGACACAGGAGATCTGATCAGTGGCGCCATCCAGCCCATGGAGCGCCGCGGGTACCCGGCGCCCCTGGTGGATCACAAGCATCAGCAAGCCGAGTTCAAAGCGCTCCATGCCGCTTTGCCCCGGACGGGCCTCACCCCCTCCCCGTCCGGGGGAAGCAAGCCGTGAAGGGGCTCACGCCATGGACGGCTCCGACCCTCCGGGCCTCAACCGATGGACAGGGTGGCGTGGCAATCGGCCGGCGTCGCTGAAACTCCCCCAAGCAACTGACGCACCACCGCGATCACCCTCGCCTGCTGGTCGGAGGTGAGTTCGGGGAAGATGGGAAGGCTGAGCACCTCGGCGCAAAGGCGTTCCGTATGGGGCAGGCTGCCGCTTCGATACCCCAGGTCGGCATAGGCCGGCTGACGGTGAATGGGGATGGGGTAGTAAATGATCGTGCTGACGCCAGCCTCCTGCAGCTGGTGTTTGATCCAGTCGCGGCAGCAGGCCTCTGGCAGTCCGTAGGTGGCACTGTCCGCCGAGGGGGTGCAGCGGCTCTGGCAGGAGGGTTGCTCCACCGGGCAGGCGGCCAGACGCACCACGAATTGGTTCCAGCTGTGGCCTGCGGGGCCGGCTTCCGGGAGCACCAGGCCTGGCAGATCCCCCAGCTCACGCAGGTAGGTGGCCGCGATCGCCCTGCGGCGCTCCACCCAGTCGGACAGATGGGGAAGCTTCACCGCCAGCACAGCTGCCTGGAGGGCATCCAGGCGGCTGTTGTAGCCCAGGGCGGTGTGGAGATAGCGACGGGGCATGCCATGCACGGCCAATTCCCGCACCCGCTGAGCGAGATCGGCATCGCGGCACACCACCGCACCGCCATCACCGGCAGCGCCGAGGTTCTTGGTGGGGAAAAAGCTGAAGCAGCCCGCATCTCCCCAACTCCCCACGGGACGCCCCGCCCAGGAGGCGCCAGCGGCCTGGGCGCAGTCTTCGATCACCAGCAGGCCGTGGTCCCCAGCCAGGGTGAGGATCCGCTCCATGTCCACCGGACGACCGAAGAGGTGGACCGGCAGCAGGGCACGGGTGGCGGGGGTGATCGCCGCCGGAATGCGTTCAGGATCGATCAGGTAGGTCTCGGCCTCGACATCCACAAACACGGGCGTGGCCCCCACGGCACTGATGGCTTCGGCGGTCGCGAAGAAGCTGAAGGATGAGGTGATCACCTCATCTCCAGGCCCGATGCCCAGGCCCCGCAGGGCCAGAATCAAGGCGTCGGTGCCACTGTTGCAGCCGATGGCGTGGGGCACCTCGCAGGCATGGGCGAAGGCCGCTTCAAAGGACGCGATGGTGGAGCCGCCGATGTATTGGCCGCTGCGCAGAACCTGCGACACCGCCGCATCGAGTCGATCACCAAGCTGCCTCAGTTGTTCGTCGAGGCTGAAGGGGGGGACATGCATGGGCGCAACCTTAAGCCCAACGAAAGATTTCTCAAGGGGGAGCGTGGCCCCCCGCGCTGTTGGCCCCGAGCCCAGGAGGGGGCCATCCAACAGGTGGAGGTCTGGAGTGCAGGCCGCCTGAAAGGCGCGCGCCGCAGCCTGGCTGTCATCCGCCAGGTCGGGGAAGCGCCAGCCCTGGCTGGTGGCCTGGCGGGTCATCTCGGCGGGGCCATCCTGCGGATGGGTGGCGAGATGGACGGATCATGGCGCCAGAACCGCTCTGTTGGCCGTGCCCCCGAGGCTCCCCCTTCCCGCGCTCCCCACCCTCCTGGCCCTGCTGCTCACGGGCTGTGTGCCGGCGACGGAGCGCCCCAGCTGGCGGGTCTACGCCCTGCAGCGCCAGCGGCCCGGCGATGGCCTGGCCGTGGTCAGCCGTCCCGGCGGGGAGGGCCTGCACCTCTGGCTGGAGGTGAACACCGCCGAGAAGGGGATCTGCACGCCGCTCTGGACCCCCGATGGAGCCCGATTGCGCGGAGGCGATGGCGACCAGCCCACCAGCTCGGGCCGGGCGCCGCGGGAGGAGTTTTTCCAGTCCATGGCCCATGGCCCCGTGCGGCTGGCGCTCCAGCGGCAGCTGCGGCGCCTCTGTCGGGAGCGCGCGCCGGAGAGCGCCTTTCGTTGGCAACCGCCCCCGCGGCGTCCGCGGGATCTGGCGCCGGAAACCCACCCGCTGCTGGAGGCCCGCGATCTGTTGAGCCATCCGCGGGCTGTGCGACGCGCGGAGAAAAGGCTCCTGGGTCTGCCGCTCACTCCGGAGGACTGGGATGATCGCCCCCTGCCGCCACCGCCGGAGGGTCCATGAGCGGGGTGGCGAGCACCAGGGCGGCCGCGTAGCCCGGCGGCACCCGGACATCCCAAAGGATCTCCCGCCCGCTCTCCCGCCCGCCGGGCGGGAGGCCCGCAGCTGCGCCCCCCCTCGCCACGGCCTCGTGCCGCAGCGGCCGCTCCAACCCGGCCAGCCCCTCGCCACGAGCTTTGAGGCGCGCTTCCAGGCGACACCAGTCCTGCAAAAACGCGGCGGCCCGCTCTCCGGCGGCAAGCTCCTCCAGGGCCGCCACCCGGGCGGGCGGGAAGACTCTCCTGGCGATGGATCGCCAGTCCAGGTCGGACCGCAGGCGCTCCACATCCACCCCCACCGCGCCGACGGGATGGAACGCCAGCAGGATCAGATCGCCGGAATGGCTGAGGTTGAAGGCGGGTCCCTCCGGACATTGGGGCTTGCCGTGGACCCCGATCTCCAGCGGCACCGTCCCGGGGTGGCGCCCCAGCCAATGGCCCAACACCTGGCGCAGGCCGGCGCGCCCCAGCAGGAAGCGTTCCTGGTCCGCCGAGCGGCGAAAGGCGGCATGGCGTTGACGCTCCTCTGCGGTGAGGGTGGCGAGCGGATCAGCGCGGGGCGAGGACGGACCGAGAGCGCGGCGATCGATCAGCAGCAGCAGGGGAGGCGCCGCCGTCGGCGGGGGTGAGGGGGGAGGATCGCCAAGACGCCAGGGGCGAGGCACCAGAACGCCAGCCGACGCGTTCAAGGCACCCGTGGTGTTCCAGACACCAGGGAGGGATGCAGCATCAGGATCAGACTGCGGCTCTCCAGGGGAACGCCGGGGGGGGTCCACCGCACCGGCGTGTCCAGGAGATCCTCATCCGGAGGGAGGGCGGTGTCGATCACGCGCATCCAGCCCTTGACGGAGGGGGGCAGATCAAAGTGCATGGCTTTGTAATAGGCATTCCACCCGCACCACAACAGGGGCCCCTCCCGGGAATCCTGCACGCTCCAGGCCAAGCTGTGGGACCAGCTGGCCCAATCGGGTTTGTGGAGCTCCACCCCGTGCCACTCCCTCCACAGCGCCGGGCCTTCCGCCAGGCGTCGCGGAGGCGATTCCGCCAGGGGAATCTCTGGGTTGAACAAAAACGCCAGCCGCTGGCGGAGGCGGATCAGGCGGCAGAGAAACCGCCGCAGCGCCAAATCCCCCGCATCCGGACGCCAATGCATCCAGCCCAGAGGGTTGTTCTGGCACCAGGCGTTGTTGTTGCCCCCCTGGCTCCGCCGCACCTCATCCCCCATGGAGAGCATCGGCACGCCGGGGGTCAACAACAAGCTGCTGAGGAGATTGCGCATCTGGCGGTCGCGCAGGGCGGTGACCGCGCGATCCGTGGTGGGGCCTTCCACCCCATGGTTCCAACTGTTGTTGTGATTGTCGCCATCCCGGTCGTTCTCGCCGTTGGCCAGGTTGTGTTTGCGGTTGTAACTGACCAGATCCGCCAGGGTGAAGCCGTCGTGCGCGGTGAGGAAGGTGATGCTGCGCCCCAGGGCGGCGGGCTGCCCCCCGTAGAGATCGGGGTTGCCGGCCAGCCGCTGGCTGACAGGCCAGCAGCATTTGTCGTCGCCTTTCCAGAAGCGGCGCATGTCATCCCGGAAGCGCCCATTCCAGGTGGCCACCCGCCTGGCGGGGAAGTCGGCCATCCGGTAGAGGCCGCCACAATCCCAGGGTTCGCTGACCATCTTCAGGTCGCTCAATTCGGGATGGGCCTCCATCGCCTCAAAGAGCGGGGGATGGTCGAGGGGCATCAGCTCCTGCCCTCGGCTGAGGGCGATGCCCAGGTCGAAGCGGAAGCCATCGATGCCGAGCTCGATCGCCCAGCAGCGGAGGGATTCGAGAATCAGGCGACGGCTGAGGGGCTGGTTGGCGGCGATGGAATTGCCGCAACCGCTGACATCCAGGTAATCGCCGCGGCTGTTTTGGTGGTAGTAGGTGGAATCAGCGAAGCCGCGCCAACTGAGGGTGGGCCCCGCCTGATTGCCCTCCGTGGTGTGGTTGTAGACCACATCCACCAGCACTTCCAGACCCGCCTGATGGCAGGCGGCAACCAGCTGGCGCACCTCGTTGCGCGCCTCCAGGGGATCGGAGCTGACGAGATAGCCGGGATGGGGGGCCAGCCAGCTCAGGGGGCTGTAGCCCCAATGGTTGAAACGGCCGGCGGGAGCGTCTTCGGGGTCGAAGGCCATCACCGGCAGGAGCTCCAGGGCGGTGATTCCGAGGTCTCGCAGATAGGGCAGGGTGTCGATCAACCCCAGCAGGGTCCCCTGGCGCCGCGGGGCCACCGGGCACCCCTCTCCGCGGGTGAAGCCCCCCACATGCAGCTCATAAATCACGCTTTTCTGCCAGGGGTGGCGGGGACGCGGCGCCTGGCTGAAATCAAAGGGATCCCGCTCCGTCACCACCCCCTTCAGGCAGCAGGCGGTGTTGGGGATGGCCCCCACGGCCGCGCTGCGCCGGAAGACACCCCATCCAGCCAGCGCGCGGGCGCAGGGGTCGACGAGCACCTTGGAGGGTTTGAAACCGTGATTCCCCGGCTCCAGGGGACCGAACACCCGATAGCCGTAGCAGGCGCCGATGCCGATGCCCTCCACCTCCACATGCCAGTGGTCCCCGGAGCGGTGCGCGCCCTCCAGAGCCAGGATCGCGTCCGGTTCTTGGGCCTCGCCATGGGCGAACAACAGCAGCTCCACCCGCGTGGCCAGGGGAGCCACCACAGAGAAATTCGCCCCCCGCGGGGTCACGGATGCCCCCAACGGCCAGGGTTTTCCAATCCTGATCACCGTCCAGGACGACGCGATTGAAGCCAAATTAGGCTCCTTGACGTCTCCTGTCTGTGCAGTCCATGGCGGGATCCTCGTTCCCCCCATCCCCGGGGCGGGCGGGCCGACCTCCCCGTCAGGTGAGGCCAGGTCTGTGGTTGTTCCCGCCGAACCCCGACACCTGGGGGGGAAGCTCCTGGTTGCTGGAGACCAGCGCCGGGGATGTGCTCATCGACTGTCCGCCGGACAGTCCGGAGAGTCTGCGCTTCCTCCAGGAGAGGGCCGGCCACAACAGGGGCTGGATCATCCTGCTGGGACGCGAGGGGCACGGGCATTGCCGGCGGGTGCAGGAGCTCCTCGGCTGGCCGGTGCTGGCGCAGGAGCAGGAGGCCTACCTCCTGCCGGGTCTGGCCGAGCTGGTGCCCTTCGGCGCCGAGCACCGGCTGTTGGAGGGGCTCCACCTGCTTTGGACCCCGGGGCCCAGCCCTGGAGCCGCTGTGCTCCATGCGCGGGGCGGGGTGGCCGGGCCGCTGGATGGGCTCTTCTGCGGACGGCTGCTCGTACCGGTAGCGCCCGGGCGCCTGGCCCCCTTGCCCTCACCCCGGGGCTTTCACCTCCCGCGCCAACAGCGCAGCGTCGTGGCCCTCAGCCGCTGGCTGCCGCCGGGATCACCGCTGTGGATCGCCACCGGTGCCGGGTTGGGGGCCCTCCGGGGGGAGGCGCTGGTGCCGGACGGAGCCCGTCTGCTGGCGTCCCTGGCCGCCGGGGAGTGGAGTTCCGAGGACGTCAGAACATCCGATCCCGCCCCCTAGTCCCCCGGTGATCGCCGCCATGGGCGCGACTCCCGGAAACACGATGGCCAAAAAGCTGTACCCGCTCAGCCTTTTTCAGTTGCCGCCTCGGACGAATCCCCATACGATTGGGCGGCGTTTGCCCTGTGGCGGTCGGATTTCCGATTCGCCTCCTTTTCCACCTCATTACAAGACCGCCATCTGGAGGCTCATTCCCTGAATCATGAACAAAGCTGATCTCGTCAATCTCGTCGCCGCTCGCACAGAGCTCACCAAAACGGACGTTTCCATGGTCGTGGACGCGGCCATCGAAACCATCATCGATTCCGTTGTGGAGGGCAAAAAGGTTTCCATCCTGGGTTTCGGCTCCTTCGAGCCTCGGGAACGCTCTGAGCGCCAGGGCCTCAATCCCAAAACTGGCGAAAAGATCAAGATTCCCGCCAAGCGTGTGCCCGCCTTCACAGCTGGAAAGCTGTTCAAGGATCGCGTGCAGGGCTGAGTCCTGAACGCTGGTGACCAGTTGGGCGGCCTGAACGGGCCGCTTTTTGGTTGGTGCTGTTTTTGCCTTGGTGTGGTCCGGCGTGCTTCCCGCTTCTCTGCAAGAACGCCTCGCGATGGGGCTTGACCTGCGCCAGCAGGGGGTGAGCGGCCGTTTTGCCCCCTCGCCCAGCGGCGCTCTCCACCTTGGCAACCTGCGCACGGCGCTGCTGAGCTGGCTGGCTGCCCGGCGGTTCGACGGTCGCTGGCTTCTCCGCGTCGATGATCTCGACCGGCCGCGGGTCCGGCCGGGCTCGGAGGCCTCCATCGTTGAAGACCTGCGCTGGCTGGGACTCCACTGGGATGGTCCCGTGATCCGCCAGAGCGAGCGCCGGGGCCTCTACGCCTCCGTGCTGTCCTGGCTGCGGCGCTCGGGCCGGTTATATCCCTGCCATTGCAGCCGCCGGCTTCTCGCAGACATCTCCGCTCCCCACGGGGGCTTCACGCCCTACCCCGGAACCTGCCGGATGCTGGAACCGTTCTGGGGACAGCGGCAGGGGCGCTGGCCCAGCTGGCGGCTGCGGCTATCCGAGGGGACAGTGGCCTGGCAAGAGCGCTGGGGGCCACCGGGGACCCTCGACGGGCCGCGCGAGATCGGTGACGTGGTGCTCCGTCGGGCTGATGGCGTGGTGGCGTATCACCTGGCCACAGCCGTGGATGAGCTCACGTTGGGGATCAGCGAGGTCATCCGCGGGGCCGATCTGTGGGCGTCCACCGGCGCCCAGGTGGCCATCATCGAGGCCTTGGGCGTTCCGCCGCCCCGCTACGGCCATGTTCCTGTGCTGTGTGATGACGACGGCCGCCGCCTGAGCAAGCGGACGGCCGCCGAGGGGCTCGTGGCGCTGCGGGAGCAGGGACTGGATGGGCCGGGGGTGATCGGCTGGCTGGCCGCCAGCGCGGGGTTGGTGCCCGCTGGCAGCCGGCTCAGCGCTGGCGAGTTGCTGGCCGACCTCCGCCGCCGCCCCCGCGCCTGGGACGAGGCTTTTGGGGCAGACGCCAAAGACGCCGAGACCAACGAAGACAACGAAGTCAGAGAAGGGACCGAAGACGCCGAAGAGACGGAAGACGCCGAAGGGACCGAAGACACCAAGGCTTCAGAAAGCTTTCGGATTCCACCTCCCGCGGGGAGCGGGGAAGGAGGGCAAAGTGTGTAAATCGACATCTTTTGAGCCCTTTCATGACCGCTCCCTCGTCCCTGCTGGCTCCGCCCGCCAAACCCCGCCTGGTGGCCGCTTGCCGACGATGCGGTGGCAGCGGCATCCTCCGTTTGGCGGATGGCCGTTTTCGCACTTGCCTGGATTGCCTGGGGCAGGGCATCGCGCCAGCGACGGTCACGGAGCCGCTGCAAGCCTCCGGCGGATCAGCGCACTCCCGATCGCTTCGATCGCCAGATGAAGAAGGTTGCCGTGCCCACGACCGCAGCCAAGGGAGCGGCGGTCAGCAACAGGAGAAGGACGGCGGTCCAGTCTGTGTACATCCCTGCGGTTGAAACGCTTTCCCATCATCTCAGCCCCGGGGGGCCAGCGCGTGGCTCGGGCTGCAACGAGTCGTTGCACAAGTCCGCTGGGGCGGCTGGCTGGGGAGTAGTCCAATAAGAAGCTGCCTCCCCCTCCCGTGGCCGACACCATCACCACTCCGGCGGGGTTCACGATCACACCCGAAGCCGATGGCACCTATCGCATCTGCGATCCCCACCGCCACTGTCTGAAGATCAACACCCTCTGGGAAGCCCAGCAGCGGGTGCAGTGGGCGGAGGTGCACCATCAGGACCTGGGGCAGCGGGATCGCGCGCGGGGCGGCGGCCAAGCCCCTTAAAGTCAGGCCTCGTTTTGATTGGCCTGGCCTGAGGCCAGGGGCCTTCATGCCGTTTTGGACCCCTGCTCTTGATCCCGCCAATCCACTGGTGGGAAGCCACCCCGAGCGTTATGCGCTGCGGCGCCTGGAGAAAGCGGGCGAGACCCTGGAAACGGAGATCTTCCTCGGTCTTGATGCGACCGATCAGAGCGTTCAGGAGGTGACCCTGGTGTCCGAGGCCCATCAATTCCTCACCCATGAGGCGGCCCTTCGCGCCGCCGCTGAACTCAATCGCCTGGGGCGCGGTCCTCTGGATGTCGTCAAGGTGGTGGATCCTTGAACGGCGTTTGTGACTCTCCGGTGCGCTGACCCCTGGTCTCGATAGGGTCCAAGGAGAGGCAGACCACCCATGAAACCATAGCATCAGATCACGCTGGAGGCACTGTTCAGCCATCCGCTCGTCCATGGCCTGCGCTGCTCCAGGGTGGAGGCTCTGCTCCACGCCCTTGGCGCTGAGGTCACGCCTCCATGCGATCAGCGTTTGCGCATCCGCCTCCCCGGCGGCCAGGAAACCTGGCTGCGGGTCGGCGAGGGCAGGCACCATCCCGACCTTGATTCCGACGCTGTGCTGCGCGTGCGCCACCTCCTGGAGGACGCGGGCGTGACTCCGCAGCATCCCGAGGCGGACCCCGCCAGCGCGCGAGGCGATCAGAGCCGACGGCTCGTGATCCATCTGGATCATCACCACACGGATGTCTTCCGCCTGGAGGGAGAGGCCGCGGAGCACGCGGAACTTCGTCCCCACGGCCTGTGGGGCAGTGGAGAGAACCTCAGCCATCGCCACGATCGCGACATCGCCGGGCAGAAGGCGCCTCGGGATTACGACTACCTGAACCGAATCATGGCAGCGATGGCAGAGGCTGATGCGATTCTTCTCCTCGGCCATGGCACGGGAGAGAGCGACATGCGGCAACTCCTGTTGGCCCACGTCCGCCGTCACCGACCAGACCTGCTGCAACGGCTTGTGGGCGTGGAGACGCTGTCCAGCGCGAATCTCACGGAAGGGGAACTGTTGGCCTTGGCCCGGGAGCATTTCGGCAACCTGCCCCATCGTCGGGGTCAAGCGTTGATTCGGCACATCGATGCCTGCCTCGCCATGGACACTGGACGTGCCGCGCGCCTGGGCCTGGATGATGTGCTGCCCCCCCTTCGGCTCAGCGACCTGGAAGCTCGCAGCCACTATTCACGACGCGGGCTTCAATAGGCCTTTCGCGCCAAACTCAACCGCTCCCCCACGGAATGGATCCGCGAACAGCGGTTGCTGCTGGCTCTGGAGCAGTTGCGGGATGAGGAGACCTCACCCACGGTGGCGCAGGTGGCTCGCGCCTGCGGTTATCGAAACCTGAGCCTGTTCCGAAGCGACTTGCAACGGCTTCATGGCCTCACTCCCTCCCGCGCGCGTCGCAACCCGCTCTGATGGGCTCACCCGCAGGGGGAAGCGTTGCAGGGGTGGGAAAGCCGGTGACTGGATTTGAACCTGCGACCTACTGATTACGAATCAGTTGCTCTACCGCTGAGCTACACCGGCACGAAAGGGAAACTAGCATTGCGGCCTCTTGGGGCGAAGCCTTGGCGGGATCAGCGGACTCCGGGGGCTCCTCCCCCGCCGGCGGGCCACCGCCCCTGGACCCTCAGATGCGCGCCCGGCTTCTGGCGGAGGCACGCACCCCCTGGCGGGGCTTGCGACGGGGCTTGTGGTTGGCGCTGTTTGCCTCCGCCGGAGTCGGCCTGGCCACGATGCTGATGCGGGGGGCCAGCGGCGAATCCGTGCCGTCAAGCGACTGGTTGATCCAGGTTGTCGCCGTCGGGGTTTGCGGCTCCCTGCTCTGGTTTGACCGGCAGAGACTCCCCGTGGAGTGAGGACACCGCGTCTGCGGCCACGGAGGCGGCGACAGAGGCCGAGCCCGTCGTCGTCTTTGCCGCGGCTTGCGGGCCCGTCATCTTGGCCGCAGCTTGTGGGCCCCTCGCCTTGTCCGCCACTCCCGCAAACGTGAGCGGTGGCGGCAACAGCAGGGGGATCCCCGGACTGAGGCGCTTCTGCCCGAGTTCGGCAAGAGTCAGTGGTTGGACCGTTTCCAGGATCGCCTCGCGCCGACTCAACATCCACACCGCCTGCACCACCTGCTGCCATTGCCAGAGCATGAGGCCCAGCAGCAGGGCCGCCAACAACAGGGCCACCAGGCGCGGCAGGGGGCCAGATGTCCACAGAGGCGCCGCGAGAGCGGACCGTTGATCGAGGCGAATCAGCAGGGGCAGCAAGGCGAGAGCGCCCAGGGCCGGACCGAGCAGCTTCAGAGGCGGACTGTCCTGGAGACGGCTGAGACGCCGCTGCAGATCACGCCGACCCAAAGCCGGCGTCTGCGCCAGCAGCAGGGACCAGACATCGGCCGGCAGGCGCCAGAGCAGCAGCGCGGGGGCCAGGCCCCCCAGGGCCCAGCAGAGCACCTCCTCCACCAAGGGGGCCGGGCCGGGATCGCTCCCGGCCAAGACCACCAGGAGCAGCAACGCCTCCAGGGGAAACACGGCCAGCCCCGAGAGCTGGATCCACAGCAAGGGCTCCGTGCGGGGATTCAAGGGACTCAGGTGGTGAGGGTGCGGCGTTGGGTGACCAGCTTGTAGGCCTCGATCCGATCCCCCTCCTGCCAGGAGGAGAAGCGATCACAGCCGATGCCGCACTCAAATCCTGTGGCCACCTCCTTGACATCGTCCTTGTTGCGGCGCAAGGAATCGAGATCGCCCTCGAACACCACCGCCTTGCCGCGATGCACGCGCACCTTGCAGTTGCGTTGCACCTTGCCATTGGTGATGTAGCAGCCGGCGACGGCGCTCTTGCCGATGGAGAAGACCGCGCGCACCTCGGCTTCGCCGAGGGCTTCCTCCGCCAGCTCGGGCTCCAGCAGACCTTCCATCGCCAGCTGGATGTCCTCCAGCAGCTTGTAGATCACGTCGTAATCGCGCACATCCACCCCGGTGGCGTCCGCCGCCCGTTTGGCACCGGACGCCATGGAGGTGTTGAAGCCAACGATCACGGCACCGGAGGCGGCGGCCAGATCGACGTCCGTCTCGGTGATCTCTCCCGGTGCCGCCAGCAGCACCCGCACCTGCACCTCCTCTTGCGGCAACTGTTCGAGGGAACCCAGGATGGCCTCCACGCTCCCTTGCACATCGGCTTTGAGGATCAGGTTGAGCTCCTTGAGATCGCCTTCGCTGGCCTGGCCCGACATGGAGGCCAGAGAAACCCGACGGGAGGCCATCTGCTGAGCCAGACGACTGGCTCGGGCCTCTGTGGCCCGATCCCCCACCACCGATCGTGCGGTCTTCTCGTCAGGGTAGACCTCGAATTCGTCGCCCGCCGTCGGCACCTCGCTGAAGCCCAGAGCCTCCACCGCGCTGGAAGGTCCGGCCACCTTCACCCGTTTTCCGGTGTCGTCCACCATGGCCCGCACCTTGCCGAGCACAGGACCCGCCGCCAGGACATCGCCATTGCGGAGGGTGCCGTTCTGGATCAACAGGGTGGCCACCGGGCCCTTCGCCTTGTCGAGGTGGGCTTCGATCACCGTGCCCCGCGCCATGCGGTCGGGGTTGGCCTGGAGATCCTCCACCTCGGACACGAGCAGGATCATCTCCAGCAGCTGGTCGATGTTCTCCCCCTTGATGGCGCTCACCGGCACCATCACGGTGTTGCCGCCCCAATCCTCAGCCACCAGCTCGTGGCCGGAGAGCTCCTGCTTCACCCGCTCGGGAGAGGCGCCCTCCTTGTCGATCTTGTTGATGGCGACGACGATCGGCACCTCCGCCGCGCGGGCGTGGCTGATGGCTTCCAGGGTCTGGGGGCGCACGCCATCGTCCGCGGCCACCACCAGCACCGCCACGTCGGTCACCTTCGTGCCCCGGGCGCGCATGGCGGTGAAGGCCTCGTGGCCCGGGGTGTCAAGGAAGGTGATCTTGCGCACGTCGCCAGCGTGGGGCACCTCCACCTGATAGGCGCCGATGTGCTGGGTGATGCCACCCGCTTCGCCCGCCGCCACCCGGGTTTTGCGGATGGCATCGAGGAGGCTGGTCTTGCCGTGGTCGACGTGCCCCATCACCGTCACCACGGGGGGGCGGCGGATCAGATGTTGCAGGTCGCTCTCCTCGATCATCTCGACCGTCTTGGCGGCTGCGGCCTGAACGTCGTCCTCCAAGACGGGGACGCCGAATTCGTCGGACACCGTCTCGATCGTTGGCAGGTCGAGCGTTTGCGTGACCGTGGCAATGATCCCCTTGAAGAAGAGGCTCTTGATGATTTCCGAGCTCTCCACTCCCAGCCGGTCGGCCAATTCCTGAACGGTGAGATTGCCGTCAGGCACCACCAGCATCTCGGGGCGCTGGGCCTTGGCCTCCCGAGCGGCACGCAATTCCATGGCCCGGCGCCGCTGACGCTGGCGCGTGGTTTCCTTCTTGCGCTTGCGCACCGCCACGCTCGGCTTGGGCGCGGCGGCCGCGGCACGGGGCTTGGCGGGACGGGCCAGGCTCGCCTGAAGCACCAAGGCTTCCTGCTCACCGGCGTACCCCCCGGTTTCCGCCGTGAGCGCGTCGTCGTTCTCGCCAATGATGTGAACCTTCTGGCGCTGCTTCTGTGGCGTGCGGCTGCGCAGCGCTTCCAGCTTGGCGCTGTCGTCCCAGTCGGGCCTGCGGGCTCGGGTGGGGCCCGCCGGTTGGGGCGGCTTGAAACCCGGTCGACGGGGCGGCGCTGGCGGCGTCGCCGTGGGGGTGGCGGACGCTTGATCGCCCTCCTGCGCCGGACGCTTCGGACCTTCCGCCAACCGCTCCGGTCGCCGGGGTGGAGCCGCCATGGGTCGACCGCTTGGCTTCTGCAGCTGCATCAGCTCGCCGGGAGCCATCGGCTTGCGCATGCCTGCGGGCCGGGTGGGACGCGCCGGGGCGCCAGGGCGCTGCTGTTCGCCAGGAGCGCCCGGTGGGCCGCCGGCCCCCTCCCGTCGGATGGGCTTGCCAAAGAGTTCGAGCGGGGTGCCGCCGCGGCTGGGACCGGCGGGACCGCGGCCGGGGGCTCCCGGAGGACGACTGCCCGGGCGGATCGGCGGCGGGGCCCCCGGGCGCTGGGGTCGGGGGGAAGGGGCCACGGGCCGGCCGGGACCGCTGGCTTGGGGCGCCGGGCTGGCGGGCTGGGGACGACCGACGAGTTGGGGCTTGCTGGCCCCGGCGCTGGGGGGGGCGGGCTTGATCGGGCGCGGGCCCGCCGGCATCGGCGGGCGGCTGCTCGGAGCCTGGCGGAGAGGGGGAGACGAGGATCCGCCCGCGCGGCTGACCGGCGGGGCTGCGGGGCGCACGGGCGGAGGGGAGGGACGCTCCGGCGCTCCGACCAGAGGCTTGGTGGGTGGCGCTGGCGGCGACACCGGGGCTGCGGCCGGTGGAGTTGGCGCCGCCGGACGCCGGCCTTGGGGCGGCGTGCCCGGGGCGGTGGGCGCGGCCGGTCGGCTGCCCGCAGGTGGGGAGCTCACAGGGCCGGGACGCCCTGGGGACGCGCTGGGAGCGGATGAGACCGGGGCGCTCGGCCGCGGGCCGGGGACTGGACGGGAGCCGGCCGTTGGACCGGGAACCGCGCGGGCGGCAGGGGCGACAGGGGCGGCACCACGGGAGGGGGCGAGCACAACCGGGGGCCGAGGCGCCTCCGGGCCGGAAACCGAGCCAGGGGCCACGGGCCGGGCCGGACGCGGCGCCGCCACGGGCGCCCCTTCAGCCCGCGCGGGGGCGGGAGGCTGGGCGGGCTCAGGCGCGCGCGGAG
>VGQX01000010.1 GCA_016882305.1 Cyanobacteria bacterium K_Offshore_surface_m2_239
CCCCCGAGACCACGGGCGCCTCCCCCCCCCTCGACCCGCCCTTGGCTCCTCCTCGGCCCGCCCCGCGGTCCGCCGTTCGGCTCCCCAAGGCCCGCCCTTCCACTCCGCCTCGGTCCGCCGTCCCGCTCCGCCTCGGCCCCCGCCTCTCCCGCCGCCGCCGCTCCGTAACCGTTTCTGTCAAGTTCGCGCCAAACCCCTGTCAGCCCAACTTGAGGCTGGAAAGTGAGTGCTACTTTCCGCTCCAGTGCGTCGATCCCCCCATGCGCGATGCCATCGGCCAGCTGATCGGCCGCTACGACCAGCTCGGGCGTTATCTCGACCGGGATGCCGTCGATTGCCTGAAGGCCTATTTCGATCAGTCGGCTCTGCGGCTGGCCGCCGTTGAGCTGATCAACCGCGAAGCCGCGGCGATTGTGCGCGAGGCCTCCCAGCGCCTTTGGTTGGCCGACCCCGAGCTCATCCTGCCCGGGGGGAACGCCTACACCACCCGGCGCTTGGCGGCCTGCCTGCGCGACATGGACTACTTCCTGCGCTACGCCAGCTATGCCCTGATCGCGGGCGACCTCACCCTGCTCGATGAGCGGGTGCTCAACGGCCTGGATGACACCTACAAGAGCCTGGGCGTGCCCACCGGTCCCACGGTGCGCGGCATCGCTCTCCTGGCGGATGTGGTGTGCGAGCAGCTCCTGGATTCCGGCCTCGGCGATCGGGACACCATCGCCGCCATCGTGCGGGTGCCTTTCGATCATCTCTGCCGCGGATTGGCCGCCAACAACGTCCGCGCCCGCTGACCACCGGCCGTTGCCTACGCTCAGCCCTCTAACTCACTTTTTTCCGGACCTTGGCTCCTCTCACCATCCTGCCTCCCGTCAACAGCGCCCACAGGATTCAGCTGGAGCCCATCGCCACGCCAAGCCGTCTGCTGCTGGGGCCCGGGCCCTCCAATGCCCACCCCACTGTTCTGGCGGCCCTGGCCCGCACACCGATCGGTCACCTCGATCCCCTTTACATCGAGTTGATGAGCGAGGTGCAGGAACTCCTGCGCTACGCCTGGCAAACCGACAACCGTCTCACCCTTCCCATGAGCGGCACCGGCAGTGCGGCCATGGAGGCCACCATCGCCAACATGGTGGAACCCGGCGACCGGGTTCTGGTGGCGGTGATGGGATACTTCGGGCTGCGGCAGGCTGACATGTCCAGCCGCTACGGCGCGGAGGTGATCACCATTGAGCGGCCCTGGGGGGAAGCCTTCTCCCTGGAGGAGCTGGAGGAGGCGCTGATCACCCACAAGCCGGCTGTGCTGGCCATGGTGCACGCCGAAACCTCCACGGGGGTCTGCCAACCCATGGAGGGCATCGGTGAACTGTGCCGTCGTCACGACTGCCTGCTGCTGCTCGACACGGTCACCTCCCTGGGGGGCGTGCCCCTGTTCCTGGACGCCTGGCAGGTGGATCTGGCCTACAGCTGCAGCCAGAAAGGGCTGAGCTGCCCCCCCGGCCTTGGACCCTTCACGATGGGCCCGCGGGCGGAAGACAAGCTGAATCGTCGCCAGGGCAAGGTGCCCAATTGGTATCTGGACGTTTCCTTGCTCAATCAATACTGGGGTTCCGATCGGGTGTATCACCACACGGCCCCGGTGAACATGAACTTCGGCATGCGCGAGGCCCTTCGCCTGCTCGCCGAAGAGGGTCTGGATCAGGCTTGGGCGCGTCACCGCGGCTCAGCGGAGCGCCTCTGGAGCGGGCTGGAGCGCTTGGGGTTGGAGCTGCACGTTCCGGAACCCCTGCGCCTGGCCACCCTCACCACCGTGCGCATTCCTGAAGGTGTGGACGGCAAGGCGTTCAGCCGCCATCTGCTCGACACCCACGGCATTGAAGTGGGCGGGGGATTGGGCGCCCTGTCCGGCAAGGTGTGGCGCATCGGCCTGATGGGCTACAACAGCACACCCCAGAACGTGGACCTGCTGCTCAACCTTCTGGAGACCGAACTTCCTCGTTTCCGCGACACCGTTCCCGCCGCCGTCGCCGCTGCTTGAACCACTCCTGGAGCTGACGCTCCGCCCGCTCCCCCTCCAGGCCACCGCTGACCTGGAGGTGGTGATGGGCGCTGGGGTGCCGGGCCAGATCGAGGCTGCCGCCGAGGGCTCCCCGCTTGGGATCCCCCGCCGCGAACACCACCCGACCCATGCGCGCCTGAATCAATGCGCCCGCGCACATCGGGCAGGGCTCCAGGGTCACCAGCAGGGTGCAGCTGTTGAAGCGCCAGCTGCCGAGCAGGGCGGCGGCCTGCCGCAGCGCCACCAGCTCCGCGTGTCCCAGTGGATCCTGGCCATGGTGGCGGCGATTGCCTCCCCAGCCGACGGCGCGGCCCCGCGCGTCCAGCACCACCGCCGCCACGGGCACTTCCCCCAGGCGTCCCACCTGGTCCGCCCGACGGAGCAGGCGCTCCATCCACAACCGCTCCCGCTCCGCCGTTTCCATCCTCGTCGCGTCCCGATCCTCAGGAGTCACCCCTTCAGGTGTAGCGCTCCCGGGGGGCGCGTCAGGGGCGTCTCGCGCCCTCGGAGGATGACCCGGGCAACGGCAGAATGACGCTTCAGCCCATCCCATCGCGGACCTGCCCCTTGGAGCCTTTGGCGCCGTCTCCTCTCCCCGCGTCCCTGGCCCCCTTCGCCGATCCCCTGGGTCTCGACACCAGCCTGGAGGAGGTCTTGCACCAGGCGGCCACGCTGCTTTGCCGCTGGATGGGGCGTGCCTCCTCCCACCCCCCGCTGCCGGGTCTGAGCGTGTTGCCGGCGGTGGAGCCGGAGCGGGAAGGCCTCCCGCCGGATCGTCTCCTGGCGGATCTGCAGCTCGTGATGGAAGGGGCTTATCAACCGGCCCATCCAGGGGCCCTCGCCCATCTCGATCCCCCCCCGCTCACGGCCTCCGTGGTGGCGGACATGATCGCCGCCGGCCTGAACAACAACCTGCTGGCGGATGAGCTCTCTCCCAGCCTGCGGCGGCTGGAGCGCAGCCTGTGCGGCCTGATCGCCCAACGGCTGGGGCTGCCCGCAGGGGCGGGGGGCGTTCCCGCCAGCGGCGGCAGCCTGAGCAACCTGATGGCGCTGGTCACCGCCCGCGAGCAGCGGTGTCCGGGAGCGGGGCCGGAGGCGGTGGTGCTCGCCAGCGCCGATGCCCACGTCTCGCTGGACAAGGCGGTGCGGGTGATGGGGCTGCCCCCGCCGGCGCTCCACCGCCTGCCTGTGGATGACGACGGACGGATGGACATCGAGGCCCTGGAGGGCCAGGTGACGCGCCTGCGCCGTCAGGGCACACCGATCATCGCGGTGGTGGCCACGGCGGGCACCACCGTGCGCGGCGCCGTGGATCCCCTCCTCCCCGTGGCCCGCCTCTGCCGGGCCCACGACCTCTGGCTGCACGTGGATGCGGCGATCGGCGGCGCCTTTGCCCTGGTGCCGCGCCATCGCTCCCGCCTGGCGGGCTTGGGCGCCGCCGATTCCATCACCTTCAATCCCCAAAAGGTGATCGGTATCACCAAGACCTCCTCGCTGCTCCTGGTGGCGGATCCCTCCACGCTCCAGGCCACCTTCGCCACCGGCTTGCCCTACATGGAGCCCAGCTGGGAGGGGGGCCATGGCGGTGAGGAAGGGCTGCAGGGCACCCGGCCGGCTGAGATCCTCAAGCTCTGGCTCGGGTTGCGGCAACTGGGCTGGGATGGGGTGGACCACCTGCTGGAGGGGGCGTTGCGGCGTCGTCGCCAGCTCGTGGCTCTCCTGGCCCCGGACGCCCGGCTGCTGTTGCGCGCCGGCCCGCTCCATCTGCTGGCGTTCCGGCCCCGGGACCTGGATCCGGAGGCCTGCGCTCGCTGGAGCCAGCTCACCCGCCAACGCCTCTTGGAGCATCGCCTGATGCTCTCTCGCCCCTGCTATCAGGGGCACCACCACCTCAAGGCGGTGCTGGGCAACCCCCACACCCGCTCCGGTCATCTGGAGCAGCTCGCCCAGCTGACGCTCGCCAGCCTGAACACCTTCTGAGTCTCCATGCCTCCTCCTGCCGCACGCCCCCGCTGGGTGGCCCTGATCACCGGCGCCGTGTCGATCCTGATCGGCGCCCTTTATCTGCTGCTGGTCATCCTTCTCGACCGTTCGGGTCCCTTGCGCCCTCCCCCGCTGGAGGCCTTGGGGGACGGGGCCCCGGTTGGGGGGGCAATTGTGGCGCCCGCTCCCGCAGGGGATCGACCACCCGACGCAACGCCAACTCCAGAAATCGTTTCAGGGCCCCATCTCGCCGGTTGAGGTCGTATTGGCGGCGCAGCACCTCCTGCACGCCCCCGTCGCCCCAGTCCTGGTTTTGTTGGAAATAGGTGATGAAGCTCTGGCCCGCCACGCGGGTGAGCCAGGCGGCGCTCACGGCTTGAATGGCGCGGCCCACCAGCAGGGCGGGCAGCTGCAGGGTGAGCGCGCTGGAGAGGAGGCCCACGCCCCCTTTGATCAAGCCCAATCCCGCCAGGGTGCGTCCCACGGAGAGAGCGAGGTCGCGTGCCGTCTCCCGACGCAGCTCCACCCCGTAGACCCGACCGATCTCCATCACCATCTGGGCATTCACCGCCGCCGCCGCCAGCAGGTCCACCCCGGGGAGGGGAGTGACCATGAGCACCCCCGCGCCGATCCACATGTGGCGATCGACGATGGCGTCCGCATCCCCCTGCCGTTGGCGGGCGAGCAGCTCGCGGCTGGCCTCTCCCAGCTGACGGCATTGCAGCAGAAGGTTGTCGGCGATCAGTTCCTCCCCCTCGGCGTGGAGCACCGCCGCGATCCGCCGCAGGAGCGCCTCCACCTCCGGTTCAGGTTGAAACGGCCGACCGCCCGGCATCGGCACGCTCTGGGGGGCGGAGCTCACGGGCACCACATCCTCCGGTTGGATCCGCCCCGCGCCCCGCCGTCGCAACAGCTCCACCAGGCGCTCCTCCTCCAGCTCGCCGCGGAGGTCGCATTTGTTGAGCACCAACAGAAGGCGCTTCCCCAGGCTCGCCAGCGTTTCGAACACCTCCCACTCGGCCGCGCGCAGGTCGCCATCCACCACCAACAGGAGCAGATCCGCTCGCGCGGCCCGCTGGCGGGCGGCCTCCTCCCGCTCCCAACCGCCCGCTCCCGCCTCCAGGATCCCGGGCGTGTCCTCCAGAATCACCGCCCGGGCCAGTCCCCGCAACCGCAGCCGATGGCGACTCGCCTCCCGGGTGGAGCCCATCGCCGCCCCCACGGAGCCCACCAGCCGCCGCAACAGGGCGCGAATCAGGGAGGTCTTGCCGGTGGACCCCGTGCCGAAGACGGTGATCACCACATCGCCCCGCTCCAGTTCCGCGCGCATGCGCTCCCGCTCTTCGCGCAAGGCCTGGCGCTCCACCGCCTCGCGCACCCGCTCCAGGGTTTGATCGATCGCCTCCAGATGGCGGGCTGCGGCCTCCCGGCGGCTGCTCGCCTCCACCGGGGGGGGCATCGCCCGCTGGCGGCGGGACCGTTGCCAGGACTGGAGCCAGGGCCACCCCAGCTGAGCCACGGCCAGCCCCACTGCGGCCACCACCACCAGCAGCAGCGGACCCACCAGCCATTCCGGCAGCCAGTAGCTCACTTGCCAGAGCAGCTGGTTGACGCCCTGCAGCACCAGGCCAACCACCAGCAGCACCAGGAGGGCGACAGCGATCCAGAGCCAGAGGCGCAGGCGCGGCATCAGCGGCGGGAGGCGGGGGCCATCAGGACGTCGGCGACGAGGCGCGGATGATCTCCCCCCAGAGGGCGGCCGGCAGGGCGCTGCTGGCGCGTGTGGGGGCATAGTCGTCGTTGCCCATCCAGATTCCCATCACCCACTGGCGCGCGGGATCGAAGCCGACGAACACCAGATCGCGGCCCTCATTGGTGGTGCCTGTCTTGCCCCCCGTGCCCGGGTGCACATAGGCGGCGGTGCCCGTGCCGCCGCTCACCACACCCCGCAGCAGCTCCCGCATGGCCCGGGCGGTGGCCGGCGCCATCACGCGCCGGGGGGCGGTGAGCGCTCGACTCGCGGCGGTGCCGCTCCGGCAGCTTTTCTCCTCCCTGTTGGCGGGGCAATGCTCCCCGTCGGTGAGCTTGCGGATGGTGCTGGGGGCGTGCCAGAGGCCGTCGTTGGCCACGGCCAGATAGGCCGACGTGAGCTGCAGCAGGGTGACCTCGCTCTGGCCCAGCACCAGGCCCGGCACGGGTTGCAGGGGGGTTGTGATGCCAAGATCCCGCGCTTTTTGCACCACCGCCTCCAGGCCGACGCGACGGCCGAGGCGCAGGGCGGCGGTGTTGCTGCTGCTGGCCAGGGCCTGCCGCAGGCTGATGCTGCCGCCGCAGCCGCTCTCAAACAGCTGGCCCTGCCAGCGCAACGGGGCGCAGCTGATGCCATCGCCGGGTTTGGCGCCTCGCTCCAGCGCCACCACGTAGGGCACGAGCTTGAAGGCGCTGCCGGGTTGCCGCAGGGCCATGGAGGCGCGGTTGAACTGGCTCTGGCGGTAGTCGCGTCCGCCGCTGATCGCCAGGATGCCGCCGGTCTTCTGGTCCAGCACGACCACGGCCCCCTGGCTCACTCCCAGGGAGCGGCTGGCCTCCAGCTTCTGGCGCAGCAGCCGCTCCACCAGCCCCTGCAGGGCGGGATCGAGATGGGTGTCGACGAGGAAGTTGCCCTCGGCGGCCACCTCCCGGCCCACCAGATTCTCCAGATCCCGCCGCACCTGATCGCTGTAAAACGGCGCCACCTGCCGCTGGCTTCCTTTGCAGGCGCCAGGCGCCAGGCGGATCGGCTCCCGTCGCAGGCGTCGGGCCTCATCGGCGGCCAGCCGGCCCGTGGCCACCATTTTGGCCAGCACGCCATTGCGGGCGGCCAATGCCGCAGCGGGATCCACGCAGGGATCATTGCCGTTGGGGGAGGGAAGCAGACCCACGAGCAAGGCCGCCTCTCCGGTGCTCAGCCGGGCGGCGGGCTTGTCGAAGAGAAGGCGGGAGGCGTCCTCGAATCCCCAGCCGGCCCCCAGATAGACCCGGTTGAGATAGCTCAGCAGCAGATCGCGTTTGCTGAAGCGCGCCTCGAGTTGCAGGGCCACCAACAGCTCGCGCCACTTCCGCTCCAGGGTTTCCCCTTCTCCCACCAGGTCGGGATAAAGGCTGCGGGCCAGTTGTTGCGTCAGGGTGCTGCCCCCCTCCAGCACGCGGCCGCCGAGCAGGTTGGTGATCAGGGCTCGGGCGGTGCCGATCGGGTCCACGCCGGGATGCCACCAGAAGCGGGTGTCCTCACTGGCCTGCAGGGCCGCGATCAATCCCGGCGGATAGGCGCTCAGGCGTTGCCATTCCCGGTGGCGCTGATCCTCCGCCGAGGCGATCGGCCGGCCGGTGCGGTCGTAGAGCACCAGAGGCCCGCGCACCGCCGCCAGGGAGCCATGGATGGGGGTGCGCAGGGCGGAGAGGGCCAGCACGCCGAGGGAGAGGCCGGTGAGGGCGGCCAGGGCCACCCCGGCGCGCCGCAAGGCGCGTTGCAGCGGCGGGCGGGCCTGCCGGTCGAAGGACAGTTCCGGCAACCCCCCTTCCTCGGCGGGTCCGAAGCGCACCTGGTCGCCGGAGCGCAGCACCAGCTCGCGAACGCGGCGCCCCCGCCACCAGAGCCCGTTGGTGGAGCCGCAATCCCGCAGCAGCCAGTGGTTGCCATGGCGCTCCAGAAGGGCGTGGCTCCGGCTCACCGCCGGGTGATCCAGGGCCAGCTCGGAGGAGGGATCTCGGCCCAGTCGATAGCAGGCGCCGTGGAGCGCCACCTGGCGGGCGGGCTGGCCTGGCACGTGGAGGCGCAGGCGTGGCGGCGCCGCAGCGGCCCCGCCGCCGAGCCGGTGGGTGAGCCAGCGCCACCAGCGGTCAGCCATGGGGATCCTCGCTGGCGCGCTGCCACGGGCTGAGGTGCAACAGATAGCAGAGCACCGCCAGGTTGATCGCCACATCCGCCAGGTTGAAGACGGGAAACTGGATCGGCACCAGGGCGAGGAAATCGATCACCGCCCCGAGCCGCCAGCGATCAAGGCCGTTGCCCAGGGCGCCTCCCAGCAGGAAGCCCAGGGCCAGGCTCTCCCAGACCCCCCGGGGCGGTCGCCGCAGGATCCAGGCCACGAGCGCCACGCTCACCCCCAGGCTCACCAGGCCCAACAGCTGCGGCAGACCGGTGAAGAGGCTGAAGGCGGCGCCAGTGTTGCGCACGAGCTGCAGGTTCAGCACCCCCGGCCACAAGGGGAGGCCATGGCTGTGGGAGAGGTTGTGGAGGGCCCAGTGCTTGCTGACCTGGTCGAGCACCACCACCGCCAGGGCGATCGCCAGCGCCAGACGGCGCCCGAGGGACCCTCCGGCCCGCGACGCGGGGGTCCTCACGTGGTGACCAGCAGCAGGCGCCGCAACCCCCAGGCCAGCAGACCGGCGGCGCAGCAGAGGAGAAGCTGGGGGAGGAAGGCTAGGCTGTAGCCCACGATCAGCGCGAGGGTGTTGTCGCCCCAGCGACCCGCCAGCCCCCCCAGCGTCAGATTGGCCAGCCCGCACAGGTGGAGTACGAACAAGCCCATCACGGCGGCTCCCGTGAGCGCCAGGGGGTCGTCCATGCCGGGTTGGCGGGCGAGCTTGCCGGTCAGCCAGGCGGCGGGCACAAAGCCCGCCAGATAGCCGAAGCCGGGATCCAGCAGGTAGCTCACGCCTCCACCCTCATGGAACACCGGCAACTGAAACAGGCCCATGAAGAGATAGGCCACCGCCGCGAGCAGGGCGGTGCGATGCCCCCCGATCAGGGCGATGAGCAGGAGTGCCGGCACCTGCAGGGTCACGCCGAGGGGGCGGAGGGTCCAGCCTGAGGGGTCGGGGAAGGGAATCGCGGCTGACACCAGGCCTCCCGCCAGGATCAGCAACAGGCCGGCGATGGCGCCGCTCCAGGTGGCAAGAGCCCGCAACACGCAGCTTCAATGGCAACATCCCATCCTGCTCCAGTCCCTCCCCATGTCCAGCCCCCCGCCAGCGAACCCCCTCCCGGAGCCCGCGCCCCGTGTGGATGCGCCACGTGTGGACGCGCCGATCGGGGCGCGGGTGCGGCTCCAGGGCGCGGTGGCCTATCTGAAGACCGCCGACCCGATGCCGATGTTGCGTCCACCGGATCTCGTCGATCCGGAGGAGCTCGGCCTGGTGGTGGAGCGACGGGCGAAGGATCAGCTGGCGGTTCGCTTTCGCCGCGGCACCTTCCTTCTGTCCAGCGCCCAACTCCAGACGGTGCTCACCCCCGGGGAAGAGGCGACGGAGCCGGAGCGCTGAGGGGGTGGTGGCTCCAGGCCGCGCCGGAGGCCTCCAGGGCCGCGGCCGGCCCCACCAAACTGAGGCTCGGCGTTCGCAACCAGCGGCCCGCCGCGTCGCGCAGATCCTCCGGGGTGAGCCGCGCCGCCCGCTCCAGCTGGAGCTCCAGCTGATCGGCCGGCAAGCCGTGGCTCAACACCAGCGCCAACCGTTCCGCCAGCTGGGAGCAGGTCTGACGACCCATGGCGTCCTGGCCTCGATACTTCGCCAAGGCCAAGGTCAGAGCCTCGGCGGAGATGACCTCCTCCAAAGGCGCCTGCCATTCCTCCAGCAGGCAGGTGGTGGCCTCCTCCGCCCGCTCGGCGGAGGTGGAGAGATGGACGACGAAGGGAGCCGGGCCGCAGCGGGCCGGCAGGTGCACCCCCACGTCGTAGGCCAGGCCTCTGGCTTCCCGCAGGGTCTGAAACAGCCGACAGGACATGCCCGCCCCGAGGTGGGCCTGCAGCAGGCGCAGGGCCAGGGCATCCGGATGACCCCAGGGCACGGTGGGTGCTCCGAGGAGAATCACGAGCTGCTCCGTCTCCTCGTCCAGACCCGCCAGCCGTTCGGACGGAGGGCGGGAGGGGACGGCCTTGCCGGCGCTCGGCGCGCCGACCGTCCAGGGCATCGCCTCCAGGGTCCGCTCTAGCAGCTCCTCCACCCCGGCGGGGGCATCGCCGCAGAGGGTGATCACGGCGCCCCGCGTCCCCAGGCCCGCCAGCAGCGGCAGCAGCAGCGACCGCTCCAGGCCCTCCAGGTCGGCCTCCACCCCCAGGGGGTCATGGCCATAGGGGCCATCGTTGAAAAGCAGGCGGCGCAGCTGGTCGTAGGCCAGCTGGGAGGGATCCTCCCGCTGCCGTTGCAGGGTCTGCAGGTTGAGCTGGCGCTCCAGCTCCAGCTGGTCGGGATCCAGGGTGGGTTGCCGCACCATGGCGAGCAGCAGCGGCAGCAGGCGGTCGGCGTCCTCCGCGCCGCAGTGGAGAGCCACGGTGAGGGCGTCTTCCGAGGCCTCCGACCGCAGGGCCGCGCCGGCTCCCTCCACCAGATCGGCCAGGGCTTCCGCATCCAGCTCGCCGCAGCCGCGGGTCATCAGCCCCGCCAGGAGTTGATGGGCCCCGCGCCCGTGACGAGGATCGGCGCCACTGCCACCGCGCATCACCAGCCGGGCGGCCAGCACCCGCGGACCCGGCCGCGGCACCACCACCAGGGGCAACCCGCCCGCCAACAGGGTGGTCCGGGGGGGAGAGGCAAAGATCTCGTTCATCGGGGCACCGCCTCCAGCACGCAGGCCCGTCGTGGATCCAGGCTGGCGAGGGCCTCCCGCCGCAGGCGATCAGGAGTCCAGCGCTCCATCATCTCCAAGGGAGCCGCCAGGTCGGAGGGGCGGCCCCAGAGGCGACAGCTGCCGATCAGCCCCGCCACCCCCGAGGCGGATTCGAGACCGAAGCGGAAGCTGTTGCTCACCAGCCGCCGCGCTCGCTCCCATTCCCGCGCGTCCAAGGGGCGCTCCATCACCTCCTCCCACACGGCTTGAATCGCGGCGCGGACCGCCGGGAGCTCCTCCGGCGCGCATACCGCCTCCAGAAGAGCAAGGCTGCCGCATTCCATGCTGTGGAGGTCAAGGTCGATGCTTTCCACCAGCCGCAGATCCTCCCGCAGCCGCTCCACAAGGCGGGAACGGCGGCCCTCCGCCAGCACGGTGGTGGCCAGGTCGGCCCCCATCACCGCCTCCAGATCCCTGGCGGGGGGCTGCCACCAGGCCAGCAGCAGCCGCGCCGCCTCCAGCCGCGGCAGCTCCAGACGGTGCTGGCCGGGGCGCACCTCCAGCGCGGGCAGGGGACAGGGGTCGGCGCAGGGCGCCAGGGTGGAGAGCACGCCGCCGCCGGCCCGCTCCAGCAGGGCCGGATCCACGGCGCCGGAGAGGGCCAGCAGGCAGCGTCCACCGCCATAGAGCCGCTGGTGAAAGGCCGCCATGGCGGCCGGGTCATGGCCCTCGAGCGCCTGGCGCCGCCCCAGGATCGGCAGGCTGTAGGGGTGGCCGGGACAGGCCAGCTCCAGCAGGCGCTGCAGGGCCACCTCCTCCGGTTGATCCTCGCTTTGGGCCAGCTCCTCCAGCACCACCTGGCGTTCCATGGCGAAGCTTTCCGCCTCCAGCCGGGGGGAGAGGACGAGTTCGAGCAGGAGGTCGAGGGCGTCGGGGGCCGCCTCGGGGTTGATGAGCACGTGGTAGTGCACGTCGTCAAAGCCTGTGGCGGCGTTGCTGCTGCCGCCCAGGGCCTCCACGCGCAGATCGAACTCGCCGGGGGAGAGGTGGTCGCTGCCCTTGAACACCATGTGTTCGAGGAAGTGGGCCATGCCGCTTTCCGCTGGTGTTTCGAAGACGCTGCCGGCCCGGCACCAGAAATCCAGGCACACCAATGGAGCATCTGGGAGAACGAGGCTGACCAGCTCGGCGCCGTTGGCGAGGCGTTGGCTGGTGGGATCCCCCAGGGCGGGCAACAGGGTGGCGCGGCACCCCCCGGATTCGCTCATCGACACATGGCAGGATTGCCATTCTGCTGGTCGCTCGCTTCCGCCGATGACCCGGGCCACCGACACATCCCTCCCTCCCGCCTCCGCCCCCGGGTCCGACCCCCGCGTCACGGAGGGGGTGCACCCCCTCGTCGATGCCCTGGCGGCGCGCATCCGCCACATCCGCCAGGGGCTGCCGGAGCTGCGTCCCCTGGAGCTGGATCCCTCCCTGGAAGCCATCAGCGGCAGCCTGGATGGCGAACGTCTGTTCATCCACAACGAACTGCATCGCAGCTGCGGCCTGCGCAAGCTGCATCTGGAAACCGCCCGCCTGGGGGCGGGGCTGCAGATTCTGCACTGCGTCTTCTTCCCCGATCCCCGCTACGATCTGCCCGTGTTCGGGGCCGACATTGTCGCTGGGCGCGGCGTGGTGTCGGCCGCCATCGTGGATCTGTCCCCAGTGAGCGGCACGCTGCCGGCGCCCATGGCCAGCCGATTGACGGAGCGTCCGCGTCCGCCATTTAGTGAGATCCGGGAGCTGCCGCCCTGGGGCGCCATTTTTTCCCCCCATGTGCTCTTCATCCGGCCCCGCACGCCCGAGGAGGAGGAGTGGTTTGTCGAAGAGGTGGCGGCGGCTCTGGAGGTGCTGGCGGAGACCTGCCGCAACGCCCAAGCCATGAGTTGGGATGATCCGGCTACCATCGCCAGATGGTCGGGTCAGCTGCACTATTGTCACCAACAGAAACAAAACGACAAGACGCGGCGCGTGCTGGAGAAGGCCTTCAATCCGGAGTGGGCGAACACCTACATCGAGACCCTGCTCTTCGACGATCCCCTCCCGCCCGCGCCACCTCTGGACCCCTGAGATCGACTCCCCCCGCTCCAGGGTCCGGGCCGTCCCCGCTGCCGGGCGGACCGCTGGTCTTCGGCCTCGTCGCCGCCCTGGCCGGCGTCGCTCTGACGCTGACCGCCCTCGTGGCCACGCGACAATGGTCTCTGCCCGGCAAGCCGCCCGCACGGACCACCGGCCCCGCCAAGATGGCTGTCGCGCCCAAGCCTGCCGAAGCGGTGGCCGCCCTCGGTCGCCTGGAGCCCGCCGGGGAGATCCGGGTGCTGGCGGCTCCCATCGCCGGGGTGGGCGGCAGCCCGCGCATCACCCGTCTGCTCGTCAATGAAGGCGACCGGGTGGAACGGGGGCAGGTTCTGGCGTTGTTCGACACCCGCCCCACCCTGGAGGCGGAGAAGCTGCTCATCGACACGCGCCTGGCCAATCTGGCCCGCCGACTGCGGGTGGAGGAGCGGGAGCTCAATCGCTATCGCCAGCTCACCCGCGTCGGGGCCCTGAGCGCGGATGAGCTCGATCGACGCGAGCAGCAATACTTGCAGCTGCTCGGCGAATGGCAGGTGGCCCGCGCCGATCTGGAGCGGGTGCGGGCGGATCTGGACAACACGGTGTTGCGAGCGCCGATCACGGGCACCGTGCTTCGGTTGATCGCCCACGCGGGGGAGCGGCCCACGGACAAAGGCATCCTTGAACTCGGGGCCAACGACCGCATGGAGGCCCTGCTGGAGGTCTACGAAAGCGACATCGACCGCGTGCGACCGGGCCAGGGCGTGCGGCTCACCAGTGAGAACGGGGGCTTTGCCGGCGGCCTGCGGGGCACGGTGCTCCGCATCAGCCCCCAGATCCGGCAACGGGAGGTGCTCTCCACCGACCCCAGCGGTGACGTGGATGCCCGCATCGTGGAGGTGCGGGTGGCCCTGGATCCGGAGGATGCCCGTCGCGTGCGCGCCCTCACGGGCCTGAAGGTGATCGCCCGCCTGGATCCATGAGCCCCCCCCTGCCCTGGCGGGAGCGCCGCATTCCCCTGGCCTGGCTGCTCCTGATTCGCCAGCCGGCGCGTTTGGCCGTGGCTCTCGCCGGCATCTGCTTCGCGGGCATCCTGATGTTCATGCAGCTGGGGTTCCGCGACGGCCTGTTCGACGCCAGCATCACCCTGCACAAGCTCCTTGACGCTGATCTGGTGGTGATCAGTCCCCGCACCATGAGCTCCATCGCCATGGCGGGCTTCCCTCGGCGTCGTCTGGTGCAGGTCACTGCGGATCCGGATGTGGTCGGCACCACACCGGTGAATTGGAACCAGTTGCTCTGGCGCAATCCCGAGACGCGCACCACCCGCTCGATCCTCACCCTCGGCTTCGAGCCTGGCGACTCCCTCTTCCTGCCCTCCGCCCTCGGGGACCAGGCTCGCCTGCTGACGCAGCGCGGGCGCGTGCTGTTTGATGAGCTCTCGCGTCCGGAATACGGCCCGGTGGCGCGCTGGATGAAGGAGGGGCGCACGGTGGAGACGGAAGTGGCGGGCAAGCGGATCCGGGTGGCGGGCCTGGTGTCCTTGGGGGCCTCCTTCGGGGCGGATGGAAACATGCTCACCAGCCGCGAAACGTTCCTGCGGCTCCTGCCCAACACGCCACCCGGAAGCATTGAGCTGGGGCTGATCCGCTTGCGGCCCGGAGCCGATGCCGCGGCGGTGGCCCAGCGTTTGCGCCAGCGGTTGCCGAAGGATGTGGCGATCTACAGCAAGCGCGGTTTTGAGGAATTTGAGATCAACTATTGGCGTGGGAGCACCGCCATCGGCTTCATCTTCACCCTTGGCGCCGCCATGGGGTTTGTCGTGGGCTGTGTGATCGTGTATCAGATTCTCCACTCTGACGTCAGCGATCACCTGCCGGAATACGCTACGTTGCTGGCCATGGGTTACCCGCTCCGCGATCTGCTCGGGGTGGTGGCGCGGGAGGGCTTTCTCTTGGCCATCCTTGGTTATCTGCCCGCCTGGCTCACCGGACAGATGCTTTATGTGATGGTGCGCAAGGGAACGGGGTTGCCGGTTCAGATGGACAGCCAACGCTCCCTTGTGGTGCTGGCGATGATCTTCACGATGTGCATGGCCTCAGCTCTGCTGGCGATGCGCAAACTCGCCGACGCCGACCCCGCCGAGATCTTCTGACGCGATGCCGATGCCGATCTCCATGCCGATGGCGACGTTGAGCGACGCCACCCCCGCCGTCGCTGTGCAAGGGCTGAACCATTGGTATGGCCGGGGGGCGACCCGTCGCCAGGTGCTCCAGGCGGTGGATCTGCGGATTCAACCCGGGGAGGTGGTGCTGCTCACGGGTCCCTCCGGCTGTGGCAAGACCACCCTTCTCACCCTGGTGGGGGCCCTGCGGCAGGTGATGGAGGGATCGGTGCGGGTTCTGGACCAGGAGCTGCTGGGCAGCGGTCGGGGCGACCGGCAGCGGATTCGCCGCCAGATCGGCATGATCTTCCAGGGACACAACCTGTTGCGCTGCCTGACGGCGGAGCAGAACGTGCAGATGGGGTCCGACCTGCTGCCAGGTCTCTCCTACCGGGCGCGTCGCGACCTGGCCCGCGAGTGGCTGCGGGCGGTGGGCCTGGAGGACCACATGGGCAAGCTTCCCCATGATCTCTCCGGCGGCCAGAAGCAGCGGGTGGCCATCGCCCGTGCCCTGGCGGCTGAACCCCGCCTGCTGCTGGCCGATGAACCGACAGCCGCCCTGGATCGGCGCACGGGACGGGATGTGGTGCTGCTGCTGCAGTCGTTGGCCCGGGAGCAAGGCTGTGCCGTGTTGATGGTCACCCATGACCCGCGCATCCTGGACGTGGCCGATCGCCTCGTGCAGATGGAGGATGGTCGTCTCTGGAGCGCCGAGCCCGCCCTGGTGGGCTGAGGCCTGATGCGCGCGCCCGGAGGAGGGGGGAGAGGTCGGTTGGCTAGTGTTGTTCTCATCCATTCAGACGCCTCTCGCGCATGGCCAAACGCCGCAATCTCAAGAAGGAAAAACAGGAGCGCAATCGCGCCTACGCCCGCAAGTTCAAGAAGCGCAAACTCCGCAACGACGGCCGTGGTGAAGGGGCTGGCAACGGCGTGACCGGCACCGCCAGCAACGGCGGAGCCGCAGACTGACAACCACCCCGCGGCGCTCCCATCAGGAGCTTCGGGCAGGGGGGATCCAGCGGATCCCCCCTTTTCCATGCAGGCCCCAGCCATGTTTTTCAGCGTCGTCATCCCCACCTACAACCGTCTGCCGATCCTGCGGAAGTGCCTGCGGGCCTTGGAAGAGCAGGAGATCTCCGCTCCCGTGCGGGGGTATGAGGTGGTGGTGGTGGACGATGGCTCCAGCGATGACACGGTGCCCTGGCTGCGCGCCCACGCCGCGACCCTGCCCCATGTCCGCTTGATCCGCCAGGAGCATGGCGGACCGGCGGAGGGACGCAACCGGGGCGTGCGGGAGGCTCGGGGGGAGGTGATCGTGTTCATTGACAGCGATCTGGTGGTGACCCCCACTTTTCTCGCCAGCCACGCCCGAGCCCTGGCGGCAGCCTGGCGTCAGCGGGGCGATCGCCTCTGCTTCACCTACGGCGCGGTGGTCAACACGGCGAATTTTGACCATCCCACCCGGGAACCCCACAAGCTCACCGATCACTCCTGGGCCTACTTCGCCACCGGCAATGTGGCGATCGATCGCGAGGTCTTGGAGCGGGCTGGCCTGTTTGACACCAGCTTCCGCCTTTATGGCTGGGAGGATCTGGAGCTGGGGGAACGGCTGCGCCAGCTGGGCGTGGTGTTGGTGCGAGCTCCGGAGGCGGTGGGCTACCACTGGCATCCGGCCCTCTCCCTGGAGCAGATCCCGGATCTCCTGAGGGTGGAACGGGAGCGGGCGAAAATGGCCCTGGTGTTCTTCCGCAAGCATCCCAGCCGTCGGGTGCGCTTCATCGTTCAGTACACCTGGCTCCATCGTCTGCTCTGGGAGCTGCTCACCCTCGGGGGGCTGCTCAATGAGCGGAGCCTGCGTCCTCTGTTGGCCTGGCTGGTGCGCCATGGACAGGCCCGCTGGGCGATGGAGCTGCTGCGGTTGCCCCTCAACCGCCTGGGCGTGCGCGAGCTCTTCGCCGAAGCCCGCCGTCAAGGCCTGCGCTGATCGTTTGGTAGGTTGGCAAGGTCCATTCATCCCACACACCTGCACGTTTCGGGTGATGTCAGCCTTTTTGGGCCGCATCCCTGGCAGGTGGAAGGTCAACCCGAAACCCCCCTGAACCATGGCTGTCGTCACGCTCGCCGAGATGATGGAGGCTGGTGCCCATTTTGGCCACCAGACTCGTCGCTGGAACCCCAAGATGTCGCGCTATATTTACTGCGCGCGCAACGGCGTTCACATTATTGATCTTGTGCAGACCGCCGTCTGCATGAACAACGCCTACAAGTGGGTGCGCAACGCTTCCCGCGGTGGCAAACGTTTTCTTTTTGTCGGCACCAAAAAGCAGGCTTCTGAGGTGATCGCTCAGGAGGCCACCCGCTGTGGCGCCGCCTATGTCAACCAGCGTTGGTTGGGCGGCATGCTCACCAACTGGAGCACCATGCGCGCTCGCATCGATCGCCTCAAGGACCTGGAGCGGATGGAGTCGTCGGGGGCGATTGCCATGCGCCCGAAGAAGGAGGCCGCTGTGTTGCGACGCGAGCTGGATCGCTTGCAGAAGTATCTCGGTGGCCTGAAGACCATGCGCCGCCTCCCCGATGTGGTTGTGCTTGTCGATCAGCGACGTGAGACCAACGCCGTTCTCGAATGCCGCAAGCTGGACATTCCCCTGGTGTCCATGCTGGACACCAACTGCGATCCGGATCTCTGCGACGTGCCGATTCCTTGCAACGATGACGCGGTGCGTTCGGTGCAGCTTGTTCTCGGCCGCCTGGCCGACGCCATCAACGAAGGTCGCCACGGCTCCCAAGATCGCACCGAGGAGGAGGGCTGAGCCCTCTATTCTTCAGACTTTTTTCGATTGTCATCCGCTTCCCTCCACCTTTCCCATGGCTGAGATCAGCGCCAAGCTTGTCAAAGACCTGCGCGACAAAACGGGCGCAGGCATGATGGATTGCAAAAAAGCCCTCAAAGAAACCTCCGGCGACATCCCCAAGGCCATCGAATGGCTGCGGCAGAAAGGAATCGCCAGCGCGGAGAAAAAAGCTGGCCGCACCGCCGCTGAGGGCATGGTGGGCAGTTACATTCACACTGGCGGTCGCGTGGGAGTCCTGGTCGAGGTGAACTGTGAAACCGACTTCGTGGCTCGTGGTGACTTGTTTCAAGAACTTGTTCGCAACGTGGCCATGCAGATCGCGGCCTGTCCCAATGTGGAATACGTAAGCGTGGATGAGATCCCCGAAGCGGTTGTGGAGCGGGAAAAATCCATTGAAATGGGACGGGATGATCTGGCCGGCAAGAAGGAGGAGATGAAAGCCAAGATCGTTGAAGGTCGTATCGGCAAGCGATTGAAAGAATTGGCTCTCCTTGACCAACCCTTCATCCGCGACAACAGTCTCACGCTGGGTGAGCTTGTGAAGCAAACCTCCGGCAAGACAGGCGAAAACATTCGCGTGCGCCGTTTCACCCGCTACACCCTGGGCGAAGGGATCGAGGTGGAAGAGAGCGATTTCGCCGCCGAGGTCGCCGCCATGGGCAAGGCGGCCTGAGGTGGGGGAGCCTGCCGGTTCCGCCTCCCATCCCCTCGGAGCACTCCAGGCCAGTCTGGAACAGCAGATTCCTCAGCTCTACCGCGAACTGGCCCTGTATCTGCAAGTCCTGCGCGAGGTGCTTCCCGCCAGCCTCGATCAGGCCTGCGCCACCCTCGCCACCCAGGTGCATCCCCGGCGTTACAACCGCCTGCCGCCACGGGTGCGGCAACAGTTGCATCTCCGCCTGAAACGGCTCGTCGACAGTTGTTGTTCCTTGCTCACTGTGGAACAACTGCAGGGTCTCGCCAGCCAGATGGCGCGGGAACGTCAGCGTCTGGCGTTGCGGGCCCTGGCTGGGGCGGTGGGCGAGGGCGAAGAGGAGGAGGACGAGAGCGAGAGCGAGGGTGAGGAGGACGAGGCTGAGGCGTCGGAGGTGGAGTCGGAACGGGCGTTTTCGGAGGCCTCGGCCTCCTCCCTCCCCCAGGGTTCGGTCCAGCTCAACCTGGCGCCTCCCCTCTCCACCTCCTCCTTGGCTTGGGCACCCCTTCGGCCGGACTCCACGCCGTCAGAGCGCTCCGCTGACGGTGAGTCGGAGGACGACACCCCTCCTTGGGTCGCCGCCTGGATCGCGGAAGAGCTCTCCACCTCGATCGACGGCTCGTCCACGGGGGAGACGCTCTGGTCCGAGGGCCAGCTCCCCAGGGATCCGGTGCGGCTGTTGCACTGGCTGGAGGGTCTCGACGTGGCCCTTCACCGTCGCCTGCGCAACCTCTCCCATGGCGCCAACATCGAGTTGACGCGCGCCGGGCTGCTCCCCGCCGTGCTGCCTGTGCGCCTGATGGATTCCGTGCTCAGCGGCCAGATCGAATCCCATGGCGCCCCGCCCAATCTGTTGCGCCTGCCGCTGCTGCCCCATGAGGCCGGCCGCCATCTCCATGCTCCCCTCGGCGTGCTGCTGCGCACGGTGGATCTGGAAATGGAACAACCCCGGCTGCGCACCTGCCGCCAACGGCTCCTGCGGCGGCGCCAGGAGATTCTCAAAATGGCGGAGTCTTACCAACGCCTGCAGCATCGTCTTCAGGTCCAAAACGCCGAACGCCTGTGGCGTCACGACAGCCAGCTGAACCCGTCCGAGGGGATCTGACCCCGACTCCGCCAGACCTCAGGGCCTGGTGTGTTCCCCTGCAAAAGGCCTGTGAGCTGGAGGCGGAACGCGGCTTCGGTGATCTGCGCGGCCGCGCCGACACCTTCAGCGGTTTCGTGCGACGCAGCCTCAGCGCCCCGCCAGCGGAGCTTGGAGAGCCGGAGGAGCGTCAGCTGGCCGTCTTGCGGCAGGGCTTCGATCGCTACGAGCAACTCAGCGCCTCCCAGCGTCAGCGCCTGGTCTGCCAGTTGCGCCAAGGACTGCACGCCCTTCAGTGCCGCTTCCGCCCGCCGCCGACCGTGGCGCCCCCGCGCTTGCGCCTGTTGTCCTCCCCTGCGGGCAGCAAGACCCCCGCAGACGGTCGCCGCCTCGAACCCTCCAGCCCTTTGGGGCAGGTGCCCGGCATCGGTCCGAAGACGGCCACCCGCCTGGCCGCTTTGGGGCTGTTTCTGGTGGAGGATCTCCTGCGCCATTACCCCCGCGACTATCTCAACTACGCCCATCTGGTGCGCATCGCCGCTCTGGAGGCGGGGGGAACCGCCACCGTGGTGGCCACCGTGCGTCGCTGCACCACGTTCATCAGCCCCAAGAATCCCAATCTCTCCATCCTTGAGCTGCAGGTGCGGGATTGCACCGGTCACCTGCGGGTGACGCGTTTTTTTGCCGGTCGCCGCTTCGCGTCACCGGGTTGGCTGAAGAGTCAGGCGCGGCTCTACCCCCCGGGCTGCACCGTGGCCGTGAGTGGTCTTGTCCGGGATGGCCCCCGGGGGCTCTCCATCCATGACCCGTTGATCGAGGTGCTGGAGAGCCCGTCCAGCCCCGTGCGTTCCGACACCATCGGACGCCTGGTGCCGGTCTACGCCCTCACGGAAGGCCTCACGGCGGAGACGTTGCGACAGGCCATCGCCCGGGTCCTGCCCCTGGTGGGGCATTGGCCCGATCCCTTGCCCGCGCCCTTGCGGGCGGGGATCGCTGGACTGCTGCCGCGGACGGAAGCGGTGGAGCAGATTCATCGCCCCAGCGATCCCGCGCGGTTGCAGCAGGCCCGTCGCCGGCTGGTGTTTGATGAATTTCTCCTGTTGCAGTTGGCCCTTGGGCGCCGGCGTGAGCGGCTGAAGTCCCGGGCCGCTCCACCGCTCCTCAGCGACGACGGTCAAGAGAGCCTGCTTGCCCGCTTTCTCGCCCTCCTCCCCTTCCCCCTCACGGCCGCCCAGAGCCGCGTGCTGGCGGAGATTCGCCAGGATCTGGCCCAACCCCAGCCCATGGCGCGCCTGCTCCAGGGGGATGTGGGCAGCGGCAAGACCGTGGTGGCCCTGGCGGCGCTGTTGACCGCCATCGAATCGGGTTGCCAGGGCGCTCTGATGGCTC
The DNA here is from genome assembly GCA_016882305.1 of Cyanobacteria bacterium K_Offshore_surface_m2_239. Classification (GTDB taxonomy): domain Bacteria; phylum Cyanobacteriota; class Cyanobacteriia; order PCC-6307; family Cyanobiaceae; genus Cyanobium. Next base: position 20,909 of record VGQX01000010.1, read on the forward strand.
CCACCGAGGTGTTGGCGGAGCAACATCTGCGCAAGCTGGCTCCCTGGTTGGACCAACTGCACATCAGCTCGGCCCTGCTCACCGGGTCCACGCCCACCCGGCGACGACGCCAGTTGCTGCGAGATCTGATCAATGGCCAACTCCACCTCCTGGTGGGGACCCACGCCCTCCTGGAGGATCCGGTGCAATTCGAGCGCTTGGGCCTGGTGGTCGTCGATGAACAGCATCGCTTCGGCGTTCGCCAGCGCAATCGGCTCCTGGCCAAGGGCCTGCAGCCCCACCTGCTGACGATGACCGCCACGCCCATCCCCCGCACCCTGGCCCTCTCCGTGCATGGCGATTTGGACGTGAGCCAGATCGATGAGCTGCCGCCCGGCCGCACCCCGGTGCGCACCCGCCTGCTGCGGGAGGAGGAGCGGCCTCAGGCCTGGCGGCTGATCCGCGAGCAGGTGGCTCTGGGCCAGCGGGCCTATGTGGTGCTCCCCCTCGTGGAAGACAGCGAGAAGCTGGAGCTCCGTTCCGCCGTGGAGGTGCACCGCCAATTGGCGGAGGAGGAGTTCGCCGATCTGTCGGTGGGCCTGCTGCACGGCAGGCTCTCCAGCGAGGAGAAGCAGCGGGCCCTGGAAGCTTTCGCGACGGGGGCCACCCGGGTGTTGGTGAGCACCACGGTGGTGGAGGTGGGGGTGGATGTGCCCGAGGCCAGCGTCATGGTCATTGAGCATGCGGAGCGCTTCGGTTTGGCCCAGCTCCATCAACTGCGCGGTCGTGTGGGGCGCGGCGCCGCTGTTTCCCACTGCTTGCTGATCCACGCCAGCGGCAGTCCGCTGGCACGTCAGCGGCTGGAGGTTTTGGTTCGCAGCAGCGATGGTTTCGAGATCGCGGAGATGGATCTGCGTCTGCGAGGGCCGGGTCAGATGCTCGGCACCGCCCAGTCGGGTTTGCCAGATCTGGCGCTGGCTTCCCTCAGCGAGGACGGTGAGGTGTTGGAGGACGCCCGGCGGGTGGCGCGTCAGCTGCTGGAGCGGGACCCTGCTTTGGCTGGGGCGCCCGTGTTGCGGCAGGCGCTGGAGGCTCAGCGGCAGCGGTTTCTGGAGGCGGCGCAACTGAATTGAGCGCCCGCGGCAAGCGGCGACGCGTGGCCCTACCCTCAGCCCACCGCCGCGGAGGCCATGGCGCGTCGCCCTTGGAGCTCGATTCCGATTCTGGACGGGAGGGAGCCCCTGCTCCCTCTCCCCTCTCCGCTGCACCGCCTCGAACCCCACCCCTATGCCTCCCTGGGGGCGCCTTATGGACCAGAGGCCTGCCCTTTTCGCCTGCGTCAGGGGGTGGTGGCGCGTCTCCTGCGCGCCCAGCGTCTCCTCCACGACCATGAGCCCGGTTGGCGGCTGGCGATCTTTGACGCCTGGCGGCCCGTGGCGGTGCAGCGCTTCATGGTGGCCCACGCTGTGGCCCAGACCTGCCGAGAGCGGGGGCTGGATCCGGAGGGGGCAGGGCCGGCTTGGGAGGAGGTTCGGGAGGAGGTGGCCGCGTTCTGGGCCCCTCCCAGCGAGGATCCCGCCACGCCCCCGCCCCACAGCACGGGCGGCGCGGTGGATCTGACCCTGGCTGGCGCCAATGGCGAGCCGTTGGACATGGGCGGCGCCATCGATGCCATCGGTCCCGTGTCCCACCCCCATCACCACGCAGCTGCGGCAGCGGCGGATCCCGCCAGCGAAGCGGCCCGCTGGCATCGGCGGCGGAGGCTTCTGGCTGACGTGATGATCGCCGCGGGCTTTGCCCAACATCCAGGCGAATGGTGGCATTTCAGCTGGGGAGACCAACTCTGGGCCTGGCGCACCGGTCACCCTCTGGCGGTTTACGGCCGCGTTGGCGATGAAGCGGCGGCTGGTGTCACCGTTGGAGAGCTGGAGGGCGGCGACAGCTGGAGTTCTGTGGCCAGGGAGGAGGCCTGAGACGGACTGAGGAGTCCCCTGGCCTGGCAGTTCCGCAGCGTGTCCAGCGTCATGGCGGCCTGCAGTTGACGCAGACGTTCCTGCACCACAGGGGGTTGATCCTCCCAGGGGAGAAGGTTGGCTTTGTAGGCCCGACGAATCACCTCCGCCTGACAGGTTTCCAGATCCGGGTCATAGCGTTTGGGCTCGGTCCAGCCCGGCAGAGGCGCACCGGAAGCCACCAGGAGAATCCCCAGCAGCAGAGGCCTCAGGGGGAGGAGCCAGCCCCCCGACGCGTCCCCGAGGCGGGGGCCGGTGACCCGCGCGCACGAGAGGATCCCCTCGTGCCCCTGGATGGCCTGACGGCGTCCCATGGCTGGTGGCAGGCGTTTCATCGCGGCGAGCCAGATGTGTGGCGTTGAGGCATTGTGACGGTTGACGCAAGCGGTCCGAGGCCCGTGCCACGGTCCACGGAGGTCACCCGGTCCAGAGCGTCCGCGCCCTTCAGCGCTTCCAAGCTGTCCACGCTTCCATAAAGTCACAGCAGCTCACCTGCGCCTTGGCGCCCTGGATGGCCTGTTTTGTGTTGGAGATCGGAACGGAGGAGTTGCCGGCGGACTTTGCTCGCCTGGCCCTTCCCCAACTGGAGCGCCAGCTGCGCGAGGACCTGGCGAGCTGCCACCTTCCCTATGACTCGCTGAGCGCCACGAGCACGCCGCGCCGGCTGGCCGTGCGGGTGGAGGGCTTGCCACCGCGCCAGGAGGATTCCCTCCAGGAGCACAAGGGGCCACCCGCCCAGCTGGCTTTTCGGGATGGCAAGCCCACGCCGGCAGCGGAGGGTTTTGCCAAACGTTGCGGCCTGACGGTGGACCAGCTGGAGGTCCGCGAGACCGCAAAAGGCCCGTTCGTTTATGCGTGTACCCGCCAACCGGGCCGGGAGACGGCTGAGGTGTTGGCGTCCTTCATTCCCGGCTGGATCTGGGGTCTCCAGGGGCGTCGTTTCATGCGGTGGGGGTCAGGAGAAAGCCGGTTCAGCCGGCCTGTTCGCTGGTTGGTGGCCCTGCTCGATCGGGAGATCATCCCTGTGGTGCTCGCGGAGTGCGATCCACCCATTCGGAGCGATCGCTTGACCCGGGGCCATCGCCTTCGACCGGAGGTGGTGTCCATTCCCGCCGCCGGAAGCTACAGCGACATCCTGGAGGCGGCGGATGTTCAGGTGGATCGCGGCGCTCGGGCGGCCCAGATTCGCCTGCAGCTGGAGGCGGCTGCGCACGAGCTTGGTGGCTGTCTGGATCTGCCGGAATCGTTGTTCGAAGAGCTGGTTGATCTTGTGGAACATCCACGGGTCATCACGGGCCTGATTGACAGTGCCTTCCTGTCCCTGCCTCCAGAGGTGCTCAGCACGGTGATGCGAGCCCATCAACGTTATGTGCCGCTCTTGACCTCGGAAGAGCCCAGCGATCCCTTGTCACTGAGCGCTGAGGGGACGCTGCTTCCCCGTTTTCTCTGCGTGAGCGATGGACTGGCGGAAGCTGAGGCCACGGTGAAGCGCGGCAATGAGCGTGTGCTGCGCGCCCGCCTTGCTGATGCGGCCTTCTTCCTCAAGGCTGATCATGCGGTTCCCAGCATTGATCGCCGGGAAGCTCTGGCGCATGTCACCTTTGCCGAAGGCTTGGGCCATCTGCTGGACCGCACTGAACGCCTTGAGTGGTGCACCGATGTCTTGTTGGAGTCCCTCAGCGTGCCGGAAGAGGCGGCTCCCGTCGCTCGACGGGCCGCCCATCTCTGCAAGCATGATCTGGTCAGCCAAATTGTGGGTGAATTTCCTGAGCTGCAGGGGATCATGGGAGCCAAGTATCTTCTTTCTGAGGGAGAGAAGGAAGATGTTGCCCAAGCCGTTTTCGAGCATTATCGTCCCCGTGGCGCTGGAGATGCTCTCCCCGATTCCGCAGCCGGTGCGGTTGTAGCTCTGGCTGAGAGACTCGAATTATTGCTGAGCATTTTCTGCAAAGGCGAAAGGCCGAGCGGCTCGTCTGATCCCTATGGCCTCAGGCGTGCTGGAAATGGCATCTTTCAAATCCTCTGGCATCAGGATTGGGAACTCGACCTTGCCAAGATGTTGGCTCGCGGTGCCACCCGCTGGCAGAGCTTATTTCCCTCCTTCAAGATAGAGCCTGGTCAACTTCTGGATGATCTTACAGACTTTTTCCAGCAGCGCTTGGCGAGTCTTCTTGAGGAAGATGGCTTCGATCCCGACATTGTGCGTGCCATTGTCAGTCGATCTCAAGGTGTTCAGAATGGCATTCAGAATGGCATTCAGAATATTCGTGATGCTCGTGATCGATCTCAGTTGCTTCAATCCCTTAGAAGCAAAGGACAGTTGGCCCCGATCCAGGCTGCTGTCCAGAGAGCTGCACGCTTGGCTGACAAGGGCGACCTATCACGGCAGATCCTTTCCCCGGATGATGTTGTTGATCCCAGCCTCTTTGAACGTCAAAGCGAAGTTTGTCTCCTGCAGATTCTACAAAAACTTCGTGAGCCAGCCCAAAGTATTGAGCGAAAAAAATACACTCAACTAGCCCAAGGATTAGAAGAGAGTTCAGCAGTTCTATCCGCTTTCTTTGATGGCTCAGATAGTGTCATGGTGATGTGTGATGATCTTGACCGCCAAAAAAACCGTTTGCATTTATTGAGTGTTCTCAGGAATCAAGCAAACGTGCTGGCACGCTTTGAAGAATTGGATAGTTAGCTCAATTTCTTTTCAACGTGTCAACCAAATATTGTTCAGAAAATGGTTCTTCCACCACGGATGAGACTTCAAAATATTCTTGCTTACGCCTGCGATTTCTAAACAGAGCTGTGCGAAAGAGAAGAAGAAAGAGCCTGATACGTAGTTGACGAGAGAGCAAGCAGCCCTTAGGGCGAATTTCCTTTTCTGGAGTAAGGATTGATTAGTCCCATAACTGGTATTAAGCGAACCCATGGAGAAATTGATGCATATTGGTTGGTCTTGCCTGAGGCAACCTGCCAGCATTATTGCTTGTCAAACAGCGTAGTTTAATGTCAAAACCTGTTGAATGCAGTATGTGATTTTTAGTCGGCACAAAATAAAAGCCTGGAACGTCTTCTTGACGTCTATTGATATGTTCTTTGACAATAGTCTTTCTCTATTCTATCTTTTTGGCAGAGACAAAAACCGAGCAGCCAGTCGGGAACGAAGCACCTCTTTGCAGCCAGGCCTGTTCAAGTTGGGCGATCCCGCCAAAGAGACTTTCAATCATTGACGGATAGGTTTGAACATCGCTGGTCGCATGACTTGGTGGGAAAATTTTTCGACGAGCTATGATCATCGGAAAGACGAACATATTCGCATAAGAAGCTTGAAGTGGCAGAAGCCCGAAGGATCTAATCATCTTGACAAGCTCGCTCCTTCGATAGCGATGCTGAGTTTCACAAGTGTCATCGTGGTATGACCACATCCACTGATAAGCGGCCACATTGATGACAAGCACACCATTGGGGCGCAGAACGCGAGCAAACTCTTTGATGGCTGAAGTTCCATCTTTGACTTGTGAAATGACATCTGCGCATGTGAGGATATCAAAGCTCTCTGTGGCAAAAGGGAGTTCGGTGATGGAACCTTCCACGATGTCTGCGCGAGTGGTTTCCCTTGCATAGGCGCAGGCTATTGGTGAAAAATCAAGACCAGTGATGGACCAATCCGGCGAGTATTTCTGAAGGGCACGAATTAAACCTCCAGTTCCACAGCCTGCATCCAACACCTTGGCGGGTTGACCTCTCCACGAGTCCAGAGGTATGAGCATGCGACGATTGAGAGTATGGAAATACCACATCCTATCCTCGGTTTCTGCCAACTTACGGTACTCATCAATGTGCATGGCGTTTTAAGATTGAAGTTGTTCCGGAATGATGTGGACAGAGCCGATTTTTTTTCCTTAGATCGGTATAAAACTTTTGTGAGAAGATAGGAGATGATAGCCCAGAATGCATACGTAACGAGGGCGATCACCCACTTATTTGTTCCTATTTTATCAAGAAGCAATCCAATGAGGAAGGCGACAGCAAAGCCTAGTAATTGGATTTGTAGATAGCCAAGAAGCAGGCGCCACGTAAACTTAACCCGGAAGGTGACGCGAGAATGAGTGTAAGCATTTGAGAGAATACAAATTCCGCCAGCGATAGCTAGGCTTGTTGAGGTATTATTTGTAAAATTCAGAACTAAACCATAAAGAAGAAAATAGAGGGCTTCTCCAAACAAGGCAACCAAGCCAAAACGAATAAATATAAACTTAATGACTGGAAAGGATTGAAGCCACTCGGAGTTGTTCATATTGTACTCATGACGTGAAGCGATTGTGCTTTCACAGGACTTTTCATCTTTCCATACCAAGCCAAGTTTCGAATGTGGGCCTGCGGTTTGCCAGAGACCGTGAGGTAAATCCGTCCTATATATTCACCAACCATACCAAGCAATAAACATTGGATGCCTCCAAAGAAAAGGATTGATGAGATCACTGAGGCCCAACCAGCTACATCAAGACGCCCGAAGAGGGAGCTGATCAATATATAAGCCAAGCTTACAGCTCCAATCAGGGAGGCACCGATGCCAATTAAGCTTGCAAAGCGGAGGGGCATTAAGGAAAAGCTAGTGAGAATCACTAGCCAGAGGCGCACCAACCGACGTAAATTGTAACCACTCGAACCCGCATCTCTTGGGTCGTGACGAACATCCAAGCTACCAATTCTGGTTGTGACTTGCGAGAGTAAGCCATCGAGGTAAACGTAGGGACCATTGATGCAGGTGATTTTCTCCGCAACCAAGCGCTTGACACAGCGGAAGCTGGATAAGTAATAAGAATTAGGCAGATCCAGGAGCCAGCGTGCCGTAAGTTTGGCGAAAACGCTGCCAAGATTGCGAAAAATATTGTGTTTCTTGCAAATATGGTTGCCATATGTCACGTCAAGATCGTTGTCTTTGGCATAGTCCAAGAGGCGGATCGCTTCTTCTGGCGGATTCTGAAGATCGTCATCAATGTTGATGAAATACTCGCCTTCGGCATGACGATAGCCCGTGAGGACGGCCTGATGTTCACCAAAATTACGAGTATGTCTGATCACCACGGCGTTTAATGGAGATTTGTTGAGTCGTCGGCAGAGAACGTTATAGCTTTGATCGGGGCTGCCATCATCGATGAAAATGGCTTGCCAGGCAGAGTGAAAGTCGAGGCCCTCCAAACGCGTCACCAATTTATCAATTGTCTCCTCACTGCGATATAGAGGGACGATCAGGCTGAAGGAAAAAGGGGATGATTCAGTCATCATCACGTCGGATAAGCGGTAGGAAGGCGCGGAAGATGTCATCGCTTCTTGCCCGACGTTTGGATGTTGGCATCGCGATGAGAGAGACCACCTGGACGTTGGCAGGCAAAGTGCTGAGATCGGCGCAATGAAGCGGCTTGTGCGGGGATTGAAAGGGTTGACATAGAAAAAGATCTGAAGTGCTGGGACGGGCAAAAACCCACTGGATCAACACATCAGAACGTTTGGTTCACGGGTGGACCCATGCCAAGGCGCTCCCCATTTCCCTCATTGTAACCCAATTTACGTACGCGTCTCTGCCGTCCTTCTGTTTGTGGCCAGTCTCGCGTCTGTCTTCCGGGACTCTTCCTGTCGCGCGTTATCCCGTCCCCTTGGGAATGTCTAGGGCCTGGAGCTCGCCAGATGATCTGCCAGCCTAAGTCTCGCCTGTCCCTTTTTGGTCTTGATCGGAGTGTCTGCGCTGCGGGGAAGGGGCTGCCGGGAATCTGGGGGTGCTTGGTGTCTGTGAGTCAAAAACGCGCGAGGACGCCGACGTCGGTCAGCTGTCTTCTACACCTCTAACAATCCTGGAAAGCTCACTGCGCTCATCGGTGCTGATCCGATGCGGAACACCACTAATGATTCGCTCAAAATTGGTGAAGGAATCTTTGATTTCCGGCCCGTTGCCTGTAATGACAAACTCGCGAATCCCCTTGTCATGCCAGGAGCCTCGCATCTTGAAAACGTTGAGGGCGCGCGCCATTTCTCCGCGGATCTCCACATATTGCAACAGTAAAATGGTGTCGGTTATCGTCGAGATATGCGAATCGGTGATGGAATGACTACCCATGAACTCTTCGGAAGTATTTGTAAAAAAGCCGGCAATCTCTTCTTGCTTTGCATAGCCCGTTACTCCGATAACAAATTGACGAAAAGCATTGTGGCTAACGCCGCGAGCCAGCGCAGATAAAGAATCTATGGCCATTCGTGAGGGTTTGAACTGGCTGATTTCTGTTTTGATGATTTGTAGATGATCCTCCAACCCTGTTGACTCCGGATAGGCGCAGATGATCTTCAGCAAGCCATCCTGTTCCATCTGCTCGAAATCAATGCCCCAGCTCGTGGCATTGCGAAGGAGTTGCGCTCGGGATTCCTCGTAGGCGAAAAGGATGGCCCGCTCTTTACTCCGACAGGCATCCTCAACAAACTTGCTGACAAGAAGGGTCTTGCCGGTACCCGTAGCGCCTGTGGCCAGGATGATGGAATCTTTAAAGAAGCCTCCTCCGCACATCTCGTCCAGTCTCGGGACACCAGAGCTCAAGCGAACATTGGAAGATCGTTGCGTCAGGCGCATGGCGCCCAGTGGGAAGATGCTGACTCCATGGCTTCCCATTGTGAAGGGGAACTCTCCCTTCATATGTGTCGTCCCACGCAATTTCAGAATCTCGACCGTCCGCCTTCTTCGTTCTCCCTCGAGAACATTTCTGAGTATGACCACATTGTCTGAGACGAATTCCTCAACTCCATAACGGGCAATTGGTCCGTATTCATCGATGCGCTCTGTGGTCATGACTGTGGTCACGCCGATTTCTTTCAGACGGGCGATCAAACGAAAAATTTCACGCCTGACCACAGAGATGGCATCATATTGCTGAAAAACCGCTGTGATGGAGTCGATGGCGACCCGCCGTGCCTTGTATTTGCGAATAGCATAATTAATGCGTTCAATCAGTCCAGATAGATCGAAGCTGCCTGCAACATCTTGTCCATCTGGGTCGGGTGAGGCATCCAGCAGGAAAAGTTTGTCTTGCTCCACCATGTCCTGGAGATTCCAGCCAAAGCTGGCGGCATTTCTTAAAATATCTAGAGGCGATTCTTCAAAGGTGACAAAAATGCCGGATTCGTTAAAGTCTCTAATTCCATTATAAAGAAAATTAAGTGAGAAAACTGTTTTGCCAGTTCCTGAGGTTCCGCTGATCAACGTCGAACGGCCAATCGGTAATCCCCCGTGACAGATGTCATCAAAGCCCTCGATGCCGGTCGGCAGCTTCTGGACCTGGGCGAGGGTGTTGGAGGAGGTATGGAGATTGGGTTCCTGCATGGACGGGGAGATGAGGGGGCAAGGAAAATGGACGTGTCAACAGGTCTGTCAGGATGTTTCCATGGGGCCTGAGGCCTGGTCATCCCGGGATTGATCCCTCGTGTCGTCAGGAACGGAATCAGCAGAGGTTTCTTCGAGATTGAAGCTCTCGTCAACCAACTCTTCGTAAAGAAGATCGAGGCCGATGAGCACACGTTCGCGGTCAGAGAGGTCGCCGATGATCCGGCGCACTGGTGGTGGAAGAATTTTGGCGAGTGTGGGGGTGGCAAGGATTTTATCTTCCTCGGCAAGCTGGGGATTTTTCAAAACATCGATCACTTTCAGCGCATAGACACCACGAAACTCGGTTTCAAGAATGTTGCGTAAGGTCTTCAATGCTCGCATTGAATTTGGTGTGTTTCCGGCAACGTAAAGCTTGAGGATGTAGGTTTTGCGGGCAGGCATGTTCAGACGGACTCCTTAAGAAAATTGTGTGAGCCGATTCTGGATGGGATGGGTCTGTCGGGCGGGATGGATCGGCGATACATCTCACAGAGATGGGCCATCACGTCCAACAGGGCTAATCGATAGTCTTGCAGGAAATCGTTTTTATGTCCTTCCAGTTTAAGCTGTTTCCAGAAGCCATCAATCAAATTCATGTGAATCTCAACAGTTGTTGTGATGGGTAGATCGGCAAAAAATGCTGTGTTGACAAAGCTTTCCAGGGCTTGATTGGCTGCTGCTGGATCTCGGAAGTAACTCACGAGCAGGTCGCGGTAGGTGCGCGTCAGGGATCGCACCAGCTCCTCCCGTTCCGTTTCCGGCAAATGACGATAAAATCGTTCAGGATCGCGTTTATAATAAACTCCCAGGTAGCCAAGTCGATCCTTGAGGCGATTGGCCAATTTCCAGCGTTCTTCCGTATCCGCCGGCGATCCCGCCGCGAGGCTCCCGCCACGCAGCAGTCCTCGTCGAATGAACCGCGAAACGGCCGCATCCAGGCTGTAAGGCAGTTGCTCAAGCTGATCCGCTGGCAGATGCACCTCGGCATCGTGATACTCGATGCGTCCGGTGACCTCGCCGATCACGACCGCCGGCAGGAGCAACTCCCGGGCGCGCAGGGCCTGATAAATGTCTGGTGACAACGCTCCTTGCTCGAGCAGCACGGCATCCAGCTCCTCGCGACAAGCGCTGAGGGCGGCGACGGGATCGCTGCTGTCCGCCATGGGCACCAGGGCGTAGCGGCCGGATTTCAGCCAAAGGGAGCTTGCCTCTTGCAGGTCCGGGGAGCGCAACAGGCTGGCAATCGTCAGGGCGGGATCACGCATCAGAATGGAACACCAGCGGAACCAGTGGTGGTCGCCCTCAAATGTTGACGAATCGGCGGTCGCAACGGGAGGATCTTTGTTTGTCTTTCGATTGCCGGCGGTTCAGGCCGAATCGGGGCCTCGCGCCCCAGCCTGTCCACGGCCCCCTCGCCCATGAGCGTTTCCACCCCATCGGTTCCCTCGGGAGCCACGTCCGCCGCCCAGTCCTCCGCCGCCCCGGACAGCCCGGGACCCGGTGTCTACGCGATTGTTGAGGCCGGCGGTCAGCAGGTCTGGCTGCAACCCGACCGCTACCTGGACCTGAACCGGCTGGACGCCGCTGTGGACAGCACCATCACCTTGGAGACGGTGCTCCTGGTCAAGGATTCCAGGGGCACGACCCTGGGTCAGCCCTACGTCCAGGGAGCCACCGTGGAGCTGTCGGTGATGGCGCACCGCCGCGGCCCCAAAATTCTGGTGTACAAGATGCGCCGCAAGAAAAAAACCCGTCGCAAGACGGGGCATCGCCAGGAGCTGACCCGCGTGATGGTGCGGGCGATCCGCGTTGGCGGGCAACCCGTCGGCTGATCCGCCTTCCTCCTGTTTCGCGTATCCTCCCCCTATTTCCCCTTCGCTGACGTCTCATGGCCCATAAGAAAGGCACCGGTTCCACGCGCAACGGTCGCGATTCCAATTCCAAGCGTCTCGGCGTCAAGGCCTATGGCGGCGAATCCGTCCCCGCCGGCGCGATCCTCATTCGTCAACGGGGCACGGCGGTGCTGCCCGGCGAGAACGTCGGTCGGGGATCTGACGACACGCTCTTTGCCCTGACCTCTGGCGTGGTGCGGTTCGAGAGCATCAAGCGCGCTCTGCGCAATCGCAAGCGGATCAGCGTTGTCGCTGGCTGAGCCGGGCGTTCCTCGGGTCCAGGGGGCTCCACGGTGGTGATCTGCGGCTTTCTGGCTCTCGACAAACCCGCGGGCCCCAGCTCCCACAGCTGTGTGGCCCTCATCCGTCGAGCCTATGGACTCAAGCGGGTGGGCCATGGGGGCACCCTCGACCCAGCCGTCACCGGGGTTCTGCCCATTGCCCTCGGACCAGCCACGCGGCTCCTGCCCTATCTCCCCGGGGAGAAGGGTTATTCCGCCACGGTCCAGCTGGGAGTGCGCACCAGCACCGATGACCTGCAGGGCACAGTCCTGTCTCGTCACGACCTCCCCGCCGCCCTTCACGCGTCTGATCTGGAGGCCGCCTTGGAGTCCTTCCGGGGGCCCATTCAGCAGCGACCGCCAGCGGTGTCCGCCGTGCATGTGGATGGCCAGCGGGCCTATTCGCTCGCTCGCCAGGGAAGACCTCCCGTCCTGGCTCCTCGCCCCGTCACGGTGCATCAGCTCCAGCTGCGGCGCTGGGATCCGGAGACGGGCCAACTCGACCTCGAAATCTTCTGTTCCGCCGGCACCTACATCCGCTCCTTGGCCAGGGATCTGGGGAGATTCTCGGCTGTGGCGCCGCCCTCGCCTGTCTCCGTCGCACGCGTGCCCTGGGCTTCTCCCTCAGCCAGTGCGTCTGCCTGGAGGAGGTGAAACAGGTCCCACCGGTTCCGCTCGACCCCTTGGCTGTGCTCACGCACCTCCCGCGCCACGATCTGAACGCCGCAGAGCTGGAGGGGTGGCGTTGCGGTCGCGCCTCTCGGTCGATGGACGATTGGCCCCCGGGCGCTTCTGTCCTGATGGTGGGCCCGGATGGCAAGCTGGCGGGGTTGGCGGCCGTCGAGGACGGTGGAATCTTGCGTCCCCGTTTGGTGTTCGAGGCTCGCGGTTGACCCCTCCTCCACCGACAGCACCGCTCAACGACGCCTGACCCTCCCGAACGTCCCGCGCCCTCGCCTCCCCCCTGTTCAGTCCTTCTGGATCCGCTCCCGCCATGGCAGGTCACAGCAAATGGGCTCAGATCAAGCGCACCAAGGCCGTCGTTGACGCCAAGCGCGGAGCGGTGTTCACCCGCCTCGGCCGCGAAATCACCGTGGCGGCACGGGCAGGCGCGGATCCGGCCGGAAATTTTCAGTTGCGCACCGCCATTGAGAAGGCCAAGGCGGCCGGCGTCCCCAACAACAACATCGAGCGGGCCATCGCCAAGGGCAGCGGCCAGGCCGGCTCCGGCGACAGCCTGGAAGCGGTGCGCTACGAGGGTTACGGTCCGGGAGGGGTGGCTGTGTTGGTCGAGGCCTTCACTGACAACCGCAATCGCACGGCGGCCGATCTGCGCCTGGTGTTCAACAAGGCGGGCGGCAATCTGGGGGAGACCGGCTGTGTGAGCTTTCTCTTTGACCAGCGTTCCCTGGTGCGCCTCGATTCGGAGGGACTGGATGAGGAGGCGCTCCTGGAAGCGTTGCTGGCGCTGGAAGAGGCGGGTGGACCGGCGGCTCTCCAGTACAACCTGGACGGGGAGGGTGTGGAGATCATCGGTCGGTATGAAGACCTGGAGGCTTTGCAGGGCGGATTGCGGCTGTTGGGCCTGCCCGTGCGGAGTTGGGAACATCGCTGGCTCGCCAACACCGTCTGTCGAATCGAGGATCCAGACCTGCTCAAGGCCATCCTGCGCATGCTCGACGCCTTGGACGATCTGGAGGATGTGCGCAGTGTCACCGCCAATCTGGAGGCGGAGGACGGTCTGTTGGAAGCGGCGCTGGTCTGAGCGTCGGGGGCGATGACCCCCCGAGCATCGCTCGGAAGCCGCGGGATCCTCAGGCCGCCATCGCGGCCGCATCCGCCAGGAGCCGCACGCGGGGATGGCGATGGAGCCAGCTTGCGGGCAGATCCGCTGATGGGGAGGATTGAAGCAGCCGACGCAGCACGGGGGCTTTCGCGGCGCCAGTCACCACCAACAGGATCCGCTCCGCCTCAAGAATCTCCGCCAGCCCCAGGGTGATCGCCCGCTCCGGCACCCGGGAGGGATCGCCCCCGAAGGCGGCGGCGTTCGCCTGGCGCGTGCTCGCGCGGAGGGAGACGCAACGGCAGCGACGGTCCGCGGCGCAGGGGGGCTCGTTGAAGCCCACATGCCCGTTCAGGCCCAGGCCCAGCACCTGGAGGCCCACCCCCCCCGCCTCACGCAGCGCGGCCCCGTAGCGCTGGGCCTCCGCGTCCGGATCCGCGGCCCGCCCATCGGGCAGGAGCAGTTGCGCGGTGGAGAGGCCCAGCGGCTGTCCGAGGCTGGCCCGCATGTCCGCAGCAAAGGAGCCGGGGTCCTCCGGTCCCAGACCGACATACTCATCCAGATTGAAGCTGCGCCAGTGGTTGCGCAGTGTCTCCAGCGTGCGGGGCGACCCCCCCTGGACCATGGCGGTGAAGGCGGCGTAGATCGGCACCATGGTGCGTCCCGTCGCCAGTCCCAGGGGGCGGCGCGGCCGGGCCAGGCAGGCGTCCAGCAGGGCGAGGGCGGCCTGTTCAGCCACGGCCTCCGCAGTGGGCAAAACCTGGAGCTGGATGCCTGAGTCGGGCGATCCCGGTTGTTCACCAGCTGCGCAGCACCGCTCCTCGGTAGTAGTGACGGAGGATGTCCTCATGGCTTTTCCCGCGCAGGGCCAGGGCGTAGGCCCCCCACTGGCTCATTCCTACTCCATGGCCGTAGCCCCGCCCCTCGACGACCAGGCGCAGGGGGGGGGAGGCCGCCAGGCCCGGGACGATGGCGGGCGTGGCGACGGGAGAGCGATCGCCTCGGCTTCCCCCTCCGGGCAAGGGAGGAGGGGGAGCGAGGCCAACACCGGTCGTCATTGGCGCAGCGCTCCCGAAGGCTCGCTCAGCGCCGACGGCCGAATCCAGGGCGCTCTCCGCGCTGACCTCATCCGTCCGTCCGGCGGTCTCGAAGCGAAACCGCACCAGCGTGCTGCGCAGCCCCAAGCGCTCCCGCAAGCCAGCGCCACTGAGGAGCAGTTCCCCTCCGGGCCCGACCACCTTGGCCCGGCGCACGCGGCCCGTTCGGGAGAGTTCCACGGGTTGGATGTCGGTCGCGCCACCGATCTCCCTGAACGCCCGCGTGAGGGTCTCCGGCGTGAAGGTTTTCTCCCAGCGGCTCACCGGGCTGATGGCGTCGTCATCGGCGACGCTCACCAGGTAGGGCATCTGGCGACTCCAGAGGTCGCCACTGTTCTCCGTCCGGCCACCGCTGCTGCTGTGGAACACCGCGTTGATCAGCTGCTCGCCATGGGTGAGCACCTGGGCGCGGGTGCTGGCCACGGCCTCGCGCACCGCCGCCGATTCCCCTTCCAGCCCCTTGTACACCTGACTGATCACGGTGGCCAGGATGTCGTAAGGAGCGTTGGGCTTCAGCTGTCGCAAGGCGTAGGTGCGAGAGGCGACGGCTTGAGCGCGCAGAGCGGCCAGGGGCCAGGTGTTGGGCATCTCACTGCCCACCACCCCCAGGAGGTAGGTCTCCAACGGCAGGTGGTTGATCGCCTGCACCCCCTCTCCCTCGGGACGAAGCACAAGTGAGCCGCGATAACGGCGCTGTTTGAGCACCAGCAGGCTCCGCGCCTCCAGGGGGTCCAGCCGCAGCTCCTGAAGGGGAATCAGGCGCGGCGCCACGTTCGCCGCGTCCTCCTCGCTCCAGGGTGAGCGGCTGTCGCCGAGCGGTTCCAGGCTCAGGGAGCCGCCGCTGCGCCGCACCCGCAGTTGGCGACCCGGTTCCAGAACCAGCAACGGGCGCTGATCCCGGTCGCTCAGGCGCAAACCGGCGGGTCCCGCCGCACCGATCGTGACGACAGGTCCCGCCAACAACAACACCCGCACGGGCGGCCCGGAGGCCAAAGGGCTGGCCATCGCTGGACCGTCGGCTGGAAGGGTCGAGCGGGCCCCACCCATCAGGGGCGGGATCGCCACCACCAGGAGCAGGGTCAGACCACTCGCGCCGAGCAGGGCGCGAAGGTGGGCGCGAAGGGTGGGACCAGCCAGGGACAAGGGGAGGGGAGGGCGCAGGCGGCCATTCTTGCCATGCTCTCCCGCTCCGGCCAGGGGACGTGTCAACATTCAGCGGCGAGGATGGGATTGTGCAGGTCACCTTTCTTGGCACCAGCTCCGGTGTCCCCACCCGCTCCCGCAATGTCTCTGCGGTGGCCCTCCGCTTGCCGCAACGGGCTGAGCTCTGGTTGTTCGACTGTGGCGAGGGCACGCAGCATCAGTTCTTGCGCAGCCCGTTGCGCGTGTCCCAGCTGCGGCGCATCTTCATCAGCCACATGCATGGCGACCACATCTACGGACTGCCGGGCCTTTTGGCCAGCCTGGGCCTCGCCGGGCAGTGCGAAGGGGTGGATCTCTATGGACCCGATCCCCTGCGGGAGTATCTCGACGGTGTGCTGCGCGCCTCCTCCACCCGTTTGAGCTACCCGATCCGGGTGCATCCCGTGCGGGAGGCCGCCCGCACGGGCGCTCCCCTGCTGGTGGATGGAGATCTGAGCGTGCGCGTGGCGCCGCTCATTCATCGCGTGCCCGCCTTCGCCTACCGCGTCGAACAGCAACCACGGCCCGGTCGCTTCGATGTGGAGCGGGCCCGGGCCATGGGGCTCCCGCCAGGTCCGCTCTACGCCGACCTGAAGGCGGGACGCTCGGTCACCCTGGAGGACGGACGCGTCGTGGATGGAGCCAGCCTGTGCGGCCCGCCGCGTCCGGGGGGGAGCTTGGTTTACTGCACGGACACGACATTCAGCGAAGCGGCCGTGGCCCTGGCCAGGGGGGCCGACCTGCTCATTCATGAGGCCACCTTTGCCCATGGCGAGGCGGAGCTGGCGATCCAGCGCCAGCACTCCACCAGCACCATGGCGGCTCAGACCGCCTTGGAGGCTGGCGTCAAGCGGTTGGCGCTCACCCATCTGAGCCCCCGCTACGTGCCCGGCAACGCCGTGACAGCGGATGATCTGCTTCTGGAGGCGCGGGCGATCTTTCCGGAGACGGTGCTGGCCAGTGATTTCCTGTCGCTGACCCTGGACGGGGAGCCGCCAGGGCGGAGCCCGGGGCGAACCTCCTGATCCCTGCAACAGTTCGCTTCGTCCCTGGCGAGTCCCCCTCCCCCCCGTGATACAAGGGCACAGTGCGGCCCGTCCGCCCGTTCTTCGGCTTCTTCCATGGCCCCCACCCTTCGCTCAGCCGT
>VGQX01000011.1 GCA_016882305.1 Cyanobacteria bacterium K_Offshore_surface_m2_239
GGAGCGGAGGCCTTGGTGGCTGGCTTGCTGTATGGGGCAGGACTTCGCCTGATGGAAGCGTTGCGCCTACGGGTGAAAGACCTGGATTTTCAGCGCCTGCAGATCACGGTGCGCCAGGGCAAGGGAGGCAAGGATCGCCACACGATGTTGCCGGCGCTTGTGGCCAAGCGGCTGCAGGATCATCTGCAGGTGGTGCGGGAGTTGCATCGCCAGGATCTCGCCGACGGCTATGGGAGGGTGCGCCTTCCCTACGCCCTGGCGCGAAAGTACCCCCATGCGCCGGTGGAGTGGGCCTGGCAATGGGTGTTTCCACACCATTCAGGAACTGATGGGTCACCAAGACATCAAAACCACCATGATTTACACGCACGTTCTCAACCGAGGCACCCTGGGCGTCCGCAGCCCTGCCGATCTTTTGTAACAGGACAAACCCTTATAGGCGGATCCGCCTATCAAACCCGGATCGGCTCCGACTTGCGCCAAACCATCTGCCGCGCTTCGGATCTCACGGTCAGCCGCCCAGGCCCACCCGCTCTTATGCGGCCAGAACGGAGGGAGTCGGGGTATTATGCGGGTCCGCCCAAATACTGTTAGATCGACACCAAAAGACTTATGAACCAAGCAGAACTGGATCTGATTGCGCAAGAGTCTAAGGAAAGGATGGCGCATTTTGTAACACAGTATGTTACGCCTATTTCACGATCTGATAGCCCTGATTACGGTTGGGCTGGAGGAACTGGCTCATACACGTGGCTAGGAGATTCACTAGGTGCATATCTTTTGACAAATGAGCACGTTGTTAACAATTCAGAAGCGCACCTTATCTGTCATTTACCCATGCCGAATCAAGAATATGTAGTTGTTGAAAAGTCATTTCATTCGTGGCCTGAGCCAATCGACTTTGCATGTGCGCCCATCAATCTAAAGATTCTTTCAGATGAAAAAGATTATCTCTGCCTAGATCAGTTCGACGACAGATATCATCCGGTAAATCATGAGCTTCTCTTCTTCCTGGGATTTCCAGGAACTACTCTATCAAGATGGGATCCGGCAAATGAGAATAGAACCCTGTACTCTTGGGGAAATGAACTTGAAGTGCCGGGTTATCCATTTCTAACCCAAGCCGTAGCTGAATCGCTTGATATGGTGCCGAGTAGATACAATCAAGAATTCCACGAACTGATTCACTATCCTGGCGAGGCAAGGCGTGAGGCAAATGGTGAGATGATTGAGGTACGCAGTCCTCGTGGCCTCAGCGGGAGCCTACTCTGGGATACAAAACGTGTAGCTTGTTATGCAAGTGGTATTGAGTGGCAACCTGAGTATGCACGGGTCTGTGGCATGATTTGGTTGGCTGGGGAGGAGTCTCCAGTTCTTGTGGCAACTCGGATTGAGCACATCCTTGGGAAGATCCAGACGCTATTTCCGCGCCCTGCGATCTAACAATGCCATACACCAGACCCGCAATGCAGATGGTCTTACTCCATTGATGTGGCTCGCGGGCTGGTGATGGCAAGCGTTCGAAGGATCAACAGAGCAAGATTTCAGCTTGTATTTGCTTCGTAGTTGCAATCTTGTCACTATATGCCGTTGGTAAACAATTGCGCGAGTGCTAACAATGAAGTAAGCATGCTTTTAGTTTATACCTTGGGGGCCAGCATAGCTCGCATCTGAGTATTGCTCGGACTTGAAGATATCCTGGTTCTTTATCCAATTTCCAGCGGCTGGCCTCATGGCTCGGGATCGTGGTTTTGTATCCTGGTGAACGTTTATAGGCGGATCCGTATATAGCGACAGGGTCTTGGCGAGGTACAATGTAAAGCATTGCCACGACAGGGATCTGGCCATGGCTCCAGCTTGCAGCCGATGTGATAGGCGGCAAAAACTGTGCAAAAGCACTTCATACGAGGATCCGTCCATACAGTGTTAGGTGCTCACATGTCTTATCCTACAGTTAGCAACATTGCGTTAGTATGAAATTCGCATATGAAGACCTCAGTGATGACCAGTTTGAAGAGCTGATCGTGCTCCTCTGTCAGCGCATCCTTGGGATGGCCGTGCAGGGTTTTGCCAAGGGTCCCGATGGTGGTCGCGATGCCAAGTTCATCGGCACTGCAGATCTCCATCCAAGCAGAGCTGCGCCTTGGGTCGGCACGACCGTAGTCCAGGCAAAGCACACTAATGGCTACAATAGATCTTTCTCTGAGTCAGACTTCTTCAGCAAGACCCGCTCGAGCACCGTGCTTGGCAAGGAGATTCCGCGCATCAAGAAGCTGCGAAAGGAGAAGCAACTTGACCATTACATGCTGTTCGCTAACCGCCGCTTGGCAGGCAATGCAGAAGCTGAAATACGAGAATACCTCGCTGAGAAGTGCGGAATCCCATTGAACTCGATTTATATATGTGGCGTTGAGCAATTAGAACTGTGGTTGAAGAACTTTCCCGAGGTGGTGAAAGCAGCGAATCTGGATCCAGTCGATTCGCCCCTCATCGTCAGCCCGGAAGATCTTGCTGAGGTGGTGTTGGCTCTCGCGCGCAATCGGGTTGGCCTAAATTCGGTACTCGACGATCCACCAACTCCACGTGTAAGCTACGAAGACAAGAATATCATCAACAACATGAGCGGCGGCTACGCCAAGGAGCAGCTCCGGCGATACCTGAAGGAGACGGCGCAGATACATGCCTTTCTTGCTGCGCCCGAGAACATTGAGCTATTGCGTCAGTACGAGTCAGTGGTCGACGAGTTTCAGATGAAGATCATCGCTAAGCGCAAGGACTACCAGACCTTCGATGAGGTAATGGAGTACTTGGTGGACCTACTGTTCGGACGAGATGCGGTTCTCCGCCAGCGCGCCCACAAGCGGCTGACGCGAGCTATTCTATTCTATATGTACTGGAACTGTGACATCGGGGAGGTGGGCAATGCTTAGACCGACCAAGCACTCGCACCCTGATCGCACCGTGATCAATGTATCGTTGCTACTACTATCACGGCTTAAGGTGCGACGTTTCGACGAATATGACGTGCTGCGCAAGTTCGCCAAGAAAAATGTTGTTGGCGGCGATGTGCTGTTCTTGCCTGCGCTCAACTTGCTTTATCTATTGGGCCTAATCGAGTATCGCCCTAAGACTGACGTCGTGGAGTACGTGGGACCTAATGAAACTATCTAAGCTCTACAGCAATAAGCCGGACTTGTTCGAGCCCGTGGAGTTCGCTGCGGGCCTAAACGTTGTCATGGCCGAGATACGCTTGCCGGAGAATCGGAAGAAAGATACCCATAATCTTGGAAAAACAACGCTCGGGCGTCTGCTTGACTTCTTGCTCCTTTCAGGCAAAGATCCAAAGTTCTTTTTGTTCAAGCATCTCGACTTGTTCGAGATGTTCGTCTTCTTCCTTGAGGTGGAGCTGGCAGACGCCTCTTTCGTGACAATTCGGCGCAGCGTGGCGGATGCAACGAAGATTAGCTTCAAAAAGCACAAGGCTGCTCGGCAGGACTTCTCGGACCTGTCTTTGCTTGAATGGGATCATCACGACGTCAGCTTCGAGCGTGCGAAGGAGTTGTTGGACGGGGTGCTCGACTGGCGTGCGCTGAAACCGTGGTCATATCGAAAGATTTTGGGTTATCTGCTGCGCTCGCAGGATGATTTTCGTGAGGTGTTTCAGCTTCGCAAGTTCGCATCGAAGCACTCCGACTGGAAGCCATTCCTAGCCCATATTCTTGGCTTTGAGGCTGAGCTAGTCTCAGCCCATTATAAGAAAGAACACGATCTTTCTAAGAAGCAGGAAACCGCGCAGACCATCAAGAATGAGTTGGGAGGATCTGTCCAAGACATCAGCAAGATCGAAGGCATCCTCTTGCTCAAGCAGATGGATGCCGAGAAGAAACAGAATCTGCTGGATGCGTTTGATTTCCGTGCCCAGGACAAGGATCGTACGAAGCAGGTGGTGTATGAGATCGAGGATCGTATCGCAACGCTCAATTCAGAGCGATATTCGCTAAACCAACAGCGCAAGAAAGTGCTGGCATCTCTTGAGGAAGATCAGATATTGTTCAATCCTGACGAAGCGCAACGGTTGTTCGCGGAAGTTGGCGTCTCCTTTATCGGGCAGATCAAGAAAGACTTCCAGCAACTGATAGCATTTAATCGTTCGATTGTCGAAGAGCGCCGAGGCTATCTACAGGAAGAACGCACCGACATCGAGGCCGAGTTGAAGCGCGTCAACGCCGAACTTAGCACGCTAGGGAAGAAGCGCTCGGATATGCTTTCTTTCTTGAGTGGAACGGACACCTTCGTGAAGTACAAGCAGCTCTCGGACGAAATGGTCACGCTCCGCGCCGATATTGCCAACTTGGAACACCAGCGAGGGTATCTGCATAGGTTACAGGGCTTGCGGACGGAGATTCGGACCATGATCGAGGAGCGTAGCCATCTGCAGGCCCAAATCGAAGCTGACGTTGAAAAACAGAACTCGGACCAAGACAGCTTGTTTTCTACTACCCGCGTCTTCTTCAGCGAGATCGTTGAGGAGGTCATCGACCGCAAGGCACTGTTAAGTGTCGCGCCAAACCAACACGGCCACCTTGAGTTCAAGGCCGATATTCTCGATGAATCTGGTAATACAACCAGCGCCGCTCTTGGTCACACCTATCGCAAGCTGCTGTGCGTGGCTTTTGACTTGGCGGTACTACGTGCTCGCTTGGACGCTAAGTTCCCGCGCTTTGTTTATCACGATGGCGTGTTTGAGTCGCTGGATGATCGTAAGAAGGAGAACCTTCTCATGGTCATGCGCCGGTATTCCGAACTTGGGCTGCAGTCGATTATTACCCTGATCGACTCCGATCTTCCCTCTCGCACCCCGGAGGATAGTCCCGTGTTCGCTGATAGTGAAATTATCCTTACATTGCACGACGAAGGAACGGAGGGGCGACTTTTCAAGATGAAAGCTTGGTGATCACACCTAACATCATCATTCACCCGACCCGACCAGAAGTCACTTGATTTGCGCATACACCATTGCGGGCGGGTGATGATGAGGGTTCGAAGGATCGGGCTTCCAACCAAATTTATAGTACCTCTGCCGCTTGTTTTATGATTCTTTCTCGGAACCCATGTCAAACTGCGTAATGAGCCTTGCACTCAAGCATGTAGCACGCAATAGCTAGCAGGCTAATCATATCGCCGCTCCTCAAAGTCCTTTCAGGAAGTCTGTTGTTCCCTCGCTCTAAGAAGTCAAAACACTATTAAAGACTCGTTAAGCTCTCTAAGCATGTCTGCATGCGGATAAGCATGTATGTGCGCAACCTCATTCATGGGTCAATGGATGTCACGAGTCTGCCAGGCTTCCTGTAAAGAAGTGGAAAAGCGACGCCGGCGATACCGGGTCCGTATAAAATCCCCACTTCTTTACCGTAAAATCCACTAGACCCATTGCACCGCAGGCCTTTTGGAGTATGTTTCCAGTATCCCATCGGCTGCATAGGCCGACAACGGCACCCGCCGCAGAGCGGATACCGGACCCGCCCATACAGTGTTAGACAAATAAATGGTGTGCTGTGAGGCAGAGCTGAACAAGGGTGATCACTCCCTGCAAGTCTGCAAAAGTGTAACAAGCATGGCAGAACAGAGTCCATTCAGCCACGTGGTACGCCTAAATCATTTGCTGCCTCTAATGGGCGCAGATCTTATCTGCAAATAGGAAGAAGTAGTCTTTGGCACTCTATGCTTGCGCTGGAAGCAGTGGGGCGCTGCACCTACCTAGGTGCGATACATAGGACCTTCGCCCCGGGTATTTGAGTAGAGAATCAAAAGCCGTCGAGCACGTCGCAGCAACGCGTATCTTCGAGCAGCCGATATTGCCCAAATTCGAGCAAGGATGGCCAATAGAAACGAGAATACAATCGACACCAGGACGACCCACGAAAACTCCCCTTCAATTCCGCGACTAAGAAACAGAAATGGCATCATAATTATATAAAGCAGAGTCGTGCAGCCGTAAAGATAGAAAACGATGTTGGCCAACCTTCCTTCAATCGTATTGGAGAATGGTGGCACTATCTTTTTATACCAGATCCGCTGGTCATAGGTTAATTTTGCTAACTCATCTTCTTGGATAGATGTTTCTCGTACATAGCTGATAATCTCAGCAAGTTCGAACTTGAGTGCTTTTCTCAATCTGTCGCTATCCTCGCCGATACTCGCAAGGAGCTTTTCAATCAGTTCTACGCGCTTTATCTGGTATTCTATGTCCTTGGTCTTTCCGGACAATCCAGAGGAAGTGGTAACGATCGAAACAATAGCGCCAACAAGTGGCCCTACAACTAGTGGCAGTAGACTTTGAAATGACTCCTGCATATAAGCTAAGGAATAGTGCTTCTGCGCCCCACTTTAGTGGACCATGCCTTCAAGGATCAGCTGGCCTTGTAAAGCCGCTCTATATCGCTGGAAGTCTTCTGGGGGGCGCCTTCGGAGAGCCGCTTGAGGCGTGGCGTCATTTTGGTGCTGCTCTGTCAACGCCTACGCTTCTTGATATGAGGCAAGTCTTCCATGTTTAGGCTCTCATTCATGGGAGACTGTTGAATGATGACAGAATGGAATCTCCCAGGATGAATTAGATGAGATGCATGTAGTTCCGCCGATGAGGTTTCTAGATAAATGATAGCTGCTGAATCAACTTTCATCGATCGGCACAAACTTCTACCGAGGTGGCCATGGTTCCGGCATGGAACAGCTTGAGGAGTTTGGAGATCACCTGATCGGCGTTGTGGTGTTTACGACTTATGGGACTTTATACTCGAGAAGTCTGGCCGGTGAAAGTGCTTGGATTTATTCTGGCTCAGCGTCTTTGTCCAGACATTGTCTAACAAGCCCCTCGAGTGGACAGGCCACCACCGTTTCTCTGCTTGTGCTCTGGACCACCTGCCTGCCACTCAGGGGCAGCGTTATGCCGCTTAATCTCGGCGAGAGGCTAGCTGAAAAGCTACCTATTTGCATCCAAGTGAGATTATTGATGAGACGACCAGTGATCAAGTAAAGTTTAAGGCTGTAGAAAAAAGGAAGCATTGGGAGCCACTCAATGATATAATTACAAAGTTTGAGTAGTAATATCTCTGCAATAATGCCTATCCCAGGCTAGGGAATTATCCTAGGGGCGCTAGCGATCTGAGCATTGCGGCGATCGCAGGGCGGTAAAGGTCAGCGCCTGGCCCGATAGCTTTGGATTGAGACTCAGTAGGTAGGGCACCGCCTGAGCTGCCCAGGGCTGGGGATCAATGTATGTGCCGGCTTTGGCTGCTCCGTGGATAGTGGCTAGGGCCTGGGTGTTCACCGCCCCCGGCGATAAGGTGACGGCCCCCATGCCGGCGGGTAGGTCCTGGGCGAGGGCCTGGGTCAGCCCCTCGATCGCCCACTTGCTGGCGCAGAAGGGCGCGGCCCCCGCTGCCCCCACCCTCCCCCAGCGGGCGCTGAGGTTGACCACCATGCCCTGCCCCCTTGCGACCATCGCTGGCAACGCGGCCCGTAGCAGGTTGACGGTCCCGCCCAGGTTGACGTCGAAAGTGCGATCGCACAGCTCCGCCGGAATTTCCCACAGTGGACCCAGTGGGTGCATCACCCCGGCGTTGTTAATTAATAGATCGGGCGGCAATTCCGCGATCCATTGTATTACCCAGCGATCTACCTGGGCGGCGTCAGAAATGTCCACGGTGGCAAAGCTGTGTGGGAATGGGTGCTGGTGTTGGAGGGCTTCGATCGCCTCTCTGTCCACATCGCATCCCACAACACGGTGCCCTTGGGCGATAAATTCCTCCGCTAGAGCGCGGCCCAGGCCTTGGGCCACGCCTGTAATGACCACGGTCTGCATGCTAAGTCTCTGCGCGTTGCTGCCCCAACGCTACCCAGAACTGAACCAAGAAATCACCATATCCATAGTTGAGGTGCTTGATCTGGGCGAAGTGGCTAGTGTGGAGTCCGGGTAGGGCATGCATGGGCAAGGCGGGTCTGGCGTGGTGCTCTACGTGCCAGCAGTTGCCGTTGGTAAACCAGTCCATGAATCGGCTGGGCTGAATTGTGCGGCTGTTGACGAACGGATCAGTGCTGATGGGCTCGCAGCCCCAGTGCTCGGGCAGCTCGATCAGGGCGTGGATAGGGCTAGCAAACAGCAGCGGCACTGCCCAAAGCTGAAGTGCCAAGGTGCTGTGAAAGGCCAGGGAGAAGGCGACGGCCAGTACGATCGCGCCAGCAAACACCCAATACCCCTGCTGGATTTCCGCCAGACGAGCAGCGCTGAGGTTGTGTCCTGTCTTGCCCATGTCGGCTCGGAGAGCAGGGCGATCGCCCCGCAGCGCCATGCCTATTCTCTGCACCACTGCCCGGTAATGGGCCAGCATCGAAAGGTGCAGAATAATACCCGTCGGGGTTGCCAGTTGCTCAAAGTCGTAGGCAAAAGACTCTTCATCGTCGGCGGTGCCCAGGGCGCGGTGGTGGTGGAGGTGGGTCGCTCGGTAGCGGGTGAAATCCACCAGCAGGGGCAGACCCAGAGCTGTGCCCACCCAGCGCTGCCAGCCGCCGCCATAATGTTTTTGGTGAATCAGCTCGTGCTCTAGCTCAATCCCGTGGGCAAATATAGCGCCCAATCCCAGCTGGGCCAAGAGCTTCAGAGGCCAGGGCATCAGCACGATGAGTGTACCGAATCCGATCACAAGCGCGCCATACAAAGCCAGTTTCCGGTAGAAGATCTGGGCAGCGGGTGAGTGTTTCACGGGGAGACTAGGTGGGTTGGGGATAGGGGTGGTGTAAAGGGTGTGGAGCAGCGGTCCTCACCCCCAGGTGCTCTCCCAATGGCAGAGGGGAGCCGGAAGGATTTTTCAAACTCCCTCCCCCCGGGAGAGGGAATAAGGGTGAGGGCAATCAGTAATTTCAGTCTGATGAACGCTAATCGACTATTTGGGCAAGCGCCGATCGCAGCGGCGTTTCCAGATAGGCAAACCGCTCCGTCAACTGGCCCTGGTGGGTGACGACTGCCCGCGCCACGTCGGCAGGCAGGCCCTGAAGCAGGCCCCGCTTCTCCCTGTCGGCGGCGATCAGTCCCTCCAGGTAGGGCAGCAGCATGGTGCCAAAGGCCACCGACGCATCCACCGGTAGCCCGGCGCAGAGGTTGTCGATCGCCATCACCGTCACAGTGCCGGCCTCAAACGATTGGGAAACCTGCTCGGTGACGGGGTCGTAGTCGAAGGTGGGGTGGTGGAGGTCGCCAGCGGCAACGCTACACGCCACGCTCCCGTCGGGAGGATCGCAGCTTAGGTCGCCCACCACCTGGAGCCGCTGGGGTCGATCCTGCCAGGCGGCGCGAAACTCCGGCTGGGGCAGAAGCTTGGGAAGGTGCGGCGCATAGAACACGCAGTTGAGCAGTACCGTCAGATTGTTCAGCATCTCCGGCAACAGGCTGCGGTGGCTGAAGGGGTCAGCGGCGTACTCGGCGGTATCGAAAATTCCTGCCCCGTTGCGCAACAGATCGGCCTTGGTTAGCGGGCAAAGCACTAAACTAGGCTCGGTGGACTGGGCTACGTTGGCTAGCTCGCCAGCCGCGACAATCCGGTGGGGTAGATGCTGAAAAATGTCGATTGCCCCCTGGCCCACGTTGCCCAGCCCAGCCACCGCAAACACCGCCGGATAGTGGCCGAAGCCCGTCGCGGTCGGGTTCTGGCGAATGGCCTCGGCCAGTTCACCCAGGTGAGCCAGGGCAGCGGCCAAGTCGGGGTAGTCGTAGATGGGGCGCAACTGGCTGAACATCGAGGGCGTACCAAGGGACTTAAGGCGATTGCCCAGGGCGCGCAGGGTTTCGAGCATGCCTGCGTGGCCCGCCGATCGCCCAAAGAAAACCGTGCGGTGGCCCGCCTCATCCACAATGCTCTCGTAGTCCACCAGGGTGATACGGCGATCGAGCAACTCCTGCAAAATCGGCATATTGCCGGACTGGCCCTTGATCACGTGGGCAAAAACTAGGTAAGTCTTACCGTCGATCAGCTGCTCCGGGTAGACCTCCTTAATGCAGAGTATGATGTCGGCCTCAGACAGGTCTTCTTTGACGGTGGCCCCGGCGTTGGAGTAGGCGGCATCGGCGTACGCCCGCAGCCGTGAAGGCTGCACCAAAAATGTCACCTGGGGAAACCGGGCCAGAATCAGCGCCACCTGCTCCGGCAGCAGTGGTGTGCGGGCTTCAAACTTGCGATCATTCTCGCGGCGGATGGCGATGGTGATGGGAGTCGTCATAGGGACATGAATGTGAAAACAGCTCAGGCAAAAACAACTTGTCGTCTAACTCGCCTTGCCAAGGGGGTTGGGGAGATTTTCAGGGAGTTTCCTGTGAAGCGTGAACCTTTCTGCAATGTGGGTTTAATCCCCCCGAATCCGTGCGACAGGGTGTTCTCCCTGCGTCCCTCCTTGTGAAGGGGAGTAAATCTTGTGGGAAAGGTTAGATTTCCACCAGCTTTTGGTGGACAAAGAAGTCGTCGTAGGTGCCGCGATCGCGGATTACCACCATATTTCCGCCCGCATAGGCTACCTCTGCTGGATAGGGATGCAGGGCAAAGTTGGTCAGCGAGTGATTGTAGCCGTAGGCGCCGCAGTTTTGGATCGCCACTACGTCGCCTATGGTAATGTCCTCCGGCAGCGATACCTCCCGAACCATAACATCCACAGGCGTCGGTAGCTGCCCCGCTAGCACGGCGGGCCGCATGGGGGAGTCGCCCTTGCCCAGCACCCGCAGGTAGCGGCTGGCGGGCTGCATGGCCGGGGTGCGGTACAGGTTGTGGATACCACCGTGGAGAATGACAAACCGCTGGCCCTGGGATTCTTTGACGTCCAGCACCTCGGCCAGATAGTAGCCCGCCTCCCCGATCAGGTAGCGGCCCATTTCCAGAATGCAGTGGTGAGGTTTGGCACCAGATGCAAAGTGTTCTGCCAGGGCCACCCCGAAGCCCACCGTGTCAAACTCCTCATCGACGTCGTTGTAGGCAATGCCGATGCCGCCGCCAAAGTCGAGTGTGTGGACGGGAATGCCGGAGGCGTGCAGTTTGGCGGCGATCGCCGCCGTGTTTTGCCAGGCCGCCAGCAGCTGCCGGTAGTCCAGCACGTTGCTCTCGGTAAACACGTGAATACCGCGAAACTCCAGGTGCTTCATTTCCAGCAGTGCAGCTAGGGTGGCCGCCATGGCCGCCTCATCCACACCAAATTTGCTGGCCCCCTGGCCGTTCATCGCGATGGGCTTGAGGGTGTCGCAGGCCGGTCCATCAGCCTCACCGGAACGAACCTCACAGCTATTGGCGCTGCGATAGGCCGGGTTTACCCGCAGCAACACCGGCTGCACGACGGCCTGGGCCGCCGCCAGTTCATCCAGCCGCCGTGCTTCGCCAATGGATTCCACCACCACCAGGGCCACACCCTCTGCCAGGGCCGCCAATAACTCCTGGCGACTTTTGCCAGGGCCCGTAAAGACAATCTCCTCTGGGTCAAAGCCAACCCGCAGCGCCGTGATCAGCTCCCCTAGGGAACTCACCTCCGCCGCCGCCCCCAGCTGGGCAAAGCGCCGACAGATGGTCAGGTTGGCGTTGGCCTTGAGCGCGTAGTGCAGCCGAAAGTTGGGCGGCAAGCAGCCCTGCAGCTGCTTGTACCGCCGGGCAATGAGATCGAGGTCATACACGTAGAGCGGCGAACCGTAGCTCTGCAAGGCTTGGCCCAGTACCTGGTCAGTTAAGTACTCAATCGGCATAGTAGGGTGGTGAGTAAGGTGGTGAGAATCAAATACCATTGTTGAAGCGTACCACCACCAATCCTTAGGTTATAGAGCCAGCAACCGCCACCGACTCAAACCAGCAACCGTTTTGGTTGTGGCGCATCCGTTACCTAACGCTACTCGGAAGATCCTCATTGTCACCGAAGAAGTCGGCTCGGTTTGACCCGCCCACATTGGGGAAGGCCAAGAAGACCAGTAAATGAAACCCACCTTTCATAAGGGCAGCGTTAGTTAAATCGGGATGCTCGGCTCCACGGTTGAAGATCCGAAGAACGTAAATGGTAAAACTCTGAGGCGTGCGCTTGGGTCAGAACCTCAAGATATGAGGTGGCATCAGGTAGCTATGGTGCCGGGGCCACAACAAAGATCAGCAGTAGGTCCAGGGCGATAGCCCTATACAGCCTGGGAGGGAGGGAGGCTAGAGCAGAGAACGAGGTCCACCACAACGACGTACCGCGCTCACCCCCGGGCGCTGGAGTTGACAGTCACCGGAATGGCAAGCAGCCCCCAAGCATACTGTGAGGGGACAGCGGGCTCAAAGTCATTGGCCAAGCTGAGGTCGTCGCACACCGCCGGCACGATGCCGGCATCGAAGGAGAAGCGACCGGGGCCGTTGAACAGCAGGGCGAGGCAGCTGCCGCCCAGATAGAGCAGCACCAGCTCCAGCACATAGATGTTGAAGCCGGCGGTGGAGCTGTGCTGGTAAGCAGCCACCGCCATCGTGCTGCTGAGGGCCAGGGCACCGAGGGGAGTGAGCAGGCCGAGGATCACCAGCCAGCTGACGATCAGCACCGAGAAGCCGGCGGCGTAGGCGAAGACCAGCGAGAAGGGCAGGTGCAGAGAGTCCACATAGAAGTTAGCGAACTGCTGGGGATCGGCGAGCTTTTCCTGGCCGTGGTGTACCGTCGGCCCGCCCATGCTCAGCCGCATTAGCAGCAGACCAACGGAAGCCAGCAGGCCTGGGCGCTGCTGGTAGGCGCGCACGGCTGGTGCGACTGCCGTGAAACCAGCCAGGGGAGCAGATCTTGCGGCGGGCTCGTCCATCGCGACGAACCTGTTCATCGCGACGAACCAGAGGGCGACACAGGCGGCCATGAAGCCGCCGAACAGCTCAAGCAGGGACTTGATTACCCATAAGCCTCCGCGACCCTGAGCCTCCTTTCGGTGCATGGCATACAGCAACAGACCGCATTGGCGATCCGCTCCGTCATCGCCGCCAGCGAGAAGCGCCTATTGAAGCGGAAGCAGTGGCCGCCGAGGTACCGCCTGGCGTACTTGTCAAAGTTGAAGGCGTGGAAAGTGCCGTTGAGGCTGGTCTTGAGGTTGCCCAGCACCGTGTTGATCCAGCGAAACTGAGGAAGATCGTTGGGGTGTCTGCCACCGGTGACGATGACCTCGTGGCTGCAACCTGCTGCGGTGACCGAGCGAAAGCAGGCCAGGCCATCGGAGAGAACGGCGCTGCCGGGAGCCAGGTGATCTCTGGCCCAGGTGGCGATCGCCTCGGAACTGAAGCCAGCCACCGGAGTGATTTTGGCGTGTATCGGGTGACCTGCCTCATTCACGGAAACAGCTGCGACAATGGGAATCTTGTTCTCCGATCCGCGACCTGCCTTGCCACCCGGGCGTTCTCCGCCGAGGTATGCATCATCGATCTGGATCTTTCCCCGCAGCACGTAGGCATCATCCCGATCGCTCATGGCCCTCAGAATCTTGTTGTGAAGAAGCCAGGCCGTGTCATAGTTAACTCCCAGATGGCGACTAAGCGCTAGAGAAGAAATGCCGGTTTTGGCCTGCCCGATCAAATAGAAGGCCTGAAACCAAGTGGTGAGAGGCAACTACTGCTTTGCAGAAGCCTGGCGGCTAGGTGGCCTGCATGATCGTGCCGGCCGTAAGAGTGGCCTGATGGCCACAGGTGCGGCACTGATAACACTTGAGCCGTCGCCCGTAAACGAGACCATGCTCATGGCCACCGCAGCGTGGGCAGCGGAACCCATCTGGCCAGCGAGCCTTCTCCAAAGCAGCCTCACATTGCTCCTCAGTGCCATAGAGGCGCAGGAACCGGCGCAGTGAGAGGCCTTTCTGGAACTGGATCGCGCTGCGGGCCATGACTTGACTGGTATTTGTGTACCAGTCTACGGCCGCGTCTGCCAGTGCGAGGAGCGAGCTAGGTAATCAAGATGGTTTTTTCCCCAGGGCCACCGCTGGCGCGATGCCCGACAGGAAATGGAGGGCAGGCATCACCTGGACCCGAGCCTGGTGCAGCGCGCCGTGCGCGCAGCCGTGCAGGCGGCGGGGATCAGCAAGCCAGCCACCTGCCACAGCTTCCGTCATTCGTTCGCCACACACCGCCTGGAGCAAGGCTCCTACATCCGTACGATTCAGAAGCTGCTGGGTCACAGTGATGTAAAGACCACCATGATCTACACCCATCTCTTGAATCGCGGACCCTCAGGGGTGCGCAGCCCCGCTGACCTGCTTTGAAGCCTGGGATGTTATGCGGACCGCGTAACAAACCATGACGACGTGGAGGGGGCTGTGGTCTTGCTAGGAGTAGGGAGTTGGTTGCCAGGAGGTGTACCATCGGTAGCTTATGCGGCAAAAGCCGCCAAAGGGCAAACTATGCGGTCCTACGAACTGTTCGAATGTTTATGCATTTATTTTGGCATCTTCCGTTATAAACAGTATAATTCTGGAGAACAGTTGATCCCCGTCTTATCAGATTCCTCGTGAAGTCAGCTCGTCGTCAATGAGCGGAAGCAAGAATACCGTACACGGAAGAATCAGAATCTTGGCTTGTTCTGGAATGCCTAGCAAGGTTGAGAAACTATCATTGATGCTCAAGGCCCAGACCAAAAAAGAGACAACCGACAAAGAATAGTAGTGACGCAGGAGTTTTTCTGATTCCTTAAGGCGGCGTGCAGATTGCCGGAGATATAAATCTGTTCCGGTACCCCAATTAACGTAATTACGATAGTTGCCACCTTGCCTGTTGGTCCGGGGGCCAGCGGAGCATAAAACGCCAAAGCCTCTCCAGGGATGTACTTGATAAGTTTTGATTGGTAATCATCCTCTGCCGCGGGCTGGGATGCTTGGTCATCCTTAGGTGTTGATGCTATTCCCTCTACCTTAGGTATGTAATTCAGCACTAAACCAGTGTGATGACCCCTTGAAGGGTAAGCGATGGTGCCAGGCATTGATGCTTCTTGGGACTCTTCCCTACCATAACAAAAACTCCTTTGTTCGACAAGCGTGGTGCTCTTATGGCCAGAGGCATAAGTAGGTGAATGGTTTAAGTCTTTCTGGCAAACCCGAAGGTAGCGCGAAGTGGCTCCCGAGAATCGACATTTTAAATGCGATCATCGTGCGGGCAAGTCCAAAATCATCGATTTCAGCATAAGTCTTGATGGCGATATAGAACTGGAAACAGGAACTGCTCAGTACCTTATGCTGCGGCTAAGTTCTTGGAGAATTCCGGAGAGACTTCTGTCTATTTGAAAGTTTGCATTGATTGTGGCCCGTATGATGCCAAATTCATCACAAAGGCATTTTCGAGATATTGCTGGTGCAATAGGTACTAGTAAGGATTGCTTCGAAGCAGGCCTTTCGGGTCAACGCTACCGCTTGAGTAGCCTGAGAGGTTGCACGCGTGTTGCTTGCGAAGCCGCTGCCACTGGACGTTGTCGGTCGGAAGCGACACTTCGAACAAGCCCCTCGAGTGGACAGGCCACCACCAACCTTCAGCTACTCCGCCACAGGCTCCCTGCCTGCCACTCAGGGGCAGCGATCGACGGCCTGCGCGATTGGCAAACCGCCCTGCGCCGCAGCCTCGCCCAGCCGCCCCCCCAGCTGCTGGTGGCCGCCCGCACCGACGCCGGCTTCGGCGCCAGCCGCGCCAAGTTGCTGCAATTCGCCGCCGAAACCAACAGCCCATTCCTGGAAACCAGCGCCCGCACCGGCCACGGCTGCGCCGCGCTCACCGCCGCCATCGCCGCCACCATCCCCTGGGATGACTTGACGCGCCACACCTCGCCCCTGCTGTTCCAGCAGCTCAAGGCCGCGATCCTGCGCCTGCGCGATCAAGGCACCACCCTGCTCACCTACAAGGATCTGCGCGAACGGCTGCTCAGCCAATTCCCCAATCTTGACGACGCCACCCTGCGCACCGTGCTCGGCCTGCTCGATGGCCCCGGCGTGCTCAAGCAGCTCGATTTCGGCGATGTCGTGCTGCTCAAACCCGAGTGGCTCGGCGTTTATGGCCAGGCGGTGGTGCGCGCCCTCAAGCAGGCCGAACCCCAGCTCGGCGCCCTGCCCGTCGGCGCCATCAGCGCCGCCGAGCTGCCCTTCGCGGATCAGCCGCGCTTGGAGCGCTCCGAGGAGCCGTTGCTGCTGGCCGAGCTGGAACGCCAGCTGCAGGAGCGCAAGATATGCCTCCGCCAGGGCGGCCGGCTGGTGTTCCCCAGCTTCTGCGGCCTGGAGCGGCCCGCCTCACCGGCCCTGCCGCCCCGTTTCATGAGCTACGCGGTGCGCGGCTGGCTTGATGAGCTGCACGCCACGCTGGTGGTGACCCTGGAGGAAACGCGCGTGTTTCAGCTCCAGGAGCTCTGGCGCGATGCCGCCGCCTTTTGCACCGTCGCCAGCGACGGCAGCCGGCCCGGGGCGCCCGCCAGCGGCCCGGCGCTCGCCCCCAGCGGCCCTGCCCTCGCCGTGCAGCTCCAGCGCGACAACGCCAGCGAGGGCACGATCACCGTGCACACCGCCGCCAGCCTCAGCCTCACCGCACGGGCCCAATTCGCCCAGCTGATCCACAGCCACCTGCGCAACGCGGCCGAATCCGTGGAACGTCGCCGCCACTGGCTCTGCCCCCACTGCCATGCCCCCAAGGGCAATGAGGCCGTGCTGATGCAAAAGCTGGAGCGCGATGGCGAGCAGGCCCGGGTCACCTGCGATGCCTGCGACAAGCCCATCCCCCTCTACGACGACCTCGAACGCCTGCTCGCCGATCCCGAGGTGCGCCGCCAGGCCGCTGCCCTCGCCAACGAATCGCCCCAACTCACCGCCCGCCGCAAGGGCAAACTGTTGCTGCTTGAAGTGGGCGCCCGCCTCACCAGCGCCAATCAAAAGTGGCAAGAGGTCACCCCTGATGAAGACGACGGCATCGACCTGCAGGTGGAATTCACCGACGACGACGGCAACGGCACCGGCCGCTACCTCTACCTCCAACTCAAGGCCGGCCCCTCCCACCTCCGCCGGCGCGCCGATGGCCGCGAGATGTTTGCCATCAAAAAACCCCGCTGGATACACACCTGGACCCAGCAGCCCGGGCCGGTGATGCTCGTGATCGGGCGGGAAGCTGGCTTTGATCTCGATGCCGAGTGTGACGATGAGGTTGCTTTTCCCCATACCACAACAACCGCAGAACGTATACTTTCGGCCGCTATTGTTCAGAGATTGAAATCTCGCCACAGCGAGTTCTTTTCCACCTCCCGCTCAGGCTCCCGCGCCTTCCCTGATGTGCGCTGGATGGAGATCAGCAGCGTTCTCCAACGCGAACTCGCCGCCGGCCGCCGCCCCGAGGAGATCAAGCAGATCGAATTCGAAGGCGAACCCCTGGACATGGCCAGCGTGCTGCGTTGGCGTCGCAGGATCCTGGCGGAAGCGGCCCCTGCAATCTGAGCTGGTTGGCACCTACAGCTTGTAGAGCCTCCGCAAGGCCGCCAGGCACCGCCGCAGACTCTCCGAGCGTTCAGCGGCTCGCAGTGGGTCCCAATACAAGCGCGCGTACTCAACCAATCGCGTGGTGTACTCGGGGCCGATCGACACTGAGAATCCCTCAAGTGGCACCATTGAATCCCGGATGATTTTGCTGCGGGATCGCCCGGCATGGGGCGTCGGCATCAAGATCGCGTAGCACCAACCAAGGGACAAAAGCAGCAGCCTGGTTGTAAGCCCTGATCTTGGGATCAAGCTTGGTTTTGCCGCGAGCTGGATAGGAGTGGGCCACCGAGATCCCGAGAGTGGCACAGATCTTCCGTGCGACGGCCTCATCATCAAACCCTTCGGTGGCCAGGGTGAGCGGTTGCTGCATACCTGGTGCTACAGCAGCGTCAACGCCAGCTGCTCGGTGTCTTGTGGCGC
Organism: Cyanobacteria bacterium K_Offshore_surface_m2_239; assembly: GCA_016882305.1. Classification (GTDB taxonomy): domain Bacteria; phylum Cyanobacteriota; class Cyanobacteriia; order PCC-6307; family Cyanobiaceae; genus Cyanobium. The sequence goes on from VGQX01000011.1 coordinate 17,927, forward strand.
CGTACGCGGCAGTGCCGCATCGGCCATGGACAAACCCGCCATCGCCATGGCCACCACCTGAGGATCAGCGGAAGCAAGCGAGGCTTCGGTTCCATTTTCGCCTGGAATCAACCGCAATGTTTCCTCTGGCGCGATGCCGGGATCGCTGAGGAGCTCGTAGGAATGGGTGGTGATGAACACCTGTCTCCCGCTGCGGCGATTCACGGCAGCCATCATCGCCGGGATGTGTTTCACCACAGCCGAATGCAGCGACAGCTCAGGCTCCTCCAGCAGCAGCAGCAGCGGCGCCGAACCATCCAGGAAGTGGGCCCGATCACAAACATGCGGCGCTGCAGCTTCACATCCGCCAGCCGGAAATTCTTCCAGTTTTCCAACCGAATCTCGCTGATCCGCCTGCCCATGAAAACCCTTCAGATCAACTGTTTATGCGGTTTCTTTCGTCAGTTTAGCTCAGCTCTGCTGGGGCTTGATTTCCACCGACCTCTTGTGGCCGCAGGCAACGACTGGCAAGCGTGGAGCCGCCCACCCATGGCGGAGTCGAAGGCAACCCCACCTGCGCCTACCCCACCACTTCCTCCAGCCAGGCTTCGATCCGCTCGCTGAAGGCCGCCATCGAATGGTGACGCTCGAACATCTGCCGGCAGCGGTGGCGCGACACCCGCGCGGCCCGCCCCACGGCACGCGCCAGCGCCTCCAGGTCGTCGGCGGGCGCCAGGGCGCCGTTCTCCCCCTCCACGACCAGCTCCCCCGGACCACCGCGGGCGTAGGCCGCCACGGGAACACCGCAGGCCATGGCTTCCACCACGACGTTGCCGAAGGCCTCGTTCCACTTGGGCGTGTTGAGCAACACCTGGCAGGCGCCGAGCTCGGCCTGGAAGGCGGCGGTGGGCAGAAAGCCGCGCCACTGCAGGGTGCCCGGAGGAACGGAGGCCTCCACGGCGGCGGCGTAGGCCTCGTCCTCCCGCAGGCCCCACACCCGCAGGGGCAGCCCCAGCCGCTGGGCCACCCACGCCGCATCCTCCAACCCCTTCTCGGGGGCGATGCGACCGGCCCAGCCCAACACCGGCTCCGCCTGGTCGGCGAAGGCATAGGCGGCGGGATCAAAGCCGTTGCCGACGATCACCGGAGCCGGCAAGGCGAAATCCGCCGCCTGGGCCGCCGTGTGAAAGGCCAGCCGCCGGGGGCGCCAGCGGGCCACCGACGCGATGACCTCATCCATGGCCTCCGCCACGGACCCCATGCTCACGAGGTGGGCCACAGGGGTGGCCGTGTGGCGGGTGAGCCAGAACGGCAACCAGTCGTAGGCCAGGTTGAGGAGCACATCGAAACGCCCCTGCTCCTCCAGGGCGCGATCCCAGAGGCGCGGCAGCAGGGCCCCGGCGGGGATCTCGATCGGCATCGAACGGGGGCGATGCTGCCAGCTCGGTTGCGGCGCCCCTGCGGCGGTGAGCAGCTCCGCCCCGGCGCAGGAGGGGGCGAGCACAGAACCGGCGGCGGCCAGCACAGCCACCTGGTGGCCCCGAGCCAGGAGGCCCGCCACCAGCCCGATCGCCGTCACCTCCACCCCGCCCCCGCGCCCGCTGCCCAATGCCCCCACCGGCGTGCTCACCACCAAGACCCGCATGATTTGCCATCCCGCGCCAGCGCACCAGCATGACCGACGAGGATGTTCACCACTCGAACAACCGTCCGTCAAGGCGCAGGAGCACTGGCGGACGTGTTAGAAACTTTTCAGAATATACTGGCTCAAATGTCTACTGTTTTTGAAAAGATCTTATGGAAAACAGGCCTTAAAGGTCCGATTCCCACGCCGCCGGTTCGCCTTCATCCCAAAGGGCCTTATGCCAACTTACACGACCTACCACGACATCAGCCAACTGAAATTGAACTTTTTGGTCATCCATTTTCGGTCCCTGATGGTCCATCCTTTTATTGGATGCATCATGAAATTTTTGAAGAGGGAGCCTACGCCATTAAAGCGGATACAGACCATCCTGTCATCATCGATTGCGGTGGCAGTTATGGCGTGAGCACGATTTATTTCAAGACCCGTTTTCCAGGGGCTAAACTGACCGTTGTCGAAGCAGATCCCTCCATCTTTTCCATTCTTTCATCAAACACCCGGCCGTTTAATTTTGAGGATGTAACTCTCCTCAATAAAGCTGTTGCTCCCATGTCAGGTCAAACCATCGAATTTTATTCTTTGGGTGCAGACATGGGACGCATTCACGCGGGAAGCATGGACGCCCCGAGCGTTTCCATTCCCACAATCTGCCTCGATGACTTGATCACAGGCAAAACAAATTTCTTAAAAATTGATATCGAAGGCGCAGAAACAGACGCGATCAAAGCCTGCACAAAACTAAACCTTGTCGACCAACTCTTCATTGAGTATCATTCGTTTGAGGACACTGATCAAACCCTGGGTGAATTGCTAACCATCCTGAAGGCTCATCACTTTCGCTATTTCATAAAGACCATTTACGCCCCAGCCAAACCCTTCCAAGAGAGAACCTCCAATTTTGGCATGGATTTACAACTCGCTATATTTGCTACCCGTTAATTCACCTCCACTTTGAGCCAACCTCCCTCCATCGCTGCGGAGCTCTCCATTGACCAATTACTGCTGCATGGCTTTGACCTGCTCCAACACCTCTCCACCTTCCTGGAGGTCGATCCCCACGACCTGAAGCAACGCCTGCCCAGCAGCAGTTCAGATCTGGCGGCCCTCCATCCCGGCGCCTTTGATCCCCTCACCGTGGAAACCTTCTACGAGGAAACCGTCGGCGATGGCCATCTGCTGGAATTAGCCGCCTGGCACCTCAGCAGCGCGGCCTACATCGCGGACACCCTGCGGCTGCAAGCCCAGTTTGCTCGAGGCCATGTCCTGGATTTCGGGGGTGGGATCGGCACCCACGCCTTGGCCGCCGCCGCCCTCGGTGCAGTGGAGCACGTGTGGTTTGTGGACCTCAATCCCCGCAACCGAGCGTTCGTCAGCTGGCGCGCCGAGCGGCTGGGTCTCGCCGATCGCCTCAGCTGCCACCGCGATCTGTCCGACCCCGCGCTGCCCCGGGCGTTTGACACGATCGTCTGCTTAGATGTGCTGGAGCACCTCAAGGATCCCGCAGCACAGCTGAAGGTGTTTCACAATCGACTGCATCACGACGGGCATGCTTTGCTGAATTGGTATTTCTTCCGCGGCTTCGCTGGAGAATACCCTTTTCATCTCGATGATCCCGCCCAGGTGGAGCAGTTTTTCCGAACCCTGCAAAGCCACTTCCTTGAAGTGTTCCACCCCTGGCTCATCACCACCCGTGCCTATCGACCGATGCCCGGCAACGCGGAATGAGCGCCCGCCAGCCCGGCGGGTTCCAGCATCAGCTTGCTGCGCTTCATCTGCTCCTCCATGGCAATCGGATAGTTCCCGTCAAAACAGGCGGTGCAGAAGTTGGCGGAGTTGGTCTGGGCCGCCTCCACCATTCCCTCCTTGCTGAGGTAGGCCAGGCTGTCCACGCCAAGGTGGCGTTCAATCTCCGCCAGGCTGAGGCGAGCGGCGATCAAGTGTTCCTGGGTGTCGGTGTCGATCCCGTAGAAGCAGGGGTGGGTCACCGCCGGTGAACTGATCCGCATGTGCACCTCCGTGGCGCCGGCATCGCGCAGGGCCTGCACCAACTTGCGGCTGGTGGTGCCGCGCACGATGGAATCATCAATGACCACAACCCGCTTGCCGGAGAGCACATCAGGGAGGGGGTTGAGCTTGACGCGAATGCCGGCTTCTCGCATCGCCTGGGTGGGCTGAATGAAGGTGCGACCCACATAACGATTTTTGATTAGACCATCGCCAAATGGAAGTCCGCTGGCCTGTGAGAAGCCAATCGCCGCCGGGATACCGGAATCGGGAACACCGATGACAATATCAGCGTTCACCGGCGATTCCTTGGCCAGAACCGCGCCGATACGCACGCGATAACTATAAAGAGACTCCCCAAAGAAACGGCTATCTGGACGCGCGAAATAGATCATTTCAAACACGCAAAGCTTCGGCGGTTCCTCCAGCCAGCGCTGTCGATCGGGGATGGGATCGCCGGGACGAAAATGCACCAGCTCACCGGGCTGCACATCATCGGCATAGGTGGCGCCGATGATGTCGAGCCCGCAGGTTTCACTGCTGGCCACCCACTGACCCCGATCCGAATCGCCCAGACGGCCATAGACGAGGGGACGAATGCCATAGCCATCCCGCAGGGCGAACAGCCCCTCCGGTGTGCCGATCAAGAGGCTGAAGGCCCCCCGACAGCGCTCCGCTGCGGTGCGGATCGCCTGACTCCAGCCCATGCCGCCATCCACGGCCTGCTGAAGGGCAAAGGCGATCAGTTCGGAATCGGTGGTGGAGGTGAATTCATCAGCCAGATGCTCCAACGCCAGGCGCAACTCGGCGGCATTCACCAAATTGCCGTTGTGAGCCAGGGCGAAGGGACCGAGGCGCGTCATCAGCACCACGGGCTGGGCATTGCAGACTTTGCTACTGCCGGTGGTGGAGTAGCGGTTGTGGCCGATCGCCAGGTCGCCGGGCATGCGATCGAGAACCTGTTGGTCGAACACCTGGCTCACCAGGCCCATGTCCTTGTGCAGGCGCACCCGAGGGCCATCGAAGGCGGCGATGCCCGCCGACTCCTGGCCGCGATGCTGCAGGGCATAGAGACCGAAGTAGGTGAGGTTGGCCACGGGTTGGCCCGGCGCCATCACGGCGAAGACGCCGCAGGCCTCCTCCGGCTTGTCTGGACGCTCCTCCGCAGCAAGGGAGAGGGTTCGCTCCACGCCCGATGGGAATGACCCATCCGAGGCGGACCGGGAGGGCTCCAGAAACTCTGGGCAGCCAGGGGTTGGGACTGGGGTCACGGAACGGGGATCACCGTTGCGGACAGTTCATCTTGTCGCATCATCGCTCGGGGGGTGGTCCAGCCTGACCCATCCGCCGTGGAAGGGCCTGCTCATAGGCCTCCCGCAACTGGGACACGGGCAGATGCAGGAGCACGGTGTCGCCCTTCTGAATCACCAGCTCCGGGCGGGCCGTCACCGTCCCGATGGGCGAGGCCAGCAACGGGCCCGCCGCTCCCGATGCCCCCCCGGCGGCATCGGACACTTCGGCGGCTTCGGCGGCTTCCGCGAGGAGCCGCTTCCAGGCCGGCTCCCGCTCCGGCGCCACACTCACCAGCACCCGGGCGCCGCCCTCGGCGAAGAGCAGCCGGTCCAGCCGGCCGCCCCCGCCGGGCAGGGTGACCTGCGCCCCCAACCCCGAAGCGATGGAGCTTTCCGCCAGGGCCACGGCCAGGCCGCCATCGCTGAGGTCGTGGGCGGAGGCCACCAGATCGGCGGCGATGGCGTGCCGCAGCAGGGCCTGCGTGCGCCGTTCAAGCTCAAGGTCCACCCATGGCGGCCGACCGCTCAACAGGCCGTGGATCACCCCCTGATAGCTGCTGCCGGCCAACCCCAAACGCTCGTCGTCCTCCGCCTCCGGCGGCACCCCCAGCAGCCAGATGGCTGCCCCCTCCTCACACCAGCCCAGCCCCCGCACCTTCGCCAGGTCCTCCACCAGCCCCACCATGCCCACCACCGGCGTGGGGTGGATCGGCTGCGGTCGGCCATCGGGCCGGCGGGTTTCGTTGTATAGGGAGACGTTGCCGCCGGTGACGGGCGTGCCCAGGGCCTCGCAGGCCAGGGCCAGCCCGCGGCAGGCCAGGGCCAGCTGCCAGTAGCCCGTGTCGGTGTCAGGGGAGGGAAAGTTGAGGTTGTCGGTCACCGCCAGGGGCTCGGCGCCCACGCAGCTGAGGTTGCGGGCGGCCTCGGCCACGGCGGCCATCCCCCCCCGCTCCGGATCGAGGGCCACCCAGCGGTTGGGACAATCGACCACGGCAGCCACGCCCCGCTGGCTGGGCTCCAGGGAGCCGGGTCCTTGCTGAGGCCGCAGGCGCACCACCGCCGCATCCGCTCCGCCGGGGAGCACCACGGTGTTGGCCTGCACCTGATGGTCGTACTGCCGCCACACCCAGCGCTTGCTGGCGATGGTGGGGTCATCGAGCAGGCGGAGCAACACATCGCTCCAGGGCAGGCGGCCATCGCCGAGGGCCACCCCCGCCGCGGTGGCCTCCGGCAGGGCGCTCTCGCTCCAGCGCCAGAGCGCCTGAATCTCCTCCGGCGGCTCCGTCAGGAGGGTGTGGGCATTGATGGGGGTGTCCTCGGCGAGGGCGTTGGCGGGCACCTCCGCCGCCACCGCGCCCCGATGCAGCACCCGCACGATGTTCTCGTCGAGCACGCGCCCGACCACTGCGGCCTGGAGCCCCCAGCGGTGAAGCGCGCCATCAGCTCCTCCTCCCGCCCTGGCTTCACCACGAAGAGCATCCGCTCCTGGGATTCGGAGAGGAGGTAGTCGTAGGCGGTCATGCCGGACTCGCGCGCGGGGACGCGGTCGAGATCCAGCTCGATGCCCAGCCCCCCCTTGGCGGCCATCTCGGCGCAGCTGCAGGTGAGGCCCGCCGCCCCCATGTCCTGGGCCGCCACCACGGCGCCGCTCTGGAAGGCCTCCAGGCAGGCCTCGATCAGGCCTTTCTCCAGGAAGGGATCCCCCACCTGGACGGCGGGGCGATCATCGAGGGAGGCCGCGCTGAGCTCGGCGCTGGCGAAGCTGGCCCCCCCCATGCCATCGCGCCCCGTGGTGCTGCCGACGTAGATGACCGCAAAGCCCACCCCCTCCGCGCCCGCCTTGACGATCTCCTCCGTCTCCATCAGGCCGAGGGCCATGGCGTTCACCAGGGGATTGCCGGAGTAGCTGGGATCGAAGGCCACCTCGCCGCCCACGGTGGGCACCCCCACGCAGTTGCCGTAGTGGGCGATGCCCGCCACCACCCCTTCCATCAGGCCGACGTTGCGCGCGTCCTCCAGGGGCCCGAAGCGCAGGGCGTTGAGGAGGGCGATCGGCCGCGCGCCCATGGTGAAGATGTCGCGGAGGATGCCGCCCACGCCGGTGGCGGCCCCCTGGAAGGGCTCCACAGCGGAGGGGTGGTTGTGGCTTTCGATCTTGAAGGCCAGCCGCTGGCCCTCCCCCAGGTCGACCACGCCGGCGTTCTCTCCCGGTCCCACCAGGATGCGCGGTCCGCTGGTGGGGAACTGGCGCAGGAGCGGCCTTGAATTGCGGTAGCAGCAGTGCTCGGACCACATCACGCCGAACATGCCGAGCTCCGCCCGATTGGGGGGGCGGCCCAGGCGGCGACAGATCTCTTGATAGTCAGCCGGGCTGAGGTTTTCCTTGCGCAGGGCCTCCTGCACCGCGTCGGCGGGTGGCACTCCCACGATGGTCTGCGTCGGTCCCAGGCAGTCTCCCACCTGGCCGCCGCCCCCGCGGCGTCAGACCCAGGGATCCTCCACCGGCGACGCGGAGGGGCGTCGGGACGGCGGCGAAGGGGGCCGCGAAGGGGGTGGAGGGAGGGGATCCTCCGGCCAGTCCTCCAGGGGATCCACCCCCTCGTCGGCGGGGCCAGCGGAGGCGCTGGGGCGGGGCCGGGCCGGATCGTCCCAGGGGGGCTCCTCAAGCCAGCCCTCCAGGCGATCCTCCAACAAGCCACCGGCCTCTTGAACGCGTTCCCGCAGGCGCGTGGTCTCCCGTTCCACCTGATCGCGCCAACGGCGGGAGCGCCGCAGAACGTCCTGGCGAAGGCTGGCGCGAGCGAGGGGCAGGTCGTCGAGCTCCTTCAGGGCGGTGAAGACCCGTCCGGGCTTCTGATCCACGATCCGCTCCGGGCTGAGCCGCCAGCGGCTGGTGCCGGGCAGGCGCGGATCGCTGCGGGCCACGAGGTAGTGGGCGATGCGGCCCGTTCGGGTCTCCACGGCGGCATCGGCGACGGTGCCGAGGGGTTGCCCCGCCGCCCCCAGCAACTGGGCCTGCAGAAGGGTGGGCAGGCGTTGCACCGTGACGGCGTCGCTCACGGCCGGCTCCCCCTTGACGAAGGCCTCCCGCTCGCTGAGGCCCCGCAGTTGATCGAGGCGCCACACCAGCCGCCGTTGCTGAAGCGCGGAGGGTTTGCTCACCCAGCCCAGCAGGCGGTGGACGGGGGGATGCATCCAGGCCAGTTGGCCGGCGCCGTGGTCCAGACCCTGATCGCAGCGCACGCGCCGACGCAGGAGGTCACTCAGCAGCAGCTGTTCAGGAAGGGCCAAGGCCTCAGGAACGAATCTGCACGGGCATCACCAGGTAGGTGTAATTGCCGTCCTCGCCCACGGGGGTGAGCACGGCCGGGGTGGTGGGAGCGTTGCAGCGCATCCGCACGCGGTCGCTGCTGATGGCTTTCAGACCGTCGAGGAGGTAGCGCACGTTGAAGGCGATGTCGATCGGCTCCCCTTCCACCTCCGCCGCCACCTCTTCCGAGCCGCTGCCCACGTCCTGGGCGTCGACGCTGATGGTGACCAGGCCGCGGGCGTCGTCCAGGGCGATCTTGACGACGTTGTTGTGTTGATCGGCCAGCACGGCCACCCGCTCCAGGGAGGACGTGAAGGCCCGCCGGTCCAGGCTGATCGAGCGGCTGAAGCTGGCGGGAATCAACTGGCGGTAGTTGGGATAGGTGCCGTCCAGGCTGCGGGTGGTGAGCACCTGATCGGCCCAGAGCAGCACCACCTGCCCGCGATCGCAGAACAGGCTGAGGGGGTCATTGGAGGAGCGGCCCGCCAGGAGGCGCTCCAGCTCCCGCAGGGAACGGGCTGGCACCGTGACGGCGAAGGGCTCGCCGGGGGCGTCGGGCTCGGCGGGGGGCGTGTCCGCAGGGATGCGGGGGAGGCGAAGCACGGCCAGGCGGTGCCCGTCGGTGGCGGCACATTCGAACCCCGCGTCATCCAGGTGGAGGTGCACGCCGGTGAGGAGCTGCTTGGCTTCGTCCGCGCTGCTGGCGAAGAGCGTGGCGCGCAGCCCCTTCACCAGGGCCTGGGGATCCAGCTGGATCGGCGTGCCGCTCTGCACCAGGGGAAGATCGGGAAAATCGTCCGCGCTCATGCCTCGCATCTGGTAGGAGCCGGAGAGGCTGGTGAGCTCCACCTGCTCCTGGCCCTCCTCGCAGCTGAGGGTGATGGGGCTGTCGGCGGAGAGGCGGCTGACGATCTCGGAGAAGAGGCGGGCGGGCAGGGTCACCGCGCCGCTGCTCTCCACGCTGGCCGGGAGGGTGGTCTGAATGCCGAGGTGAAGGTCGAAACCGGTGAGGCTCAACCGGTTGGTGGCGGCGTCAGCGGTGAGCAGCACGTTGGCCAGCACGGGATGGGTGGGGCGCGCGGCGACAGCCCGACTCACCAGCTGGAGGCTGGCGCTGAGTTCGGCCTGGGAGCAAACCAGCTTCATGGCGGACTGGAAATGGCACGGATCAGCCGCCATACGGTTTCACACGATGGGGCTCCGCGCAACCGGCGAGCCGGCGACGGATTCCCCAACCCGCCAAGCCAACGGCGATAACGTTCAAAAATGATCAATTTGAAAGAAAGAAAATCCGTCGTAGTAGGGGCTGGGGAAAGGGTGGAAAAGTCCTCACAAGGCCTGTGGCGACGGGGTGGAGCGGAAGCTGGCCCTGGGGAGGAGGAGAAGGCGATCGGGCAAAACAAGCGGTTTTCCACTCTTTCCCTGGCCTGGGGAAAAAAAGAGCGAGCCGTCCTCCACGAGCGGACCGTCGTTTTCCCCGCTGTCTCCCCCCGTTTTGCGCCGCGCGCCCGCGCCCGACAGCCCCGTTCCCGGGACGCGCAAAAAGGGCGCTCGACACGTGTCCGAGCGGCTTAGAAGCCCATCACGCTGGCCACCACGCTGGTATCAGGCTCCAGTCCGGTGTGGAAGCGCGAGTCGTTGTGTTCGATGGCGGTGGTGGGATCCTTCAGGCCATTGCCGGTCAACACGCACACCACCGTGCTGTTCGCCGGCACCTCCTCCCTCCGCTTCAGCAGCCCCGCCACCGAGGCCGCGCTCGCCGGCTCGCAGAACACCCCCTCGTCCCTGCCGAGCAGCTTGTAGGCCTCCAGGATCTCCGCGTCGCTGACGGCCAGGAAGCCGCCCTGGCTTTCCCGCTGGGCTTTGAGAGCGTTCTCCTTGTTGACCGGATTGCCGATGCGAATCGCCGTGGCGATCGTGTCCGGATGCTCCACCGTGTGGCCCAGCACCATCGGCGCCGCCCCTTCCGCCTGGAAGCCCATCATGCGGGGCAGGGTCTGGCTGAGGCCCGCGTCCCGGTATTCCTTGAAGCCCATCCAGTAGGCGCTGATGTTGCCGGCATTGCCGACGGGGATGCAGAGCCAGTCGGGGGCGTCACCAAGGGCGTCGATCACCTCAAAGGCGGCGGTCTTCTGGCCCTGGAGACGATAGGGATTGAGAGAATTGACCAGGGTGACCGGATACTGATCCGCCACCTCCCGCACGATGGCCAGGGCCCGATCGAAGTTGCCCTTCACCGCCAGCACCTCGGCGCCATACAGCAGCGCCTGGGCCAATTTCCCTTGGGCCACGTAACCATCCGGGATCAAGACGAAGGCCCGCATGCCCCCCCGGCGGGCATAGGCTGCGGCGGCTGCGGAAGTGTTCCCCGTGCTGGCGCAGATCACGGCCTCCGAGCCCTCCTCCCGCGCTTTGCTGATCGCCATCGTCATCCCCCGGTCCTTGAAGGAGCCCGTGGGATTGAGGCCGTCGTATTTGAGGTGCACCAGCACACCCCTGCCGATCAAGCGCGAGAGGCTGGGGGCGGGGATCAAGGGCGTGGCTCCCTCCCGAAGGGTGATCACCGGCGTGGCGGCCGACACGGGCAGCCAGGAGCGATAGGCCTCGATCAGCCCTGGCCAGTCCTGCATCGTGGGACGCTGACCCAGGCGACGCAGGGCTTGGAGCAGGGGCACGGCGCGCGGGGGGTGAAACACTGAATCTAAGCGCCGGAACCCCCGGCTCAGCTGGCAGGACCCGTGGGCTTGGAGGAGGAGGGTCCGCCGCGCAGGCCATCGAGGGGCGATTCGGAGAAGAAGCGGATCAACTCGGAGATGGAGCTGGCCTTCTGGGAGAGAACGAGCAGTTGGGGAATGTTCACGGCCATTTCACGGGTGGGATAGGACTGGAGGAACCCCAGGGCGGAGAGGGACCCCCCGCCTTCGTCGATGCCCATCACCACCGCAGAGCGCAGGGCGACGACGCCATCCTGAGGAGAGCGGGTGGGGTGGATGATCAGCGCGATCCGATCCAGCACGGCATCGCCGATCCGGGTGTTCAGCAGACGGCTGACGAGCGGGACGGGGAGCGCGATCTTTTCATTGAGCACCGTCTTCAGCTGACGCGGGTTCTGACGACCGAGGCGGAGAAGATCGCCCAACAATCCAGGCGCCTTGCCGGTGGTGGCCAGCGTTTCAAAGTCGCTGATCGGGATGGAGCGGCGGAAGGCGCCGCTGATCAACACCACCCGATCCGCCGCCTGCGCGCTGGGCGAGCCGCCGCCGAGGCCGAACACGAGGACCGAGGCCAGGCCCGCCCCCATCCATGCCCCCCATCGGCCTGTCGTGCTGCCCATCGCCTTGTTGAGGTCTGACGTTGAACGTTGAATCTAAAGGCGGTCTTTGAGGCGACCGAACTTCACCCGCCAGCTTTCAGGCTGGAGTCACCAGCACATCCCGCAGCAGGCGCACCACCCCCCGTTCCGCCAATCCCTTGGCCACATCCGCTCCCATCTGGCGCAGATCGGGCTGCCCGAGCAGGCGGGGCAGCCGCTGGAGCAGCAGGCGGGGTTCGAAGCCGGGCAGATCGCTGAGGATCGCCGACAACTGCCGCACGGGCTCAAGATCGAGCAGCGGGCGCGGATCGAGAGCTTCCGGGCTGCTCTGCCGTTGCCGCAGCCCGGGGGGAAGCAGGCGATCGGGCAGGCGGCGCCCGATGCGCAGCGCCATGCGCCAGGCCAGGGTGTCCATGCGCTCCACCATGGCGTCCACGAGCTGGCGTCGCAGCAGGCCGCCGCCGGGGGAGAAGAGGAAGTCGATCACCTGATCGAGAAGCCCCTCCACATCGAGCTGCTCCTGCAGGGCGGCGCTGCTCACGAGCGCCTCCAGCCGCTGCCAGCGAAACTCCTCGCCATCGAACAACATCTCCCGCAGGCTCTGGCGCAGTTGCGGATCGGGGTCTTCCATCAGCCGTCGCGCGAAATAGGGATAGGCGGCGCCGAGGATCTTGAAATCCGGATCCACGCTCAAGGCAATCCCCTCAAGGGTGACGAGTGAACGAATGATCAGGGCGTAGTAGGGCGGAACACGAAAGGGAAAGCGATACATGACGCCAGAGAGATCATCGGTCACCGCTTTGAAATCCATCCGGTTCACTCCCATCTCCAGGGCCTGGCCGAAGACCACCTCAAACGCCGGCACGATGGGGGAGAGATCAACCTCTTCGCTGAGGAAGCCAAGACTGACGAAATCCTTGGAGAGGGAGCTGAAGTCACGATTGACGAGATGGACAACCGCTTGAATCAATCCCGTTCGAGATTCACGCGTGATGCTGCTCATCATGCCGAAGTCCAGATAGGCCAAACGGCCATCCGCAAGGGCAAGAAGGTTGCCAGGATGGGGATCAGCGTGGAAGAAACCGTGTTCCAGCAGCTGTTGCAGGCTGCAGTTCACACCAATGCTGACCATTTCATCAGGATCGACACCAATCGCTTTGACAGCCTCCAAATTGGTGAGCTTCACGCCATCAATCCACTCCATTGTCAACACGCGTCGACTGGTGGCTTCAAGATAAATTTCAGGTACAGCGATATGACGATTGTGAGCATGAAGCTGCTTGAATTTACTCGCATTAGCGGCTTCATTCATGTAATCCATCTCTTCAAAAACTCGCGTTCCGAGTTCATCGATCAACCCGACCAGGTCACTGCGGATGAGGCGAATATTTCGGTTCAACCAGCCGGCTATGTTGCGGACGATATAGAGATCCAAAGTGATTTGTTCCCGCAGTCCCGGCCGCTGCACTTTTACCGCAACCTTTTGACCTCCCTTCAGCACGCCACGGTGCACCTGTCCGAGGGAGGCGGCGGAGATGGGCTCCTTCTCCAGGCTGCTGTACACCTCGCTCACCGGAGCGCCGAGATCCTCCTCGATGCAGGCCATGGCGAGGGTGGAATCAAAGCCCGGCAACTGGTCTTGCAGTTGGGCGAGCTCCTCCAGCAACACTGGCGGCACGATGTCGGGTCGCGTGGAGAGGGCCTGGCCGGCTTTGATGAAGGCGGGCCCGAGGGCGGCGAGCAATTCCGCGCATTCCCGCGCCCGCGCCCTGGCGCGCGCGGGGTTGGTGAGCCGGCCGGTGAAGCGGTCGCTGGCGACGGCCAGGAGAAACAGGCAGATCGGCACCAGGGTCTGCCAGAGGCGTCGCAGAAGCCTTTGCGGGTGTCCGGCGTAGAGGCGGGTGATGGCAGCCGGGTCATAGACCAGCAGGCCGGAAGCTTCCAGAAAATCCTCAAGTTCCGGAGGGCCCGCCTGCGCTTTGTTCACGGGGGCCTCGGGATGGGTGGGAGAGCTGATGGTGGGCAGGGCGGGAGGTGCCGGAGCCATGGGATCCGTGCCGAACACGGCGGCGCGCATCCTTGCCAGGGCCTGCTCCGCGGGGGTCAGGTCCGGGGCGGAGGGTGTGGTGGGAGACCTCATCTGGCTTCACGGGCCGCGGAGCAGGGGCTGATTCTGTCTGCTGGCGGGGGCTGGTGCGCCACAGGCGGCCAGCCCCATCTCCCGGGGCTCTCTCAGGCCGTGGCTTCCGGCGATTCCTCCCCCTCCAGGTCCACCTCCGAGGAGGTGCCGAGAGGCAGGAGGCGAATCTGCCGACGGCCGAGCTTGATCTCAAACTCGTCGCCCGGCTTGAGGTCGAGCAGCGCCGTGTAGGCCTTGCCGACCATCAGGTTGCCGTTGAACTGCACCTTGGTGTTGAAGCTCAACTTCCGCCCCGGTTTGGAGCTGTGGCCAGAATCTCCAAGGTGCATACCCTTGGCTTCCAGAAGCGCCTCATAGAACGCGGTGAAGTTCAGGCGCTCGGTCCCGTCCTTCTTGGTGCTGACGTAGCCGCAGCTGCGCACGAGGTCCGATTTGGACGCGTCTCCCAACTCCTTGACTTTGGCGAGGAGATCGGAACCTGTTAATCCTGAATTCATGGTTGCGTGGATTGGGGCTTGACCCCATGAATAATAAGATCCTAACAGCAAGGATCTTCCTCGTTTTTAGCACCTTGTTGCGGATTTCCGAATCCACCTGAACGCCCATGTTGTGTTTTCTCAACAAAACAGCCTGAAGTCCAGACCGCCAGCGCCTTCCCCAGCCGCGAGCCACCTGTGCCAGACGCCGTTTCTCCCTCCTCCCTGGAGGGCTCCCTGGCGTGGCGACAGCCCGTCGCGGTTCTTTCCCCGGCTGGAGCGGCGGGCTCCCCTTTTGCCGTCCCGGAGCCTTCGCTACGGTTTGGGAACGCTCCGTGAAGGAACGCCGGTGCTGACAGAGTTGCGCTTGCGGAACATCGCTCTGATCGAGGAGCTTGATCTGTGCTTCGATCCGGGATTCACCGTGCTCACCGGCGAGACGGGAGCGGGCAAGTCCATACTTCTTGACGCGCTTGACGCTCTTCTTGGCGGTGCCCAGGGTGCGCAGGGCGCGCGTCTGCTGCGCCGTGGCGCTGAACGCGGATCCGTGGAAGCCACCTTTGCGTTGACGGCGGCTTTGCGGAGCTGGTTGGAGGAGCAGGCGTTGTCGGTGGAGGAGCCCGATCTGTTGATCAGTCGGGAGTGGCGCATGCAGCAGGGCAAGCTGACCAGTCGCCACCGTCTGCAAGGGGTGGCCGTGAGCCGGGCGCAGGTTCTCGATCTGCGCCCGTTGCTGGTGGATCTCACCGTGCAGGGCCAGACCCAGGATCTGGCCCGACCGGGCCAACAGCGGCGCTGGTTGGATCGATTGGCTGGCGAAGCCCACGGGCCGTTGTTGGACAGCGTGCGTGCGGCCCATCGCGCCTGGAAGCGGGAGGCGCAAGCGCTGGCTCGGGCTCGGACCCGGTCGGAGGAGCTGCTGCGGGAACGGGAACGGCAGGAGCACCTCTTGGGGGAGCTCGAGGCGGCGACCTTGGAGGATCCTCTGGAGCGTCAACGGCTCCAGGCCGAGCAGGATCGCCTGGCCCATGGGGTGCGGCTGCAGGAAGGGGTGATGACCCTGATCGGCCGGTTGCTGGAGGGCGCGGAAGGAGCCCCCTCCGCCCTGGACCATCTGGCCGCCTGTGAACAAGAGCTGCGCCTGCTGGAGGGTCTCGATGGCACCGGCGTGGCGCCGTTGCGGCGGAGCTGTGAGGAGGCGGTGGCGTTGTTGCGCGATCTGGCGCGGGAGCTGGATCGCTATGGCGCCTCCCTGGAGAGCGATCCCGAACGCCTCGCCCAGTTGCAGGAGCGCCTGGCCCAACTTCGTGCCCTGGAGCGCCGCCACAACCAGGAGCTGGGTGAGCTGCTGGCGGTGCGCGATCGCTTGCGTCAGGAGTTGAGCCCGGGAGGACTGGAGGCGGAGCTGGCGGATTTGGAGCGTCGCGAAGCCGAGGGGCGCGCCCGGCTCGATCAGGCCTGCGGGCGTCTCACCACCGCCCGGCAGACCACCGCCCGCGCCCTGGAGGCCCAGCTGCTGGAGGCGCTGCGGCCGATGGGTCTCGCCCACGTGCGATTCGCGGTGGAGCTCACGCCTCTGGCCCCCAGCGAGGAGGGGGCGGATGGGGTGAGTTATCTGTTCTCCGCCAATCCGGGCCAACCGCTGGCTCCGCTGGCGGAGGTGGCGTCCGGGGGGGAGATGAGCCGTTTTCTCCTGGCGCTCAAAACCTGCCTCGCCGCCGCCGAACCAGAGGTCACGTTGCTGTTCGATGAGATCGACGCTGGCGTCAGCGGCCGGGTCAGCGGGGCGATGGCGGACCTGCTGAAGCGCCTCGCCGATTCCCGCCAGGTGTTCTGTGTCACCCACCAGCCCCTGGTGGCCGCCGCCGCCGCGCACCATTACAAGGTGGCCAAGGTGGTGGAGGGCGGAGACACCCGCACGCGAGTGTCCCACCTGCGGGACACTCAGGAGCGGCAGGCGGAACTGGCCGAGCTGGCGGGCGGAGACAGTGGCGAGGCGCGCAGCTACGCCGCCAGCCTGCTGGACAAGGTGGCCTGAGGGGGATGGCGGGCTTCCGTTGGGATGGGGCCAACAGAAAAAATGTCTCGCTGAATGATTCTCATCCCGTGAGTAGCCAGCGTCCACTCAAGACATGGATTCGCTATGGCCGTTGGCACCGTGCGAATCCACTTGAGCGGTCGTTGGCGTTGCCTGGGATGAAAACCTGCTCACTGTGAGTGTCTCAGGCAGCGATCTGTCCGGATGTCAAGCCGTTTCTCAGTTCGGAAAGCGGCGTTCTTGCTGGCTTTGTTGCCTCGCGGCCGCGGCTTGGCTTTCGACCCGCAGCGACAACGATTGGCGATCAAACAATGTTAAGATTAGTTTCGCTGTTCCGGATGTCTGTCACATTGTCTGGTTACGAATCACCTTCCGTACCCGCCCCGGCATCTGCCCCAGTACTCGCCCCTGTCCCGGTCGCCGCCCCTGTTCCCGGCTCCTGGACCACGGCCTCCATCCCTGATCAGACCGGACGAGTGGCTTTGGTGACCGGCGCCAACAGTGGTTTGGGGCTGGAAACGGCCCGCGCCCTGGCCGCCAGTGGCGCCACCGTGGTGATGGCCTGCCGTTCCGCCCGCAAGGCGGAGGAGGCCCGCGGCGCCCTGCTGCGGGAGCTGGCCCGCGAGAGCCGCCCCGCTCCCCACGGCGCTCTGGATGTGCTGCCCCTCGACCTGGCGGATCTCGCCAGCGTGCGCGCCGCCGCCGCCACCGTGGCCGAACGCTACGGGGCCCTCGACCTGCTGATCAACAACGCCGGCGTGATGGCGCCCCCGCGCACCCTCACCCGCGATGGTTTCGAGCTGCAATTCGGCACGAACCATCTCGGCCATTTCGCCCTCACCCTTCAGACGCTGCCCCTGCTGGAGGCTCGCGCGGGGGCGCGGGTGGTGTTCGTCACCTCCGGGGCCCAGTATTTCGGCCGCATCGCCTTTGATGATTTGCGCGGCGAGCGCTCCTACGACCGCTGGCGGGCCTACAGCCAGAGCAAGCTCGCCAACGTGATGACCGCTCTGGAGCTGCAGGAGCGGCTGCTGGAGCGGGGCTCAGCGGTGTTGGCCCTGGCGGCCCATCCGGGCCTGGCGCGCACCAACCTGCAGCCCGCCTCGGTGGCCATGAACGGCTCGTGGCTGGAGGCCCGGGCCTACCGCCTGATGGATCCCCTCTTTCAGAGCGCCGCGATGGGGGCTCTCCCCCAATTGTTTGCCGCCACCGCGCCGGAGGCCGTCCCCGGTGGGCACTACGGACCCGACCAGTGGGGGGGGATGCGCGGCCATCCGAAGGCCGTTCCTGTGGCTCCCGCCGCGCGGGATGCCGAGCGGCGTCAACGCCTCTGGGCGGTGAGCGCCGAGCTCTGCGGCCTTTCCGCTGACCTTCCTCCAGGGCCCGGCAACGGTCACTCCTCGTAAACTGACCGTCGCTGTCCTCCCCTCATGCCCCGCGTCCGCGTCGCATCATCCCGATCGGAGAGCGGCGCGGACGGGTTGAACAGCCGCCTGGAGGACGTGATTCGCGTGCGCGGGGCCCGTCAGCACAACCTGCGCAATGTGGATCTCACGATCCCCCGCAATCAGCTGGTGGTGTTCACCGGCGTGAGCGGCAGCGGCAAGAGCTCCCTGGCCTTCGACACGATCTTCGCCGAGGGGCAGAGGCGCTACGTGGAATCCCTTTCCGCCTACGCGCGCCAGTTTCTGGGCCAGGTGGACAAGCCGGATGTGGATTCCATCGAGGGGCTCTCCCCCGCCATCTCGATCGACCAGAAATCCACCAGCCACAACCCTCGCTCCACCGTCGGCACCGTCACCGAGATCCAGGACTATCTGCGCCTGCTCTACGGCCGGGCCGGCGAGCCCCACTGCCCCCACTGCGACCGTCCCATCAGCCCCCAGACCATCGATGAGATGGTCGATCAGATCCTCACCCTGCCGGAAGGCACCCGCTACCAGCTGCTGGCGCCTGTGGTGCGCGGTCGGAAGGGCACCCACCAGAAGCTCCTCTCCGGCCTGGTGGCCGAGGGGTTCGCCCGGGTGCGCATCAACGGGGAGGTGCGCGAGTTGTCCGACAACATCGAGCTCGACAAGAACCAGTCCCATGCCATCGAGGTGGTGGTCGATCGCCTTGTGGCGCGGGAGGGCCTCACGGAGCGCCTCACCGATTCCCTGCGCACCGCCTTGAAGCGAGGGGAGGGACTGGCCATGGTGGAGCTGGTGCCTCGGGAGGGGGAGCCGTTGCCGGAGGGCTGGGAGCGGGAGCGCCTCTTCTCCGAACACTTCGCCTGCCCGGAGCACGGAGCGGTGATGGAGGAGCTCTCGCCGCGCCTGTTCTCCTTCAACAGCCCCTACGGCGCCTGCCCCGACTGCCATGGCCTGGGCCATCTGCGACGCTTCACGGTGGAGCGGGTGGTGCCCGATCCGTCACAACCGGTGTACGCCGCCATCGCCCCCTGGAGCGACAAGGACAACGCCTACTACTTCTCCCTGCTGTTCAGCGTGGGGGAAGCCTTCGGCTTTGAGCTGAAAACCCCCTGGAACCAGCTCACGGAAGACCAGCGGACGGTGGTGCTCCATGGCAGCCAGGATCCGATCCTGATCCAGGCCGACAGCCGCTATCGCAAGAGCAAGGGATTTGAGCGGCCCTTTGAGGGCGTCCTGCCGATCCTGGAGCGCCAGCTGCGGGATGCCAGCGGCGAGGCGATCCGGCAGAAGTTGGAGAAGTTCCTCGATCTCGTGCCCTGCGCCACCTGCCAGGGGCTGCGGTTGCGGCCGGAAGCTCTGGCGGTGCGCATGGGTCCCTATCGCATCCATGAGCTCACCGCCGTCGGGGTGGATGAAACCTTGCGCCGGATCGAGGCGTTGATGGGTGTGCATGGCACGGAGACCCGCGACCCCCTGCTCAGTCCGCGCCAGATTCAGATCGGCGAGCTGGTGTTGCGAGAGATTCGCCTGCGGCTGCGCTTCCTGCTCGATGTCGGTCTCGACTACTTGAGCCTCGATCGGCCGGCGATGACCCTCTCGGGAGGGGAAGCCCAACGCATCCGTCTCGCCACCCAGATCGGGGCGGGTCTCACCGGCGTGCTCTACGTGCTGGATGAGCCGAGCATCGGCCTGCATCAGCGCGACAACGATCGCCTCCTGGCCACCTTGGTGAAGCTCCGTGATCTGGGCAACACCCTGATCGTCGTGGAGCACGACGAGGACACGATCCGCGCCGCCGATCATCTGGTGGACATCGGTCCTGGCGCGGGCGTGCACGGGGGCCGCATCGTGGCGGAGGGGACGCTGGCGGCCCTCCTTGCGGCGGAGGAGTCCCTCACCGGGGCCTATCTCAGCGGGCGCCGCTCCATCCCCACCCCCGCCAGCCGCCGGGTGGCCGGCAGCCGCCGGCTGCGCCTGATCAATTGCCATCGCAACAACCTGCGGA
>VGQX01000012.1 GCA_016882305.1 Cyanobacteria bacterium K_Offshore_surface_m2_239
ATCCGGGCTCCAGCCCACGCTCCTCACCCAATCCTTGTGGCCTTCGAGCAGGGCCAGCTGCTTGCCGCTTGCCGCCTCCCACAGCCGCACCGTGCCATCACCCCCGCCGCTGGCCAGGCGCTGCCCATCCGGGCTCCAGCCCACGCTGTTCACCTGGCCGGGGTGGAAGAGATCAAGACTGTGGGGAAGCTGGGGCGCTCCGAGGTGATCCAGGGAGGGTGGGGCGCGATCCACAGCGGAGGGGCTGGGGCTGGCGGGAGAGGAGGGCGGCTTCGCCGTTGGAGGCGGCGGAAGGCTGGAGGTTGCATCGGTGCTCTCCGCGGCTCGGGTGGACTCCGTTGCCGTGGAATCTGTCGCCGCCGTTTCCGCCTTCGTGCCTTCAGCCGGCTCGCCGACCTCTCCGCCGATCCCCTCCCCAGCGTTCTCCACTCGGCAGGCCTCCAACAGCCGAGCCCACTCGCGCTCGCGATCCGCGCCTGGCCGCCAATCCACCTCGGCGAAAATGCGCAGCATCGCCTTGGGCTCGGCGTCGTCGAGACGCAGCGGAATAAAGCGCCTTTCCAGGTTTTGCGGATCGCGAAAGATGGCGGCGTGGCGCTCCAGCCCCGCCCACTCCGAGCCGAAAGCGTTGGCCGACATGCAAAACAGCAGCACCTTCGAGTGCTCCAGCCCCTCCTCGATCTTCACGGAGATCGGATCGCCCGGCTTGATGATCCACTCGTCGAACCACACCCGCAGCCCAGTCGCCCGCAGCCCCTCGGCCAGCTCACGCACCACCGTCTTGTCGGCGCTGCTGTGGCTGAGGAAAACGTTGTAGCGGTAGGTGGTGTGGGGCCCGGCCATGGGGGCAGGGTAGGGGGTGAACTGTGCCGGGCATGGGGTGGCCGGGCACAATGGGCTCTGGTGAAGGGGGTTCGCTGCCCTGGCTGGCTGAATGGAGCGATGAGCCACTACTCCGACGCTGAACTGGAAGCCCTGCTTGCGGATACGGAATCCGACCAGGTGGAGCGCAAAAGGGCCTGGACCGGTAATGCCCCCAGCAAGGGCCGCGAGGCTGTCTGCGCGTTTGCCAATGATCTGCCCGACCACGGCACACCAGGGGTGTTGATTGTTGGCGCGAACGATGACGGTAGCCCCTCCCACACGCCCATCGATGATCAACTCTTGCAGACCCTGTCTGATATCAAGACCGATGGGAAAATCGTGCCGCCGCCTACCCTCACGGTTCAAAAACGCCTGTTGAAGGGTGCCGATCGGGCGGTGGTGACCGTCTGGCCGGCGGATTCGCCCCCCGTTCGCTACGACGGCCGCATCTGGATTCGCCTGGGCCCTCGACGGGATCTGGCCACCGCCCAGGATGAGCGCATTCTCAATGAAAAGCGACGCTGCCGCGATCAACCCTTTGATGCCCGGCCCTGTGGTAGCGCCACCTGGAAGGATTTGGATCTGGCCTGGTATCGGGAGACCTATCTGCCGATGGCCGTGGCGCCGGAGGTGTTGGAGGCCAATGAGCGCTCCTTGGAGGAGCAGTTGGCCAGCACCCGCATGATCCTCAGCCCCGCCGAACCCACGCCCACCCACTTGGGCGTACTCACCCTGTGTGACCATGGACGCGACTTCCTCCCCTGCGCTTACGTGCAGTTTTTGAAGCTGGCCGGCACCAGCCTGGCGGATGAACCGGTGGATGCGGAGGAGTTTGAGGGGCGCCTGGTGGATGTCATCCGCCTGGTGGAAGAGAAGTTGATGTCACACAACCGCACAACGGTGGATTTCAAGAGCGGGGCCAACGAGAGGCGCACTCAGCTCTACCCGCTGGTGGCGCTGCAGCAATTGTTTCGCAATGCCATGCTGTACCGCACCTATGAGCACACCCAGGCGCCGATTCGCGTCTACTGGTATGCGGATCGTCTTGAGATCTTCAGCCCCGGCGGGCCCGTGGGCATCGTGACGGCCGAAACCTTTGGCCTGCCAGGCTATACCGACTATCGCAACCCCAACCTGGCGGGTTTTCTGCGGGAGACGGGTTTCGCGCAACGGTTTGGGGCTGGTATCGCCAGCGCACGGCGTGAATGTTCCCGTAATGGCAATCCCTTACCTGAATTCAAGATCTCCAATCTCGCTATCGCGGTGACGTTGCGGCCCGCAGAGGAGATGATAGAGGAGCCATGAAAACCATCGCATTTTTCAACGATCGCGCTGGTGTTGGCAAGACCACGCTTGTGTATCACCTTGCCTGGATGTTGGCGGAATTGGGCCTCTCCGTGCTGGCCGCCGATCTGGATCCCCAGGCCAATCTCAGCAGCCTGTTCCTCGATGAAGACCTCCTGGAGGAGATCTGGACAGAGCCCCGTACCCCAAGAACCGTGCTCGGCAGCCTGCTGCCTTTGCTGGAGGGAACGGGCGAGGTGGCCACTCCCTGGATCGCTCAGGTTGCCTCTGGGATCGGGCTTGTTGTCGGCGATCTGGCCCTTTCGGCGCGGGTGGAGGATGGGTTGTCGGCGTGTTGGCTCAACGGCCTGGAGCGCGAGCCGAATGCTTTGCGTGTTTTCACAGCGTTTTGGCGCTTGTTGGCCCTGGCTGCCGCTGAACGCCAGGCTGATGTGGTGTTGCTTGATGTGGCGTCCAACCTGGGAGCGTTGAATCGGGCGGTCTTGAGCTCAGCGAGCCAGGTGGTGATTCCGCTGGTGCCGGATCTGTATTCCATCCAAGGGTTGACCCATCTCGGCGCCACCCTGCGCGGCTGGCAGGAGAGCTGGCGGGAGCGCTTGGCGTCGACACCCGAGTCATCCCGCACCGCGCCGGTTCCAGGCGGCGCGATGGAGCCAGTGGGCTATGTGATGTTGCAACACCCGGTGCGCCTGGATCGACCGGTGATGGCCTACAAGCGCTGGCTGGATCAGGTGCCCGCCATCTATGCCCGTGCCGTCTTGAACCAGGCACCGGAGCCGCCTGCCGCAACCCCGAACGATGACCCCAACTGCCTCGCCCAGCTCAGGTACAACCGGATCCTGATGCCCCTGGCCCGGGAGGCACGCAAGCCGATGTTTCATCTGACGCCAGCGGATGGGGCCCTGGGGGGCCATCTCCAGGCCGCCGTGGCTTGCCGGAAGGAGTTTCGTGCCTTGGCCAGGGAGCTCGCGGGGCGGTGTGGGTTGCTCTTGCCCTGAGGGATGGGGTCAAGGATTACAAGCCAGACAAAACATCATCCATAGATCGTGCTGTCAGATATCGTGCAGGATTATCACCGTCTGCAAGGGCGTTGAAATGTGCCTTGCCGCAGTTGATTTTAGCGCTCTCTTTGTCGCGCAAGTCGTCGGTAAACAAGCTGCTTTTGGTTTCCACAACAAGATAGAGACGTTCTCCCTCGGGCTTTGCAACCAGAATAGCCCAATCTGGATTGTATGGTCCCAGTGGGGTGGGTACCTTGAACCAGGCTGGGAGTTTGGCGTAGACCTTGATCGCCTCATTCCTTTCGAGCTCCTCGGCAAATGTGCGTTCGGTGTCCGATTGGTAAATCACCTGTTCATGGACCGCCTTGTTGGCATCGACCATTGACTTGAGATAGCCCATCAGCTCCTGATTCTCGAACAACTCCTGAGCGTAATAAGCATCATTACCGATCCGCTGGTATTTGATGCCATCCACAAGTGCCAGGCGTTTGGTGCGATTGATGATCTCCGCAGCCAGCTCGATGAACTGCTGCGGGTTGCGCTTGAAATCATCCAGCCGCTGACTGTCCACGAGGATGCGGCAGATGCTGCGGCGTGTGAGCGAGGTCTTGTCCTGAAGATCGGTCAAGATGTCGGGCAGTTCGATGTCGGCTTCGTCGAGGGTCACAGGAGGGGCGGCGGTCTTCTCCGTTGCGTCCACGCCTGAGCGACCGATGGCGAGGTCTGCCTTGCGCCATTGGAGGCGGGTTTTGGCGATGGGTGGTGCTTCAGCAAGGGCTTGGATGCAGGTGGCGAGCAGGGCCTCGTTGTCGAACTGCACGCGGTAGGTGGTCTTGTGCTTGATGCGATCCCAGAGCGCTTTGAAGTCCGCACTGTTCAGAACGGCCTGGCGGGTCTTCACCTGCCTGCGTTCGTCCGCGTTCTTGATGTCCAGGCGGCCGGCGAGCTTGCGGAGGAGCTCCTTCACCTGAGGCAGTTGGGCCGTGAACGGCTCCGGCAGGGTCAACGTGTCGTTCTTGAGCGCCGTGCGCAGGGCGTCTTGCACCTTGCCCTTGGCGTTGATCAACCCTGAAGTCTTCAGGCTCTCCCAGAGCAGCTTCGATTGGGCGAGCCCCAACGGTGCGGGATGGCCATCGGCGCCGATGGCCGTGATTCCGGCGAACTGGTGGGCTTCAACGATGCCAAACCGGATGCCTGTATCGGTTTCAATTTCTTTCTGGAGGTTTTCCGCGAACTGCTCGTAACTCTCGGATGCGATGACGGTGAGTGTGTTCAATTCAAAGCCACGCTGGCGCTCGCCCTGTTGATTCACACAGAGGCGCAGGCCACGGCCAATGGTCTGCCGGCGCTGCTGCTCGGAGGCCATTTCCCGCAGGCTGCAGATCTGGAAAACGTTCGGATTGTCCCAGCCTTCACGCAGAGCCGAATGCGAGAAGATGAATTTCAATGGTGTCTCCAGGCTGAGAAGCTTTTCCTTGTCACGCATGATCAGATTGTAGGTATCGTCGTCGGCCTTGGTGGTTCCCTCACCCTTTGAATCTTTGAATATTTCCACCGTCTTTCCACCGACCTTTTTCTTGTCGATGGAGAAGTATCCGTCATGAACCTCCTCGGCAGCAGCCGTGAGGTCCACTTCTTGGAAGAGGGTTTGGTAGTCAAGATGACTGGCAAGCTGGCGGTATTCCTCCTCAAAGATGCGGGCATAGGCACCATTGACCCGGTTGCCCTCAGCGTCGTACTGCCGATACTTGTCGACAGCATCGATGAAGAACAGACTCAGCACCTTGATGCCTTGGGGGCGCAGCCGCATCTCCTTGTCGAAGTGTTCCTTGATCGTGCGCTTGATCATCTGTCGCTGGATGGCGAGAGGCTCAATATCTCCATAGGCCTCGCCAATGTGGAGAAAGGTCTCGCCACCGGGATGGCGCAGCTCAAGAAACTCTGTGCCTTTGGCCACGCGGATCTCACCAACTCTGAAATCGCGGTACACGGCCCGTTGGGTTGTCATTTCCAAAAGGTCTCCGTCTTGCACGGAAACTTCTCGACGTGAGACGCCTGCTCCTGCCTGCAGGTCGAGTTCCACCTTGGCCGAGATGACGCCACGCTTGTTGCTGACAGAGAGGAGCCGCACAAACGGTTTGTTGTAAGCACCTTCCACCGAGGCCGCAGCCACTTCGATTTGCTTCACCAGCTTGCGCTCGTAGGCATCCACCGCATCAAGCTTGTAGAGCATGTGATGGGCCTGCTTTGGGGTTGCGGAATAACGCAGGTTGCAGAGAGGATTCATCCGCTCCATGGCTTTCTTCCCCTTGCCGTCAAGCCCGCCCTCAACGCTTTGGGGCTCATCAACAATCAGGATGGGGCGCGTCGCACGAATGAGGTCGATGGGCTTCTCGCCACCAGTCTTCTCGCTGGGGCGATACATCACATTCTTTGACTTCTCGCGGCGTACAGCTTCGTCTGCCTCTTCTGATTCCGCCTGTTGTTCGTCGCCGAATTTGTTGATGGCACCTACCGTCATCACCATGATTTGGATTTGCGGGCTGGTGGCAAAGTTACGGACCTGTCCGAGCTTGGCTGAGTCGTAGATGAAGACGTCAAAGGGTGCGCCCGCATAGAGCCCTTTGAGGTGTTCGGCTGCGGTCTGGATCGTGTGATAGACACCTTCTTTGATCGCCACTGTGGGCACCACGATCACAAACTTGGTGAAACCAAAGCGCTTGTTCAGCTCGAATATGGTTCGCAGATAGACATAGGTTTTGCCGGTGCCGGTCTCCATCTCTACGGTGAAGTCCAGAGATTCGAGTGCTTCTGATGGAGCCAAGCCATGACGAAGTTGAATGGCACGCAAATTGTCCAGGAGTTGATCCTCTAGCAATGTGCGCCTATTGCCGATGCCTAGTTCATTTTCCAACAAAGAAAGCTGGCCGCTGGAAGTCTCTCTTACGACTGTGAACTCAGTTCGGCAGGTTTCCTGCCCACGAAAGAGATCGCACGCTGCTTCGATTGCTTGGAGCTGATAATCGAGGTTGGGTTCAAACTGCAGTTTCATGCCTGAGCTCTAACTCTGCTGCCGATGGGGACCATTTTCGTGACGCCACGAAAATGGTGATCCGGGACGAAGCCTGTTGTCTTGCACGACTCGATCGCACGCTGGATCGCGGTGATGAAATTCTCCCAACGGGCATAGCCCAAGGGTTCCTGAAGGACACGGGCAAACCAGAACTCCACTTCATCAGCACCTGGCTCTTTGCGAGCAAGAGCATCGAACTGTCTCTGCATCCTTTGGAGAAGATCTTTGATCACAGGCTTCTCACGGTTTCGAGCCCGTGCTGCTGGAGGATGGCGGTGATGTTGGTCTTGGCCACGTCATCAGCGAAGGCACTGTCACGGAAGACAACTGTAGTTTCTCCGGCAGGCTTCAACTCCTGATGCCTTGCCACGATGGCGAGAGCAAGAGGCTCTACATCCACCTGCGGGACGGATTGGGAGAGGCATACAAGCAGGGAGCCGCCACCGATGGAGTGGAGGTCGTGTGCTTGCGTGGCACCGAGTGCCTTTTTTCGAGTTTCAATCGGGACACAGAGATCAAGTCCCAACTTGAGCAGGAGCTCAAAGAGGATGTCTTGCTCGGTACGGTCGGTCTTGAGATGCTCGATGGAGGCTTCGAGGGTTTCGGCGATCTTGTCGCTGTCTGGGTCCCATTCGCGGATGTTCGTGGAGTCTAGTTTGAAGACGCGAAAGCCGATGTCACCAGTAAACATAGGATTTGAGTTGGTTATTCGCCTTCCTGCTGCTCGAATACGCGTAAGAGTTACGTCAGCTATTGATTTCCATCCTACTGAATCTGCACCCTGAATGGGTTCTTGAAGCTGGATCAAGATGCAACGCCTCTTCCCGCCATCCTCAGCATTCTGGGCTAAAACTGCATCCATAGTCGTCCCTGTTCCGGCAAAGAAATCCATGACCAAGTCTTCACTGGCTAGGCTTGTTGACAGTTGCAGTATTCGTCGGATCAGGCGCGTAGGCTTTGGCGTTTCGAATACGACGTCCGAATTCGGAAAGTCGACAGCCGCAATCAACTCCTTCTTGGCTTCTTGTGTATGACCGACCTCTTGATAGGACCAGAGGGTTTGTGGTACACGCCCGTCTTTTACTTCGCTTAGGAAACGCTTGATGGCTGGCACATTATTTCCATCTGCACCCCACCAAATTCTATCATCAGCATTCAACTCTTTAAACTTGGTCTGCGACACACGCCAATAAGTGCCAGGCGGAGGGCCGGAGAGTTGGCGCCCAGAAGGACAAATGATCTGATAAGTGCCTTCTCCATAATAGTTTCTCGCTGACAGATCACCTGGTTTCCAAGGCCCTCGTGGGTCATTATCTGGATTCCCATAGCGAGCCTCCATTTCCTCTGTTCGCGGAAGTAACTTTGGAATCCATGTCTCGGAATTCTTGGCATACACGATGATATAGTCATGATCTTCAGAGAAGTGCTTCGCAGAATTCTTGGGCGAATACACTTTCTGCCAAACCGCAGTAGCAATGAAGTTCTCTTCACCGAACAGCCGTTCATTACGCAGCGTAGATTATGAACCTCATGGTCTGCAATGCTAATGAAGACTACACCATCATCTCGAAGCAAATTGTGCGCGAGCTTAAGCCGCGGATACATCATATTGAGCCAATCCGTATGGAAGCGTCCGGAGGCCTCGGTATTGGAAGAGAGCTTCACGCCTCCCTCACCAGTCTGGCCAGTAAGCTCCAGGTAGTTCTTGATGTTATCTTGAAAGTTATCGGGATAAACGAAGTCTCTGCCGGTGTTGTAGGGAGGATCGATGTAAATGAGCTTCACCTTCCCCGCATAGCTCTTCTGCAACAGCTTGAGCACTTCCAGGTTGTCACCCTCGATCATCAGATTCTTGGTGGTATCCCAATCCACGCTCTCTTCCGGGCAGGGCCGCAAGGTTCCCGTGGAGGGGGTGAGGGCCAGCTGGCGGGCGCGGCGTTTGCCATGCCAGTTGAGGCCGTACTTCTCCTCCGCATCAGTGACGGTCTTGTCACCAACGAGCGACTTGAGCACGTCGACATTCACGGCCACGCCATCCGGTCCCTCGGTGATCAGTTCAGGGAAAAGCGCCCGTAGCGCAGCCAGATTTTCCGCCACCAGGTCGGGCGAATGGGTCTCAGGGTCGGCGGCGGTCAGTTTCTGCATGGTGGCGTTGTGCATCACAGCCTGGCCTGGGCAGCAGCCTGGGCCGCTTCCAAGCGCTTGAGTTCGAGGTTCAGGTCCACACGCCGCGCCATCTGCTTCTCCTTGGCGGCAGTGGCTCGCACGCGGGCGATCTCCCTGGACAGGCGCGTGCATTCTTGCAGGGCCTGGCGCCGAAGCCCAGCCTGCTCAGGGTTGGTGGCCATGGCAAAGGCCCCGGTCAGGCGAGCCGCCTGCAGCGCCAGCAGTGTATCGATCCAGCCTTGATACAACGCCTCCAGGGTGGTGCGTGGCTGCTGGCCAAGCCTCAGCGCCTCACCGAAAGCAGGCCAGCGTTCAGCGTCCTGCTCCACGTCCCACGCCACGGTCACCACATCGCCCTCCAGCACCGTTTTTCCCGCCTCGGCTTGCGACCAACGCTTCTGTGCCAGCGAGAGGGATGCGTTGCCGCCCTGCTCAGTGATCAACAGCACCGGATAGGGGACCGCCCGGTGCACCAGCTCGATCAGCCGACCCCCTTTGGCGGCGGCGCGCAGCGTGAGATGAAGCACGGCAATCTCAAGCACCTCCCGCAGCTCGTCGCGATACTCCGCCACGCCAATCGTGGTGGGCTTGAGCGCTGCCACCCAGACGAGGTGCTCGATTCCCTCATTGATTTGCCGCTTGTCGGCGGCTGTGGGGGCCCCGTGCTCGTGCAGCAACGTTTTCGGCACGCGCTTATCGACCCTGGCAGACGCGGGCAGATCAAGGGCAGCCAGGAGCAGCGCTGCCTTCATGCGGGCTGCTCCGCAAGCACCACCAGGAAGGCCACCACTTCGAAATCATTGATCCCGGCGAATTCACCAGCCAAGGCATGGGTGCCGCCAGGGCTGAACAGGCTGGCCACGGCTCGCTCCTCGCTTTTGCCCACCACAGAGGCAACGGCCGCAGCCAACAGCCGCTGGGCCTGACGCATGTCTTCTCCAGCCTTCGTGGAACGATCAAAGCGTGCACAGGCTCCGGCATCGGGTGTGTCACGTCCGATGCAGAGCCGTTTCAGCCGATCCAGGATCTGCTTGGCCTGGGTGAAGGGAAGCAACACAGCTCCGTCTTCTCCCACATGGATCAGGTAATGCGGGGCCAGTGGATAGGCACGATCGCTGATCTTCTCAGCGACTCCTGCCTCTGCTCGCAGGCAGAAAATCATGCCCGCTGGAAGGTCGAGATCACGGCTGGTGGTGACGGCGAAGGTGCCCAGTGCCAAGCTCTCCAGCAGGCCGGGATTGGCCTTGGTGAATTGGGCCAGATCAATGCGACAATCCGTAAGCGTGAGGTCTGCGATCGAAACACCTGTCGACAGATCCTCCAGATCGATCACGGCCTCCTGGAGCTTGAGCAGCTGGTTGCACCGGTACTCCAGGTCATTCATCGGATTGCCAGACTGCTGTTCAATCAGGTTCTCCTCACCTGTTGCCGAGATATCGAGCAGCACCATCCGGCCGCTGACACGCTGCTCCAAGTTGATGTACTCCTCCAGTTCCATGTTGGGCCAGAAGTTGGCGAGCTGGATGCAGGCATTGGGGGATCCAAGCCTGTCGATGCGACCAAAGCGCTGAATGATCCGCACTGGGTTCCAATGAATGTCGTAGTTGATCAGCCAATCGCAGTCCTGCAGGTTCTGGCCCTCGGAGATGCAGTCCGTCGCAATCAGAAGATCAAGCTCACCCTCGTCCGCCAGGTCTTCGGGCCGCTCCTTGGCGCGAGGCGCGAACGACGTCAGGATTGCGGTCAGATCACGTCTTTGTTTTGGCAGGGTGGTGAGGTTGCTGCCTGTGCCCGTCACGAGTGCAGAGTCTAGCTGCAACTCCGTCTTTGCCCAGCCGGCCAGCTGGTCGTAGAGATAGCGGGCCGTATCGGCGAACGCTGTGAAAATGATCAGCTTGCGGTTCTCAGGATTGATGGGTGCTCGGATCTTCTTGCGGATCATCTCTTTCAGTTCTTTCAGCTTTGCATCACGGGATGGCACCACGACCCGGGCGGCAGCGAGAAGGGTGGCCAAGCGGTTGCGGTCTTCCACGAGGTCTTGCTTCCAGCGAATCAGGTCAACGTCTTGAAGCAGCACCTTGATCTTTCGGCCAACCAGCAAACTCTCGAAAGCAGGATCCTCAAAATCCACATCGCTAATGTCGATTTCTTCCACTTCAAACGACTGATCTTCGATGCGCTCCAAAGTGGCATCCACATCCTTGAGCTGACGTTCCACCGTCAACGCGAAGGAAGCGACGGAACTTTCCATTCGCTTGAGCACATTCACTCGGATCAGATGGATCAGACTCTCCTCCCGGTCCACTTGGCGGAAGAAGCCCAAGCCACCCTTCACTTCGATGCTGTACTTTCTGTCGTAGGCCTCTTGCTTGTGGGGCAGCACATAACGCAACGGCGCGTAGGAGGCCAGGTTGAGTCTGCGGATCTCCAGGTTTACGGTGCTGATCGCTGGAAAGGTTCCACTCAGATCCACATCCGCCTTGATGTTGATGGGTTTCAACCGCTCAGGAAACTTGCCGGTCTCGGCGATTCCGTAATACTTTTCCACGTGCTTGCGTGAACGGGCAATGGTGAGCGTGTCCAGTAGGGTGAAATAGTCGAACCCCAGCATCTCCATCAGGAGCTGCGGTGTGCGGCTGACTTCCTCAAGATCCAGCCAGCGGTTGAATTGTTTTTGCGCCAGACGGGTGGTCATGTCGATGCTGCTGATCCCTTGAGCCAGCAGGGCAGCGTCGTTGGCCTCGGTGGCAAAGGCGATCTGATTGCGCAGGTCCGCCATGCGGTTGTTGACCGGCGTTGCGGAAAGCATCAGCACCCGCGTCCTGACGCCTTCCTTGATGATTTTGCGCATCAGGCGGTCGTAGCGGGTTTCAACACCCATCTGGGGCGTTCGCTTGTTGCGGAAATTATGGGATTCATCAATCACGACAAGATCGTAATTGCCCCAGTTGATAAGGCCAAGGTCAATGTCACCTGACAGGCCTCCAGCACGAGATAGATCCGTGTGGTTGAGCACGTCATAATTGAAACGATCGGTTGCCAGGATGTTGCGACGATCATTGGCTTTATAGATCGTCCAGTTATCGCGCAGCCGCTTGGGGCACAGTACGAGAATGCGGTCATTGCGTAACTCGTGGTACTTGATGATGGCCAACGCCTCAAATGTCTTCCCGAGCCCCACGCTGTCGGCAATGATGCAGCCACCAAACCGATTCAGCTTGTCGACGGCGCCAACAACACCATCCCGTTGAAACTTGTAGAGCTTCTGCCAGACAACCGTATTGCGGATTCCCGTAGCGGCATTGACAATCTGATCCTCATCCAGTTGGTCCTCACGGCTGCTAAAGAGGCTGTGAAGAATGAGGATGTAGATGAGATAGGGGTCGCGATAGCTTGCGATCTGATGGAGCGAATCGAGCAATGAGCTCTTGGCCTGCGGATCTTCTCTAAGGCCGTTCCATTGCGACTGAAACCATTCATCGATCAGCTTGGCCTCCTCAGGCCCTTCCGATGCCTGAATCAGGCTGAGGGGATTGCCGGCTGTGATCCCCAGCCCATCGCTGCTGAAGGCGAGCGATCCGAGCAAGGCCTGAACAGGCCGATGCCCCTCCCCACGGATGACCATGGCACCTTGAGGCACGGCCGTCGACGCCCGCCGCAAATCCACCTTGCTTGAGAGCCATTGGGCAAGCTGACCTGCCAGCCAGTGCGCTTGGAGGCGGTTGCGGGCGGGACGGTCTGCCGCGGAACCCAGCAGCTGCAGATCCGCTCCCGCCGGTGGCAGAACCAGCTGACACCGCTCAACCGCCAACAGCCCCCGGCGCAGTTCAGCGAAGGCAAACATTGACAGGGCGGCACTCACCACGCGCACGTCCTGGCCCGAGCGCAGCAGGGGGCGAACCAGGTCGATGACCCGGTCATTACCGGTGTTGCGGACCAGCCTCATGCGGTATCCCTGCCTGGTAGCTTTTTTCTCGAATAGGACAATCCAACTTAAAACCCCCTATGCCATAGGCAAGCCTGACGGTAGAGACGGCCCATCGCTGAACAACACCACATCGGCGCCGGCGAGGATCAGCTCCCGGCTGAGCGGACCCAGCCTGGAATCGTCGGCGATGGCCCAGAGAAAGGCATGCGTATCCAGCAGGACCTTGCTCATCCTTGCTCGAAGAGCTCCGCGATCTGAAGATTGGCGGCATCGATGGAATCGGGCACAGAGAACTGGCCTCGGGCCACCCCCAGGCGGCGCGGTGGCTGGGACGTGCGCAACGACGTGAGCCGGGCGACAGGCCGACCATTGCGGGCGATCACCACCTCCGTTTCCGCGCCGGATTCGATGGCCTCCACCAGGCGCGAGAGATGGGTTTTGGCCTCCAGCATGTTCACCACACGGCTGTCAGCGGCAGGTGGCGGTGTGGGGCTCCCCATGGCTTCCATCACGTGCTAACAGATCAGACTAGACCAAACCAGTTGAGCGGGCCTGGCTGGAGCGCCTGGAGTGCGCGGCTGCTGTCACCCCCCTGCCAGGGATTGAGCAGCCGCACTCCGGAGGCCTGGACATCCGCGAGGTTTCGGGTCACCACCACCAGGTTGTGCACCAGGGCGGTGGCGGCGATCAAGCCATCGCGGAACGGCTGGGGATTGGGCACAGGCAAGGCGGCCGGATCGCCGTGACAAACGATTGCCCGCCCATATTGACACATGGCCCGTGCGCACATAGACTGTGCCAAGCAATGGGTGCAGTATGAACATCACGCTTTCCGCTGACGAAAAAATCATTGAGCGGGCCCGCAAGGCCGCGCAGGGCATGGGCAAGAGCCTCAATCAGGCGGTACGCGACTACCTTGAGCAACTCGCTGCCGGCGAAGAGGGCCTGGACGTCGAACTTGAAGCATTGCGCAGCCTGGCCGGGCAAGGCAACTCAGGTGGACAGCGCATCAGTTGTGATGAGCTGTATGCCGACCGCCTGGAGTTTCAGCGTGGCGCGTAGCTTCATCGACACCAACATCCTTGTCTACGCCGACGATGCTTTCGACCCGCGCAAGCAACAGCTCGCGCTCGATCTGGTGGTGGATCTGCGCTCCCGCCAGGAGGCCGTGCTATCGACGCAGGTGCTTCAGGAATACTTCGTCACCGCAACGCGCAAACTGGGTCTGGAGGCGCACGTTGCTCGCCAGCGCGTCACGCAATTTGGACGCTTCGAACTGATCCAGCCCACACTTGACATGTTGCTGGCGGCGATCGATCTGCAACAGAACCGCAGCCTCTCATTCTGGGATGCGCTGATCGTGCAGACAGCGAGCGCAGCCCGCTGCAGTGTGCTCTACAGTGAGGATATGCAGGCAGGGGCAAGGATTGGCAACGTTCTCATCGTCAATCCCTTCACGTGATTACCGGGTGCGGGAGCCTTCTCGCTCCCGAACAACCCATTGGTTGTGGTCGCACCTCCAACGTCCAGCCTTCACGGTCTTGGCCAGCCAGCGCTTCGATGAAGATCACGGCCCCATCGCGTTGGCCGCACGAGGGAGCAGCAGCTCCGAGGCCGTGCGGCTGTCGTCGGTGCCGCGCAGCGCCTGATCAAACAGGCCCTCGCCACCGAGTGCGCTTGCATTAGTTTTCAAGTGGTCCAGGAGTGCCTCAACACCGTGCTTCGCAAAGCTGATGTCCTGCGGAATGTCGTCGATGCGCGAGCTTGGCTGGACACCGTTCTTGTGCCGCTGGTTCGTGTCGTCCCCACCCCCGCTCTCTCCCGGCGCGGCCTTGATGTGCAGGAGGGTTGGAAGCCGGCTGCAAACGGTGACTCAGCGATGACCTGCAACACGGCCAACGCATCGAAGG
Source organism: Cyanobacteria bacterium K_Offshore_surface_m2_239 (assembly GCA_016882305.1). Lineage (GTDB taxonomy): Bacteria > Cyanobacteriota > Cyanobacteriia > PCC-6307 > Cyanobiaceae > Cyanobium. Next base: position 14,248 of record VGQX01000012.1, read on the forward strand.
GCTGCGCGTCGAGAACCCTTTTGGTCTCTGATCTGGCCGCCCCCGGCAACACCAATCAGCCTTCGATGCTCAAATCTCATAACATACTGACAAGGCACAAGGAAGGTTCCGTGACCCTGACCACAGTGACAGCTCGAGACTTTGCGCGCGACCTCGCCAGCGCGAAGAGGGCTGCCAATGCCGGGCCGGTCATCGTCACCGACCGGGGGCGGCCGGCCTACGCGCTGCTCAAGATTGAGGACGATTACAAACTGGACGGAATCCAGCGGCAGAGCCTGCTGGCTGTCATGGATGCGATTCCGGGCGGCGACGTCGTGTTTGAGCCTTCCAGCTTGGCAGGAAACGATTTCAAGCCGGCGGACTTGGACTGAAGAGAAATGTTTCTCCTCGACACCAAAGTGATCTCCGAGCTGCGCATGGAACGTAAAGATCGCTCCCAAGGCAAGGTCCTGGCACGTCTCGATGGTGATCAGCGCCTGGCGCCATTCATTGCCGAGCCTGGTTCCAGTTCGTCCTGACGTTGATCGCGGACGTCAATTTACCCTTGAATCAACAAGGAGACACCCATGCAATCCCGATCCCTTGGCCATGGCAAATCGGAGCTGCCCGTCATCGGTCTCGGCTGCATGGGCCTGTCTGAGTTTTATGGGCCAGCCCTGGAGCCCAAGGCGGCGATCAAGCTGTTGCACGAAGCCCTCGACATTGGCGTTGTTCACTTCGACACCGCTGAGATCTATGGCCTTGGTGCTGCCAATGAGACGCTGCTGGGCCAGGCGTTCGCCGATCGCCGGGAGCGCGTTTTTCTTGCCAGCAAGTTTGGTGTGATGCGCAATTACGACACAGGTGAATTCACGGGACTCGATGGATCGCTCGCCAACTGCCGCCGCGCCATCGAAGGTTCCCTGCAACGTCTGCAAACGGATCACCTCGATCTCTACTATCTGCATCGCGTCGATCCGGCAACGCCCATCGAGGAAACGGTGAGCGCCATGGCGGCTTTGGTGGCCGAGGGGAAGGTGGGTGCCATTGGGTTGTCGGAAGCCTCCGGGGCCACCATCCGCCGTGCGGCCAAGATCCATCCGATTGCGGCGGTGCAATCGGAATACTCTCTCTTCAGTCGGGATATTGAAGCTTATGTGATCCCTGCTTGCTTGGAGGTGGGCGCATCGTTGGTGGCCTATTCGCCACTGGGCCGAGGACTGCTGAGCGGACGCTTCAGCGAGGAGGGGATGCCAGAAGGAGACTGGCGAGCCACAACGCCACGGTTTCAAGGAAAAGATTTCGCCGCCAATGTGGCCCTGGCCCGAGAGCTCCAAGCGCTGGCCTTGGCGAAGGGTTGCACGCCTGCTCAGCTTGCCCTGGCCTGGGTGCTCAGCCGTGGTGCCAACATTCTGGCGCTCACCGGCACCACGAAACTGGCGAACCTCAAGGACAATCTGGGCGCTTGTGCCGTGGAGCTTTCCGCCGAGGAGCAAGCCTCCCTGGCTGGGTTCGCCCCACGTGTCCGTGGCGACCGCTACGACAGCTGGGGCATGGCGGGCATCAACGGCTGAACAGCGGGTTGGAACCATCAGCCTGGGTCCGAGCTTTGGCCAGCAGTTGAAGACCATCGCCAGAGACGCCAATGTGAACGTCAGCTGTCGGGTGTCGGTCTCGGGGTTGGCCCAGCCGCCGGTGATCACCGAAGAGACCATGGCGGCCTTTGCCAGCTCCTTCGGCACCCTTGCGCTCGACAATCCCGTGGTGCTTTCGCTGCAGACCCAGGGCTATGAGAACGTGGGCGAGTTGCGAGAAGTGTTTCAACCCGTGGCCCGCAACCGGATCCTGCTGAGCGGCGATGGTTTGAAACCCGGTTTGCGGCGCCAGTGGCAGCGGTTGCGGGAACTTGTGAACCAATGCGACTGGGTGGCGGGCACCTACGACGTTTATGGCATCCCTCAGGACCCCTCCCTGGCCAGCTATCACACCTCGCCCTCCACGCCCCTGCCGGAGCCGGTGCTGGAGGCCTTCGCGACGGGGAGCCCCAGGCTGCAGGTGCAGGTGCGGGATGGGGCCACCATGGGGGGGCGGGGCGGTGATCCCTTTGCCTACGTGGATCGGGACAACTCCGTGCGGCGGTGGCGGAAGCTGGTGCGGGTGGGGCTGAGAGCGGGCAACCGGGTGGATCAGATTCGCTTGCGCTATCACCAGGAACCCACCGACGAGCCGGATGAGTGGATCAATGAGAGCCATGGCGGAGGTGGCGGCCGTGATCGCCACGTTTGGGCCATTAGTCTGGGAGGAAGTTCCTTAGGCGGAGGATCCCTAACTCCCAGGTCCCGCCGTCCACGTCCCTTTCACCACAGCACCCCTCATCAAGACCGCAACACCCCCCAGCCTTGGCGGCGAGCAAATACCCGCCGATGAAGCTGAAGCGATCGCCAAGCTGACGGCCCAGAGCGAAATTACGATGCGGAAAAAGTCCAGCCATCCAACCCAGCGAGATCAGCACCCCAAGAGCCATGGCTATGTGCATGGTGAATTGGTGGTAGAGGGTGATCTGCCGGAGAGTTTCCGGCAAGGGCTCTTCGCCAACCCCAACAGCTATCCCTGCTGGGTGCGTTTTTCCAACGGCAGCTCGAAACGCGACGCTCAGGGAAAATTTGTCCCGGATGCAACGCGCCAAGGCGACGACATTGTGGTGACTTCCGACATCCGCGGCATGGCGGTGAAAGTGCTGGGTGTAACTGGCGAAATGGTGCCGGAGGCTGCGGGGAGGACGGGCGAGCAGGATCTGATCATGATCAACAGTCCGGTCTTTTTCATCCGCAATGTGGTTGATTATCTCGTGTTTTTCAAGGTGATGGCTGCCATCGCCAAGGGAACCATCAATTTCAAAGCCCAACCACCGTTGATCCCAGCTGAGGACGTCGCCGCTGTGCAGCAGGTGAAGTATGCCCTGGATTTGGTGGGTAAGATCCAGAACAGCGAAGCGGGCGTGGTCCATAGCCCTTTGCAGACCACGTTTTGGAGTGCGACCCCCTACAAGCTGGGCGAGGCCGCGATGAAGTACAAGATGGTGCCGGTGACACCAGAACCACGCTTTGATCCGAGCCAATCGGTAGATCTTGAGAATCTGTTCAGGGACGCGATCAGCAGCCAGCTGGCCCGAACGGAGGCGCAGTTTGATCTGCTGGTTCAGGTTCAAACCGATGCGACGGAGATGCCGATTGAAGACCCCACGAAGCTCTGGGAAGAGACCAGCTCACCCTATGTCAAGGTCGCCACGTTGCGCTTGCCCCAGCAGGACATCAACAGCCCCGATCGTTTGGCGGAGGATGAACACCAATCGTTCTCGCCCTGGCATTCCCTTGCCGCCCACCGACCCTTGGGCGGCGTGAACCGCGCCCGCCGCATGTATGGCCATCTGGCCCAGGAACGCAACAAGGACAACCAGGCGGGGTGATTGGCAAGGCGGCAAGGGCAGGGGTGCAGCAGGGGCTGGCATGTTATTCAGTGATGAAGTCGGAGTGCCCAAATGCTCAGCCCAGCGGTCTACAAAAGGGCCACTCAGGACAGTCTCAAACTGTTCAGGTGCGGAGCGGTAGAAGATTACATTCAGCTTCACCTGCCTCACCAGCACGGTCTCCGCGCCGGCTCCCGCAGCACCACCGCCAGCACCGCTCTGGTGTTGACAGCGAATTCGGTCACCTCCAGCGTGTGGATACCAGGGCCATCGGCCGAGTGAGAGAAGCCGAGCTGCTTGTTTGCTGCGGTGTATTGTTGCTAATCAGGTTCCGAGATGCGCGAGGCGTATCGCCAAACAATGGCCCTGCTGGAAACAAATCCGTACTACCGTTCCCTGTGTCTTTATGCCCTACGGGGCCGCCTTCAAGGGCTGCATTCCGTTTCGATCAATCTCAGCACTCGCATCACGCTGGAAGTTCTGATTGAAGGCCAGACCCTGATCCCCATCGATATTGGCTCCCACGATGCGATGTATCCAGCCTGACAGTCACGGCGTGATAGGAATCAGGCTGCTGAGAATGAAGGGACGACGGTTCTCCCTGATTCAAACACCAAGGCCCGGTAGTTGGCGTTGATCGGAGCTGAATCCTTTCTCCAGATCCATCAGAGTATCGGAGGAAATCTCGATGATCTTTCGTTCAGGCGCTGCAGCTGCGCCCTGGCCTTAAGCTTGGACAGACGCGTGGCTGAAGCGTCGAGGAGTCGCTGACGGCGCTCAGCCAGGACATCGGCGTGCCACTCTGGTGAGGCCAAGGAATACGGCTGGCTGCAGAGTCTCTGCCACTTGTCTGCTCCAGCAGCAGCCCCTTCTCCGGCACTGTCAGGGCGTCGCTTTGCTCTCCGGTGCGTGGCCAGTTCCGGTAAGTCCATCTGAACGATGGCCCAGATCACCTTCAGGCTGAGGCCGAAGTATTCGTGCACGATGCGATTCCTCAGCCCCTTGATGGCGCGCCAATCGATGTCGGGCCTGATGCGCTTCTTCTCCTCGGGGATTCCATTGGAGGCCTCGCCGATGATTTCGAGATTGCGGACCACGGCATCCACCGTACGAGTGTCTGCGCTGAACGCCTCAAAATCCATGCCGCTGGTGTAGGCAGCAATCTTGTCGCACGCCTCCTGCATGTCGGCGACAAACAGCCTCCAATCACGGAGCGACATGGAGCAGGCTGCTGAGAATGACGGTACGACGGTTCTCCTTGATCCCGTCAGCCGCCACCAGATCCACCTTGCGACCCAGCAGCTCTTCCAGTCGATCGGCCAGGTGGATGAAGCCGAAACCGATGGGTTCGGCGAAGCTCGCCAGCAGATCGACATCGCTGATGGCCGTGGCCTCATCCGTGGCAAACGAGCCAAACAGCTGCAGGCTGCTGAGCTTGAACTCAGCGGCCAGGTCTGGGAAGTGCTCGCGCAGCACCCCAAGCACCTCGGCGCGGCTCGTGCAGGGGTGGGCGACGGAGCTCGTCATGGCAGCGGCAGGGCTGGACGCTGAATAGTAGCCGCACTGCAAGGGAGAGCCGAGCAGCAACCTCTGGCTGCACGACAAGCGCAAGCATGGTTACAGGGAATCACTGGATGCACTGCCCCGCAGCTTCTGGCGCCGGGCCACATGTCCGCAGCATGCGGATGAAGTGTTGCAGAAACAGAAGGGCCCTATCGCCGGAGCGAATGCCGAAATTCAGCTTCATCTCTTCGCGTTCGCTGCCACCGAAAGGTGGATTGGCCAGGATCACAGCAAAGCGATCGCGCTCCTCCCCATCGCTGAGGTTTTCGGTATGCATGTGGACGTGCAGGAAGTTGGGCGCCTCGATGCCTGCCATGCAGGATCAAGTCCTGATCGCGATCCCATAGGCAGGGACTCCGCCTCAGCCAGCGGGGGTTGGCTGAGGCCACCGGCTTGGGCGGGTGGACAGGCTGTCAAGCCCTGGGCGTTTCAAAACCCCGAACTGATTAGCAACAATGCGCCGCAGCTGTCAACATCTAACCCCCCTCCTCATGGGCACCCGTGCCATGGGCTCCAAGCGGGGCGGTTCACACCGCCCAGAGCTCCTCCAAATCCAGTCCCAACCCCTCGGCCAGCTCTCCGCCATCGAGGCGGGTGGCGTTCTCCAGCCGCTCAGCCCTGCCCTGCTGACCCTCCCGCCAGATCTCCACAGCCCGCTCTTGGGGCAGCAGCAGCCAGCCGAGGCGGGCACCGTTGGCCTGGTAGAGGTCCATTTTGTGCCGAAGGGCGTTGCTGTTCTGGAGGCCATCGTTGCTGGGGCTGGCGAGTTCCACCACCAGGTCGGGGCAGAGGGGGGCGAAGCCGCGCCGTTCAGCGGCGGTGAGAGCTCTCCAGCGCTCTTCCCGCACAAGCGAGGCGTCGGGGCTCAACACGGAGCCATCCGGCAGGAGGAAACCTCCGGAGCTGTCGAACACCATCCAGCCACCCCGCTGATCCGCCCAGAGGAGGAGCCGCATGGATAGGCGGGAGTTGCGATTGCTGGTTTCGCTGCCCGCGGGAGTCATGTGGAGCACTCTGCCGTTCGCAGCAAGTTCGAGCACGGCCTCGGGGTTGGCCTGGCACACCTGCTCAAATTGCTCGGGCGTCAGCCGCAGATCCTCAGGGAGCTGGAGAGGAGCGGGCTCCAGAGCCGGTGGGGTGTGGGCGGGAGAGGGCGCCAGGGCCATGGCGTGACGCCGACATTGGACGATCATTTTATGGGGGGTTGGCAGGATGTCCCAGCCGAACGAGCCGCCGAACGGCTGGCTGAAGCCCTGGTGGGTGATGACGTCCTCGCCATCGATCACGACCTCTGGCAGGCCATGGCCCACTCGCCGTCGCCCCATTGGCGGGCGATCCACGCCCGGGCGATCCGCCTCGTCAGCCCACTGGATGGCCCGGGCGGCGGAAAGGGGCAGGCCAGAGCGGCCGAGGGAGTGCTTGAAGGCGATGTCCCAGAGCGAGACATCAAGGCATGAGTATCGAGCACAACCATGCTCATCCCCGCTCGAAGAGCTCCGCGATCAGAGGATTGGCGGCATCGATGTCATCGGGCACAGAGAACTGGCCCCGGGCCACCCCCAGGCGGCGCGGTGGCTGGGGGGTGTCCAACGACGTGATCCGGGCGACAGGCCGACCCTTGCGGGCGATCACCACCTCCGATTCCGCGCCGGTTGACCGGTCTGTGCCGGTGCTGTGCAGGTGGTGTGCCGGTGCTGTTCAGGTGTTCTCACCCCCCTGCCAGGGATTGAGCAGCTGCACTCCGGAGGCCTGGACATCCGCGAGGTTTCGGGTCACCACCACCAGGTTGTGCACCACGGCGGTGGCGGCGATCAAGCCATCACAGAACGGCTGGGGATGGGGCCCATGCAAGGCGGCGCTCCACCAACAGCACGCCAAGCTCCAGCTCATGCAGCGTGATCCCCGAGACAAACAAGCTGCCAGCCTCAACCCGTTCCGCCCAGGCGGCGACACCCGGGTCGGCCTCGCCCGCCCGCACCTTGCGCAATTCCGAAACCAGGTTTGTGTCAAGCAGAACATGGGTCGATCCGCAACCCTCAGGCCAGGTCGGCGGCTTGGGGCGCCTCACCATGGCGGATCGAGGGCAACGCCACCGCATCAGCGCCTGGGGTGGCCAGCAGGTCGGCAATCGAACCGGCGCGGCCCAGCAGGCGGTCGGTGATGAACACAAGCCCCCGATTCGCAGCCCGCTTGGCTCCAGCCGCGTCTTGATCAAAGGCCCGGCTGGTGATGGTGACGGCCATGGGCACAAGTTTTGTTCAATTTAGTGTAGCAATGTTGCTACTTTTGGGGTGCGCCAACTTTTGGCCGAAGTCTAGACGTAATGCACCAGCTTGCGTCACACACCAGCTTTGGGTGTGATGCGGTAATGCTGGATCAGCATGGCGCTCACCATGAGGCTGGATGCCGAAACCGATCGCTGCCTCCGCGACCTCCAGGCAGAGAGCGGCCTCGATCGCAGTGCCCTGACTCGCCAACTGATCCGCAAGGGCTGGCAGCAACGCCAGGCGCCGCCAACGATCAGCGAACAGCTGGGCGGCCCTCCCCCCGCGTTTCTGAGCACCTTGACGCCTGGTGGTTCCGAGCGAGACCAGCGGCGGCGAAGCGTGCGGGACATCTGCGGCAACGGCAGCCGCTATCGCCACGGCTCTGGCGGCAACCGGTGTGACAGGTGGTGGCATTGATCTCCCGGGCTCTGTCGCAGGGCTCCACCCGCCACCGCCACACCCCCGGATGCCGTGTCGCCATCCCCGCCCGCAGCCCAACAGCCGCCAAACAGCGCCCCGGAGCTGCCAGATCCGCCAGAATCACCCTTACCACCACGCCGCTGGCTGGGCCTTGATCGCCTGGGTGTGCTCCAGGTGCTTGGCGGCATCGCCCTGGGCCTGATTGCCCTGTTCTCCTCCTATGACCACATCACCCTCGCCGGCCACACCCTGCAGCTCCAGCAGCAATGGGGAATCCCTTTCATCCTTGCCTCGCTGGCGACAGTTGTTGTCGATGCTCAACTGGCGACGGGATCCCGGCTACGAGCAGAGCATCGTGCAGCACGAATTGCGGATGAAGCAGCTGAAGAGCGAGATCGAGCTGCTGAGGCGCGAGAACGCCAGACAGAGAGCTTTAAGCGCCTTGATCAAGCAGCACTGCTTTCCGGACGATTTCAACTCGATCCCACGCCCACCAACCGCGCCCGATTCCAGTTCTTTCTGACGCTCCTCGCGGACCCCAGCGCACTTGATTCGGAAGAGAAGGGTTGAGCCCTCTCCAACTGGGCCAGGGGGCAGAAGGGCTCACCAAGGTTCGCCGGCAGGTTCGTGACCAGGACCAGCACTCCAGGAAACGTTTCGCTATTCAATGGGATGTTCGATGGCTGCCATCAAGACATCCCTTCGGGCACGCGGAACTGGCCGTAGGCCACCCCCAGACGCCGCAGTTGCGGGGGGCCGCGCAGCGTCGTGATCCCGACGACAGCCCCTACCGGCGCCGAATCAACAGCAGCCCCCGGCTCCGCCCCGCGCTGGCATCCACCGCCCCCATGGCTGTCCACAGATCCGCCGCGCTCACCCACGCGGCGGGATAGCGGTAGCGCGCCACATCCAGGATCAACACCTTGTCGCTGGCCGGGTCATAGGCCGCCAGCGGTGAGATGTGGCCCCCGCCCCGCTGGCCGAGGGCCGGGCGGAAGTAGTTCACCAGCAGCCGATCGTCGGGGTCCTGGAGCGAGCGGCGCAACAGGGCGCGCCACTGCGCCAGGCTCAAGCGATCGCCGTGGATGCGTTCCACCACCAGCTCGGGTGCGGCGGCCAGCCAGCCGTGCAGTTGGGTGAGGGTCATCCCCTCCCGCGCCACCGTCTCCGGCCGCACAAAACCTTGGCTGCCGGGGATCGCGAAGGCGTTGGTCTGGGTCCAGAAGCGGTAGGCGCCATACCCCGGCACCGGCGGCGCCGGCACCGCCAGGCTGTTGAGCGCCATCACGGCGCTGGCCACGCCGCAGTAGGCCAGGTTGGCCTGGGTCTCGAACCATTGCGCCAGGGGGCCGTGGTCCGCGCGGGCGCTGGCGCGCAGGAGCAGCCGCTGGCCGGCCGGCCCCTCCAGGGGGATGGGTTCCGCCGGGGGCATGGGCCCCGCTGGAGAAACGGGCGCCGCCGGCGGTAGCGGCGTCGTGGGAAGCGGGCTCGCCGAGGGGAGCGCGGGGTTGGGGGAGGCCCAGCCGCGGCTGGCTCCACCCATCGCCAGGGCCAGGGCGAGCCCCAGGGCGACCCCTCCCAGCCAGCGGCCGGGCGGCGCGGAGGACTGGCGATGGTTCAGGCATTGGCGTGTCATGGTTCTTTGGGGCCTTGGTCTTTTGGGCCTCAATACCCCGAGGAGCCCGGGGGAGGCGCGCTGGCGGGCACCTGCTTCAGATAGCTGGCCACCGGGATCGGGCGGGGTTGGTTGTAGCCCACCGGAAGCCAGAGATCTCCCGCGCCGGACGCGAAGTGCACCTCCCAGTGATACAGCCCGCGAAAGGCGGCCGGGTCGTCTTTCATCAAGGCGGCGTAATGGAGAACGGCCCTGCCGTAGTGGTCGCTGTTGTTGTAGCCCCACAGGGCTTTCTTGAGATTGCCGGGGCCACCGCGCCGGACGAGATAACGGGCGGCGGCGTGGATGGCGTCACGGGGGTTGCGGATGTCGCCCTTGCCGATGCCTGGCTCCGCCCAGGTGGTGGGCAAAAACTGCATCGGTCCCTGGGCCCCCGCCACGGAGATCCCATCCAGCCGACCCATGCCCGACTCCACGAGGTTGACGGCGGCGAGCACCTCCCAGGGGATGCCTGTGGCCGCCGCCGCCTCTTTGTAGTAGCTCAGCAGTTGCTCGGGAGGTTCCGGGGAGCGGATGCGCCAGCTCGGCAGGGTGAGGGTGCGCTGTCCCCGATGCATGGCGAGAAATTCCCGCCGCGCCGCCAAGTGGCGCTCCAACACCGTTTGCCAGCGCGCGGGGAGGGCCGCCCGCACCTGGTCGGCGAGCGCCCGGCGATGGGACAACACCCGATAGATCACCTGTTGCTGGTGACCCAGCCGCGGCAGCTGCTCGGCGGGGGTGGCGGGATCTCGCAGGGCCTCCTCCACGGCCGCCAGCAGGGCCGCGAGGCTCGTCGCGTCCGGGGGCAGCAGGGGGTAATGGCGACCGTCGGCGCTGGTGGGCAGCGCCGCATCTGACGGCAGCGGGGCCACCACGCGCTCCGGAGTGGCCTCACGGCTGGGTGCTTCCGCTTTTCCCCGAGACAGACACTGTCCCGGAAGGCAGATCAGGCCCACCCCCACGAGAAGCGCGGCGCCACCGACGACCAGACCCGCGCGACCCGCTCCGGGCCATCGGTGAGGGATCGGTCGCATCGGCACTCCGCCAGGGAGGGGCACCTTAAGCGCGTCAGGGAGCGGTGACCAGAGGCAACAGTTCCACAACGCTTTCCCCGGCCCGCAGGGGCAGCTGGATCCCCGGTGTGGAGCCATCCTCCCGGGCGAGCTGGGCCACGCTCCAGCGCAGGTGGCGCCCCTCTCGACCACTCAGCCGCACGCCCACCACGCTCCCTTCGGCCGCCCGCAGGTCGACCAGCTGATCGGCTCGCTGGAGGAAGCGCAAGCCGATCTGGCCCAGATCGCCCCGCTGACAGAGCCGCAGGCTCTCCACCCCCAGCTTCTTCAATTGCCCGAGGCGACTCGCCAGCAACACCTCCCCGCCGCCTTGCGCGCTCGCCGCGCCCACCACCTCCTCCCCGGGAAGCAGGCGCATCAATTGGGGCCCCTGGGCGATGCGGCCCAACAGCGGCAGGTTGGCGTCATTCACCGCCAGCCGCAGCAGCCGGCCCGTGCTGCTGGCCACCACCAACTCATCGTTGTCGCCAAAGGCCACCACCCGTTTGAGGGTCACCCCCTCTTTGAGCTTCAGCACGGTGGCGGCCCGACCGGACAGATCCTGAAACTCCTCGATGGCCAGGCGCTTGAAGCGTCCATCGCTGCTGAGCAGGCCCAAGCTGCTGTGGGTGTTGCTCCGCAGCGGCACCACCTGCACCACCGCTTCGTCCGCCAGACTCTCGGGCAGGAAACGCTCCAGAGGACCCTGTTGCTGGGCGGCGAATTCCCAGCGCACCAGGGCCACCCGGCCGTCGGCGGTGAAGGCGAGCAGGGCGGGCGGCGGATCAACGGGCAGAAGGATCCGGGGCGGGGCGGGCCCTTCCGCCGTTTCCGTCATCTCCTCCAGCTTCATCCGGCTCGCCTGTTGGGCGGAGAGGATCCGCACGTGGCCATCCGCCTGGATGAGCACTCGCGCTTCCGCCGGCAGGGCATCCAGGGCCTGCTGGCGCTGCTCCTCGGTGGAGGGTCGGGCCGCAGCGCCGCGCTGAGCCATCACGGCATCGCCCCCTTCCACCAGGCGGGTGCGCCGGGGGGTGGCGTAGCGCTTCCGCAGGTGCCGCAGCTCCCGCACCATCGTGTCCAGCAGGGTGGGACGGTCATCCAGCAGGTGGCGCAGTTCCGCCTGCTCCTTGCTCAGGTCGCCGGCCTCCTGCCGCAGGCTTTCCTGCTCCAGGCTGGTCAGCCGCCGCAGGGGCATGGCCAGAACGGCGTCGGCCTGGCGATCGCTCAGGTCGAGGTGCACCTGCAGGCTGGCCTTCGCGGCCGCGGCATCGCTGGCGGCGGTGATCATGGCGATCACCTCTTGCAGGCGGGCCAGGGCCTTGATCAGCCCCTCCACCACCTCCAGCCGGTCTTCGCAGCGCTTGAGTGCATGGCGGGTGCGGCGGATGAGAGTGTGCTCGCGAAAGTCGAGGAACTGATCCAGCAGCTGGCGCAGGCTGAGCTGCTGGGGTTGGCCGTTGACGAGCGCCAGGAGGATCGCGCCGAAATTGCTCTGCAGCGCCGTGCGCCGCTGGAGCTCCGCCAACACCTTGCTGGAGTCCGCATCGCGCCGCACCTCGACAACGATGCGCATGCCCTCCCGGTCGCTTTCATCGCGGATGTCGGCAATGCCGATGATCTTGCCGTCGTTGACCATCTCGGCCAGCTTCTCGATCCAGCCCGCCTTGCTCAGTTGATAGGGCAGCTCGGTGATCACCACAGCGCCGCGCCGATGGCGACCCTTTCCCGGCTGCACCTCCTCGATGTGCGCCACCCCGCGCATCGGAATGCTGCCCCGGCCGGTGAGATAGGTGTCGCGCACGCCAGCGCCGAGGAGCACCTCGCCACCGGTTGGAAAATCAGGTCCGGGAACAAGTTCCAGCAGCTTCTCATCGGAGAGGTCGGGCTGGCGGATCAGGGCGATGAGGGCATCGACCACCTCGCCGAGATTGTGGGGCGGGATGCTTGTGGCCATGCCCACCGCGATGCCGTTGCAGCCATTGAGGATCAGAAAGGGCAATTGCGCCGGCAGGACGGCAGGCTCCTGCTGGGAGCCATCGAAATTGGCGGTGAAGGCCACCGTGTCGTTGCCGATCTCATCGAGGAGGCCCTCATTGGCGATCGGCGCCAGACGGGTTTCCGTGTAGCGCATGGCCGCCGGGGGATCATCATCCACCGAGCCGAAATTGCCATGGCCATCCAGCAGGGGGTGGCGGCTGGAGAAGGTCTGCACCAACCGCACCAGGGCGTCATACACGGCTTGATCGCCGTGGGGATGGTATTTGCCCAGCACGTCCCCCACCACGCGGGCGCACTTGCGGTAGGGCCGATCCGGGGTCAGCCCGAGCTCGTGCATGGCGTAAAGAATGCGCCGTTGCACCGGCTTCAGGCCATCGCGCACATCGGGCAGGGCCCGCCCGACGATGACGCTCATCGCGTACTCCAGGTAGGAGCGCTGCATCTCCTGGTGCAAGGCGATCGGCTCGATCCGCTGATCGTTATCGGGATCGTTTCCCGGGTCCTTGCGATTGCCTGAGCGTGTGTCGGCCATCCTGTGCTGGCAAGGTGGGGCGGACGACGGGGGTCAGCCTACAGATTCAACGGTCATCACCCCCCGAGGCGAAGCCATCTCCTCCGTTGGCCTCACTCCGCCTCCTGGGTGCCTGTGGCATTGGCTTTGGCTCTCTCCACCGCCGGTCGGAGGGAGGGTTCGGCGAGAAGTCGGCCGGCGGCCTCGCGCAACCGCGGTCCCCAGAGCTGCTCTTTCTGATACTCCTCTTTCACGTAGTTGGGATCATCCGCCAGGGCCGATTCCGCCAAGCGGAAGGCGTCCTCCTTGAGGGCGGGTTGACCATTGTGGAGGGCGGCGGCGAGGGCCAGGGAGGACTCAGCCACGGAGGGCTTGATCGTGAGCACCTTGCGCCAGAGACGCATCGCCTCTTGATCCTTGCCGCGCTCGTACAACACGAGCCCCTGGTTGTTGATCGCTTCCCAGAAGTTGGCCCGCAGGGAGGCGGCCCGCTCGAAGGCGCGCAGGGCCGGATCCGGCTGGTTCAGAAGGATGTGGGCATTGCCCAGATCAAACAAGGCTCCGGCGTTCCGCCCGTCCAGGCGCAGTCCCTTCTGAATCAGATCCAGGGCCTCGGCCGGCTTGCCATTGCGCAGGGCCAGGGCCCCTTCGGCGAACCAGATGCCGGGATTGTTCGGATCCAGCCTCTTGGCGCGGGCGAGAGCCTTGAGGGCTTCCTTGGAGTTGTTGTCACGCAGCTGAGCCTCCGCCAGGAGCACCCAGCCGCGAGGGTCGTTCGGCAGCAGGCGCACCGTGAGCTCCGCCAACCGGGCCGCGTACTCCGGCTGGCCCAGCCGGAGCATCTGAACGGCTTCCTCGGCAATCCCCAGACCCGCCTCGCGCAGGCCCTTCTCGGAGGGGAGGAACACATAGGGAACCACGGCCCGCGCCGGGGTTCCCAAGGTGGTCAAGAGTCCCAGGACGACGGGGAAAAGCAAGCGCCTGAGGCGACGGCCCACGGAAGTTTTACGGATGTAACGAAGCTTAGGGACTGGATCTCCCCGCATCCAGCGCCGCCTGGATGTTGCGTTGCCACATCCACGGTTGGATGCGTCGCAGGGCGGAGGCCCGCAGGCGTTCATCCCACTCCTGTTCGGTCCAGGTGAGGGCCTCCTCGCCATTGAGCGCCAGCCACCAAGGCCGCGGCTGCAGATCCGCCTCAGGCGACTCCGGCAGATCCGGCCGGTTCCAGGGGCACACCTCCTGGCAGATGTCGCAGCCGGCCACCCAGCCCTGGAGGTGGGGCGGGAGCCAGTCCGGCAGCCGGGGCTCTCGATTTTCAATCGTGTGATACGCGATGCAGCGTCTGGCATCCACCACGAAGGGTTCGCGGATCGCTCCGGTGGGGCAGGCGCTGATGCAACGGCTGCAGCCCCCGCAGAGCGAGGGCGAGGGCCGGTCCGCCGGCAGCTCCACGGTGGTGAGCAGATGCCCCAGCAACAGCCAGGAGCCCCGCCGACGATGGATCAGGTTGCCGTTCTTGCCGATCCAGCCCAGGCCAGCCTCCTCAGCCCAGGCCTTGTCCATCAAGGGCGCGCTGTCCACGCAGGCCCGCCAGCGACCGCCGGGAACGCGGGCTTCCAGCCAGCGGCCCAGGCGGCGCAGCCGCTGATGGATGACGCGGTGGTAGTCCCGCCCCCAGCCATAGCGGGCCACCCGCAGGCTGCCGGCCCGAGGTCTGGCCCGCACGTGATGGCTGAGGGCCACGGCCACCACGCTGCGCACTCCCGGCAGCAGCGCCTCAATGGCGCGGCGCCGCGGATCGGCCATCCAGCCCATGTCGGCCTGGTATCCCGCCTCCAACCAGCGCTCCAGCGCCGCCTGGCGCAGGGGCAGGCGAGAGCTTCCGGGCACGGAGGCCAGGCCCACAGGGTCGAATCCGAGGGCGCGCGCCTGGGATTTGAGCTCTTCCGCCAGCGCAAAAGGCGTTCCCATAGGGGATCAAACCCCGCTGGTGGGTAAAGTCACGCTACTGCGGCAAGTGTCAGTGGCCATCGCTTCTTCAGATCGTTTCAGCCCCATTTTGCGCTGGATCGGCATCACGCTTGTGGTTCTGACCGTTCTGCAGATGCTCGCTGTCCTCGCGCTCTGGGACTGGCAAGCGGAGCCGTTCCGGCAGCTGGTGGTGGAGCGTCTGACCAAGGAATCGCCCATGGCCCTGGTGGGTCTGCTGTTCATGTATGTCTCGGGTCGTCTCGATCATCAGGAAGCCCTGGGCCGATCCCGCCTTCTTTGGGTGGTGTGCATCCTCAGCGGCCTGATGGCCGTGCTGCTCACGGCGGCCCTGCCGATCGTGTTTGGCGGCGACCGGATGATGCAGGAGCAGACGGAACAACAGATCACCGCCAAGCAGGGTCAGTTGGAGATGGCGCGCGAACAGAGCAAGAATCCCCAGGTGCTCCAACAGTTGGTGCGGCAGGCGGAGAGCGCTGGTCAGATCCCGCCAGGGGCCTCGGACGCCCAGAAGCTCCAGACCGCTCGGGCGTTTGTCGATCGTCAGCTCCAACAAATGGAGGACCAGTTCAAGCAGGCCAAGCAAGGCGGTGAGCTGGCCCTGAACCAGCGGCGCTACGGCACCTCCATCGGAGCGATCGTGCTGATCGTGGCCTTCACCCTGCTCTGCCTGGGCAGCGTCCTTTGAGGGCGCCGGCTCAGAGCTACCTTAAAAGCCTGCCCTTGCCTCCTCGGTCTTGGTCCCTTCCAGTCCCAGACCAGATCAGCAACCCTTCGGATCGCGCCTTCAGGAGGATCTGAAGAATGATCTGATCGCCGGTCTGCTCGTGGTGATCCCGCTGGCGACCACGATCTGGCTGGCGACCACGGTCAGTCGCTTCGTTCTGGCCTTCCTCACGTCGATCCCGAAGCAGTTCAATCCCTTCAACACCCTCAACCCGCTTCTCCAGGAACTGATCAATCTCAGTCTGGGCTTGCTGGTTCCCCTTCTGGGGATCCTGTTGATCGGCCTGATGGCCCGCAACATCGTGGGCCGTTGGCTTCTGGAATTCGGAGAGGGCACCCTGCAGCGGATTCCGCTGGCGGGCTCGGTTTACAAAACCCTCAAGCAACTGCTGGAAACCTTCCTGCGCGACAACTCCTCCCGCTTTCGTCGGGTCGTGCTGGTCGAATACCCCCGGGAAGGCCTGTATGCCATCGGTTTTGTCACCGGTGTGCTCGGGGCGTCGATCCAGTCTGATTTTCAGGAGACCATGTTGAGCGTCTTCATCCCCACCGCCCCCAATCCCACCACGGGCTGGTACGCGGTCGTGCCGGAGCGGTCCGTGCGCGACATTGAGCTCAGCGTGGAAGACGCCTTCCGCACCATCATCTCGGCGGGCATCGTCAGTCCGGATGATCGCGAAACCTCCTCCACCAGGAGCTTCTCCAGTCTCCTGGCCCAACTCCGCGCCCCCCAGCTGTCCTGATGCAGAGCCGCAGCCTCTCCCGTGAACTGGCCCTGCTTCTGCTCGCCCAGCTCCCGGATCGCGGAGCCGTCTCCGTTCCCTCCGACACGACGCTGCTGGGTTTGTTGGAAAAAGCCCTGGCCAGCCTCGCCGAGCACGTGCGCGATGGCCTCGATCGTTCGGCGGAGGCTCTCGCCCGGGCGCAGCAAGATCTGCTGGACAGCGAGCTGCAGGCGGGACCCGAGGCCCAGGTCCCCAAGGTGCGGGAGCATCTGCGCCATGGCATCGCCCAGGCGGAGCAGGCCCTCAATCGGTTGTCCGCCTGTTTGGAGATTCCGCGGCTGCTGATGCTGGCTGATCAAGAGGTCGTGCGACGCGGGGCTCTGGACCGGGCGCGGGCGGTGCTCCGCGATCGGCAGGCCATCGACGCCCGTTTGGACGGGGTGATGGAGGGCTGGCGCCTGACGCGGCTCCCCCGCATCGATCGCGACATCCTGCGCCTGGCGGTGGTGGATCTCGAAAGCTTCGACACCCCTTCCGCCGTGGCCTGCAACGAGGCGGTGGAGCTGGCCAAGCGCTACAGCGATGAGCAGGGACGACGCATGATCAATGGCGTTCTGGGTCGCTTCACCGCCGCGAGGGTCTGAAACGTCATGGTCTTTGATTGGTTCCAACGTCGGCTGGCGAAGGCGGACACCACCGCCCCTCCCCCACAGGAGCCCGCCGCCCCCCCGTCCGCTGATTCCGCTGAGTCCGCTGATTACGCCGAGGCCTCGGGGCCTCCAGCTGCTGATGCCGCTGCCACCGCCCCGGCTCCCCCAGCCGTTGAGCCGGCTTCCTCCCAGCAGGTCTCTACCCAGACCGCTTCGCCTCAGCCGGCCACGCCCCAGCCGGCGGCACCCTCCGCGCCCGGCATCGACAGCGACGCCCTGGCCTGGGCGCGGGAGGCTTACGCCCGGCTGAAGGCGGAGCAGCAGGCCGCTCGCCAGGCCGAGGCCGAGCCCCCGGCAACGGAGCCCTCAGCACCCGAGCCCCGGGAGGACTCCCCCCCGCCGGTCCCCGACGCCGAAGCCGTCTCGGACCTCCCGGTCGCCGAAGCCTTCGCCCCGGACCTTCCAGCCGTCGCCCCGGACCTTCCGGCCGCCGTCCAGACCGCGCCGGAGCCCCGGGCGGTGCCAGAACCTGTGGCTGAGGCTGAGGCTGAGGCTGAGGCTGAGGCTGAGGCCCCGGCCGCGCCGCTGTCGCTGCTGGAGCGGGCGGCGGCGGCGCGCCAGCTGCGCCAGCGCGAGCTCCTCGCCACAGAGGTCTCTGCAGAGCCCGTCGTCCCTGACCCCCCGAGGGCGTCGGAGGCCTCCCCCTCCGCTCGGACCGACGAAGCGATTGAACCGCGCCTGGGCGACTTTGACGAGGTGTTCACCTGGTCGGCGGAGGTGTTGGCCGCCCAGGGTCGCCGTCCGGATCAGGTGACCCTGGAGGAGATCGACTGGTTGACGCGTCTGCGGCGCGGCCTGGAGAAGACCCGTCGCGGCTTTGTCAGCCAGCTGCTGGAAACCCTCGGCGATGACCCCCTGACGCCCGAGGTGCTGGACAATCTCGAGTCCTCCCTGCTGCGGGCGGATGTGGGGGTGAAAGCCACCGATCAGGTGATCGAGGCCCTGCGCGCCCGCCTCAACCAGGAGGTGGTGGAGGCCAGCGAAGGGCTTCGTTTCTTGAAAGAACAGTTGCGCGAGCTGTTGGAGGAGCCCATCCAGGCCAGCGGCCAGGAGCTCCTCGTGCCGGAACGGGATCGGCTGAACATCTGGTTGCTGGTGGGTGTCAACGGGGTCGGCAAGACCACCACCCTCGGCAAGCTGGCCAATCTCGCCGTGCGCAGCGGTTACACCTGCCTGATCGCTGCGGCGGACACGTTCCGGGCCGCCGCCGTGGAACAGGTGCGCATCTGGGGGGAGCGCAGCGCGGTGCCCGTCATCGCCAATCCGAGTCCCAATGCAGATCCCGCCGCCGTGGTCTACGACGCCATTGGCGCGGCGAAGGCCAACGGCACGGAGCTGGTGCTCGTTGACACGGCCGGCCGCCTGCAGACAAAGCACAACCTGATGGAAGAGCTCAGCAAGGTTCGCCGCATCGTGGACAAGCTGGCGCCAGAGGCGGCGGTGGAATCCTTGCTGGTGCTCGATGCCAGCCAGGGCCAGAACGGTCTGCGGCAGGCGATGGCGTTCGCCAAGGCGGCAGGCCTCACCGGGGTGGTGATCACCAAGCTGGATGGCAGCTCCCGGGGCGGCGTGGCCGTGGCGGTCTGCCGCGAGGTGGGCCTGCCGATTCGCTTCATCGGGGCCGGGGAGGGCCTCCGTGACCTGCGTCCCTTCAACAGCTATGAGTTCGTGGAGGCGCTCCTGGCCACCTGAGGGCACCATGGAGGGGTGACCTGTCTCCAGTGTTCCGATGGTTGATCGCGGTTCCTCTCCCACCCGCCGCCCCGCCGCTGGCCTGGGGCAGCTGTTTTCCCTCCCGGCCCTGTTGGCGCTGGTGTTCGGCCTGATCGTTGTGGCGGGCCTCGCCCTGCTGCCGGGGGTGGTGTGGCAGGTGAATCCCTTTCTCTGGCGGCAGCTGTTGCGGGTGCAGGGGGGGCTGGTCGGGCTGGTGGTCGGTGCGCCGCTGGGCTTTCTGATCGGTCGCCTGACGGCCCGGCGGCGGTGATCCGTCCGGCGACCGCCCGGCCTCGCCCCCGCATACCGGCGCGATTGTGCATATCCTCAAAACACATTCTGTTTCGACGCTTCCAGTCGCTCAGCCATGTTTTTTGATACCCAATCCCTGCTTCTCACCCTTCCGGCCCTGGGGTTCAGCCTTTGGGCCCAATGGCGCGTGAAGTCCACCTTCCAGCGCTTTGCCGAGGTGGGCGTGCGCTCCGGTTTCACCGGCGCCGAGGCTGCGGAAGCCGTGTTGCGCAGCGCCGGCGTGCAGGGGGTGAAGATCGAGCGTCACCAGGGCTTCCTCAGCGACCATTACGACCCCCTGGCCAAGGCACTGCGCCTCTCTCCCCACGTCCACGACGGTCGTTCGATCTCCTCCATCGCCGTGGCGGCCCATGAAGCGGGCCATGCCATCCAGGACAAGGTGGGCTATGTCCCCCTGGTGTGGCGATCGGCCCTCGTGCCCCTGTGCAATGTGGGCAGCACGCTGTGGTTCTTCCCGTTCCTGGCGGGAATCCTGCTGCGGCAGCTGGCCTTTGCGCCGCTGTTGATGTGGATCGGCATCGGCCTGTTCGCCACGGTGGTGCTGTTCCAGCTGATCACCCTGCCGACGGAGTTCAATGCCTCCAACCGGGCGAAGGCCGTGCTGGCGAGCACTGGCATCGTGTCCACCCGCGCCGAGGCGGATGGGGTGAAACAGGTGTTGGACGCGGCGGCCCTCACCTACGTGGCCGCTGCGGCTGCGGCCGTGATGCAGCTGTTGGATCTGGTGCCGCGTCAAACCCGGCAATGATCCGAACCGCCCTCAGGCGTGTGTTTGAAGGAACCGCCCTCAGGCGTGTGTTTGAAGGAACCGCCCTCAGGCGTGTGTTGGCCGGTTGGCCCAGCGCAGGAAGGGGATGGAGCCGAGGAGGGTGACCAGGAGGTAGGTGACGATCGCGAGCTTCAACCCGGGAACGGTGCTGCCGTGGCTGGCGGCAAACAGCAGGGCCAGTCCCGGGTTGCGCATGGAGGTCACCACGGCGCAGGTGAGGCGCTCGTTGCGATCGGCGCCGCCCAGCCCGTAGCCCAGGGCCAGGGCGGCCGCCGTCATCGCCGCCATGGCGGGGATCACCAGGGGATTCCTGGCCAGGAAGGCGCTGAGTTTCGGCAGCACCTGCACCAGGATGATTCCCACCACCGTCAGATTGATTCCCAGCGCGATCGACTGCATGGGGGCCGCCCAGCGGGCCCCCAGTTCCGGTTTCCAGCGTCCGAGCAGCAGGCCGACGCTGAGGGGCAGCACCTGCACCAGGCCCACCTGCAGAGCCACAGGGCCGGGTCGCAGGTCCCAGCCCCGCACCTGGAACACCGCCCGGAAGAGGTCGCTGAGCAGGGGGATCGACACGACGGCCAGCAGAGCGGCGACCACCTGCAGCACGGCGGCCAGGTTGGCGTCGCCGCCTTTGGCGCCGGCTTTCCGCAGGGTGAGGGGGGCGCTGGGGCTGAGGGCCATCAAGGCGATCCCCAGACGGGCGCCGGGGGAGAGCTGGAGGGCCCAGGGAAGTTTCAGCAGGAGCAAGGCCACCAGGGGCACGAGCACGCAGGAGCCGAGCACCACCCGCAGCACCAGCCAGGGCCGCCGCTGTTGCGCCATCAGTTGATGGGGCCGCAACTGCAGGCCCAGGGCGATCATCAGGCTGATCAGGCTGATCTTGATCAGCAGGAGCAGCAGGGTGGCGAGGGTCATGGGGGCGGCATGGAGCTGGAGGGCGGCGCGGCGCTGGAGGGCGCAAGGCCGCGAGCGGCGGCGCGGCGGGAGCCCTGCTCCTCCCAGCGCAGTTCCGCCTCGATTTCCTTGCCCAGAAACACATTGAGCACGGTGCGGATCACGGCGATGACGCCCAGCTGGATCAGGTTGGTTTCGCTGGGGCTGATGGTGGTGGCGACGATGTCAGCGGCGAGTTGGAACTCCAGGGCCAGGGCCAGCCAGCTGCCGAAGGTGAGGCGCGCCAGGTTGGAGGGGCGTTCGGGCAGGTGACGGTGGCGGCCGCGACGGGCGATGGCCTGGCGGCTCAGGGCCACGAGGCCGTAGAGCACCGTGAGCACGGAGAGGGCTTCCAGCAGCAGTCGGGTGGCCGTGCCGAGCGGTTCGAGGACGTCCTGGAGGGCGGCAATCATGTCCTGGCTCCTCGAATGAGGATGAACAGGCAAAGGCCGCCGATGGTCATCAGGGCCACGGCGGTGGCGATGCCCAGGGACGTGTGTTCGTGATAGACGAATTCATCGTGCCGCAGTCGCCGCAGGATGCGCTTGTGCTGGAGGGTGGCCGCAGCGAGGGCGCCGATGCCGGTGACGATGAAGGCGATGGCCATCAGCCGCACGGAGAGGTCGGCGCGGGCGGAGTCGCCCCAGCGGCTGCGGTTGATGGCGCCGATCACCTTGTCCACGCCGAACCCGAAGCTGATCAGCGACAGGGACGTGCGAATCCAGGCCATCAGGGTGCGTTCCGCCGCCTCCCGGTTGCGTTCCTTGGCGAGCTCGTTGGTGAGATTCATCGGGGGATTCGCGGGGGACCCTTCGCGGCGGATTCAGCTGGCCTGCCCGAAGGCCACTTGGCAGGCGGCATTGAGCAACTCCGCCTCTTGGGAGGAGTTGGGCAGGCGACCGTTGAGGGTGCCGGCGTTGCAGTCGGCCGTCAGCTGCCAGCTGGTGCCAGCTTCCGTGACCACAAAGGTCACGGAGCCGTTGCCGGTGGGTTGCACCGTGCCGAACTGCAGCTGGTAGTCGCTGTTCGGGACGACGATGAAGGTGACATCGTTGCTGACGGCCTCGTTCACGGCGGCATTGACCATCGCCGCTGTCGCCAGGGTGCCGATCCCCCAGACGGCGGCTCGGGCCCCCCACCAGCCCCAGGGGGGATTGCTCCAGCCGCCATACCAACCCCAGTTCCAGGGCCGGGCCACCCCCCAGCCCGGTCGTGCCCAGCCCGGATGGAGGTTGATGTCGCCGATGTTCACCTGTCGATTCCAGTCGCGATCCACCTGGATCGAGCGATTGCCGCGATCGATGTTGAGGGTGCGATCTCCCCGATCGAGATTGAGGGTGCGGTCGCCGTCGCGATTCAGGGTGCGATCCCCCAGCTCCGCGCGGCGATCCGTTGCGCTTGGCCCGCCACCGGGTCGCTGCAGCGGCTGGCTGGGCCGTTGTCCTGCTTCGGGCCGTGCCGGGCGCGCCGCTCCGTCTGCGGGTCGGCTGACCGGTTGCCGGATGGAGGGATTGCCCACGCGGTTGAGCCGATCCCCGCTGCTGAAGCCCCCGCTGGGTTGCCGATCGCCCCGGGTGAACGAGCCTCCGCCGCTGAACCCCGTGCGCGCCTGACCACCCCCGCCGCGTCCGCCCCCTCCCGCACGACCACCCCCGCCCCCGCGTCCGCCTCCACCCCCGCGGCCTCCACCCCCACCGCCCCGGGCGAGAAGGCTGGGTGGAGCTGTCGGGGCGGAGGGATCCGAGGCACTCGCGATTGCCACGACGGGAAGGGTGCCGGCGATCGCCAGCAGAGCGGCGGTCGCCAGACCCAGGAATGGTTGAACGGGTCCGGCCATCACTTGCCCTCTCCCTGCGCCTTGATCAGGTCGCAACCGCCGTCGTAGCAAAGGATGTCAACGCGCCCGCTGGCGGCGAAGTGCACCCGCACCAGATCGCGACCACGAAAATCCTGCCGTTCCTGCAACAGGCTGTTCAGATAGTTGGGGTTGACGACGCAGAGGTCCGTGTCATTAATGCACAGCGTGTTGGTCGAAAACCGCACGGCGGCGTTGCGCAGGGGAGTCCAGCTTTGGCGTCCCGGCTCCTGGAGGGCGAAGCGCGCGGGCTGGTCGCTGATGCGCAGGGTGTGGGTGAGGCCAGCAATGGTGTGGCGATACAGGGAGCCCGCTTCGTTG